>NZ_JBSICA010000003.1:0-393053 GCF_058245595.1 Pseudomonas sp. UF-293 | reverse complement strand
AAAGCGGAGTGTCATACGGCACCTTCTTGACTGACACACCGCTTTCGCGAGCAAGCCCGCTCCCACATTTGGATCTCCTGCACAATTAAAATCTCCTGCCCAGTTGGATCTCCTGCACAGTTGGATTTTTGTAATCGAACAATCCCATGTGCAGCGCTCCTTTTTTTGGAAAAACCGGCAGCCCGTGAAGCGCTGCCGGTTACGCCTCAGAACTGCCAGTCGAGGGTCAGGCCGACGCCGTGATCCTTCTCGTTCGAGCCGATCAGGCCGTTGTAATCGAGGTTGACCCGCACGTCGCGATTGAGCGCAAGACCCGCGCGCACGCCGACCACGGCGGCGTCACGATCCATTGACACGCTCTGCACAGTGAACGCGCTGTTGCCGTTGGCGAAGGCCAGATGGCTGTCGGCATCGACGCTGCTCAGGTTGTGCTGCCAGCCGAGGCTGGCGCCCAGTTCCAGCTGATGCTTATCCGACAAGGCGAAGCTGCGCTTGCCGCGTACGCCGAGGGTCGACAGCACCACGTCGCGGTTGTCTTCGCCACCCTTGAGCGCGGCAGCGTCACCCTTCTCGGTGAAGCTGTCGGTGTTGAGGTGCACGTAGGACAGATTGGCGAACGGCTCCAGGTTCATCGGTTGCAGGCCCAGATCGTAAGCGGCCTCGGTGAACAGTTGCGCGGTGGTCGCGTCACGTTTGGTTTTCTGTTTGCCGCTGACGTCGCCGAACTGCAGGTCACGTTTCACATCGATACGATGCCAGCTGTAGGCGCCGCCGACGGTCAGGCGCAACGCGTCGATCTCATGGCCCAGATATGCACCCAAATGGTAGCTGTCGACCGACGCCGACGAATGCGTGCCGCTGCCCATGCTCAACGAGCTGTCGCTGTAACCGGTGACGAAACCGAGACGGGTATCTTCAGCGATCAGCCCGTCGACACCGGCCAGCAGCCCCCCGATGGAGCTGTTGGAATCGGCATTGTCATGGCCGCCGTCACTCTCGCCCCACGAGCCGAGGACTTTGACCCAGGCGTTGCTGCGATCATCAGTCGGCGCATCGGCGTTGAACAGATCACGCTCACGCAGACGCTCGCCGACGGCTTCGCGCAGGTAGCGGCTGTCGTTGATCAGCAGCGTGCCGATGGCCGGGTGGATCTCGCCGGACAACTGTTGAAAGGCCTGTTGCGCCGACGCCGCGTTGGGCGACAGCAACAGGGTTTCGAACAGCGCGTTGCCCGCGCCCAGACGCTCGGCGGCCGCACCAACGGCGCGCTGGTTCGGCGTCAGCCCGACGCTGGCAAACGATGCCTCATTGCGCCCGACCGCCAACTGAATGCCGCCCGCCGAGTAATCCAGAGTGCCGCCGAGGAAGGCGTAATTCGGCAAGACCTGGCCGAAGCGCCCTTCAATGCCACCCGCCGCTTGCAGAATGTTGTAGCGGGTGCCGAGCAGGCTCTGCACTTCGCCGGTGCTGAGCAGGGTCGGGCTGTTTTCCAGCGACAGGCTCACCGTGGCGCCGTCGATGACCGCTTTGCCGCCCGCGACGATCTGATCGCTGCTGGTCGGCGACAGCTCTACGGCGTAGGTCGAACCCGGCGCGAAGGTTACGTCACCCGCGACGTTCAGGGTGCCGATGGAATTGCCCGGCGCCACCGTACCGCCGCTGCTCACCGCCAGCGCGCCAATGCGGCCATTGCCGCCGAGGATGCCGCCGTTGTTGACGGTGACCGCCGATTGCAGCGAACCGTTGATGGCCAAGCGGCCCTGATTGACCAGCGTCGGGCCGCTGTAAGTGTTGTTGCCGGTCAGCACCAGGGTGCCGATACCTTGCTTGGTCAGACCGCCATGGCCGCCGATGTCGTTGCGCCAGGTATCGAGGCCGCACGTGATGTCGCTGCACACGCGCTCGGTCGGTTTGCCCTGATCGATGATCGCGCCGATGCCCGGCAAGTCAGCAACGAACTGGCCAGAGCCATAAGCGCCCTGCACGCGGAATTCCTCGGGAATGTCCTGCTCGGTGACGAACATCGCCGGGCCGTCGATGGCTTTGCGCAGGTTGATCATGCCCCAGCCGTACAAGGCGTCGATGCCCGGCGCGCCGAGGTCGGTGGCGGTGGTGCGCAACACGCTGGCGACCTGATCGCCGCTCATGTACGGAAAACGCTCCATCAGCACGGCGATGGAACCGGCGACGTGCGGTGCCGCCATCGACGTGCCGTTGTAATTGGCGTAGCTGGTGGTCAGGTTGCCGGCGTTGGTGCCTTCGATGATCGAGCTGTAGATCTTGGTGCCCGGCGCCGAGACGCAATAACTCGCCGTATAGCCGCAACGCGAGGAGAACGTGCTGATCACATACGGATTGGCGCTGGCGGTGTCCGGGTTCTGCTGCAAGGCGGCGACGGTGATCCAGTTCGGCGCGATGTCCGGGACGAAGTAGCCGAGGCCGGCGATGGCATCCGGATTGTTCAGGTTGTAATCGTTGCCAGCGGCAAAAATAGTGACGATGCCGCTGCGTGCGGCGGCAATGGCGCCGTCGTAGGCGCCGCCGGGTTTGGTGCCGAGCAAGGTGCGGATTTCGTTGAACTGCAACTGCGCGTCGTTGACGGTGAAGTGCGGATACGCCGGATCGCGGCCGCCGAGGTCGAAGCGGTCGGTGATGCCGATGCCCCAGCTGTTATTGATGATCCGCGCTCCGCTGGCGATCAGCGCATCCCAACCGGCCTTGTACACCGCGCCGTCGTTGCCGCGCACGATGCCATCTTCCGGGCCTGGGTCGCCGTTGTCGGCGCTGATGATCTGCGCACCGAATGCCACGCCATGCATCACCCCACCGTCGCGACTGCCCGCCGCGATGCCGCCGACGTGAGTGCCGTGGGCGCCGAGCTTACCGTTGGAGCCGACCGAGGGCGAACCGTCATAGACAAACGCATCGCCGGCCTTCACCGGGATGTACGGGTCGGTGTATTCGCGAATGCCGCTGGTGACCAGGGTGACGACTTTGTTGCTGCCAGAGAACTCCGGATGCGCGGCGTAGACCGGCTGATCGAAGACCCCCAGCTTCACGCCTTTGCCGGTATAGCCAGCGGCGTAAGCGTAATCCGCGCCGATCGCCCCCAGGCCCCAGTCGGCCTTGAATTCACTGCTGCGCCAACTCGACGGATCGCCGTTGCGGCCGTTTTCCACGTAAGGCGCTGCCTGCGCCATCGCACTGGCACACAGCATGGCGACTGTCAGGGTTTTCAGGGCAAAGCGGCCACCCGATTGCGCGGGGGTATTGTTGTTATCCATCCACGACCTTCCTTAGTGATGTTGCAAAAAATCCTGTGTCAGAACTGCCAGTTCAGACTCAGCCCAACGCCATGCAGCTTCTCGCGGCTGGCGAGTTGGCCGTTGTAATCGAGGTTGACCCGCACGTCCTTGCTCAACGCCAGACTGGCCTGCACGCCAACCAGTGCGGCATCGCGCACCAGCGCCGAGCTCTCCACTGAATACGGCGTGCCGCCGCTGGCAAAGCGCAAATGCTGCTGCGATTCAATATCGCTGAGGCTGTGCTGCCAACCGAGCCGAGCGCTGACGTCCAGCGTTTGCTGGCTGGAAAGGTTGAAGGTTTTGCTCGCCCGCACGCCCAAGGTGCTCAACACTGCATCGCGCTGATCCCCAGCGCTTTTCAGCGCAGCGGCGTCGCCCTTCTCAGTGAAGCCTTCGGTGTCCAGATGCAGGTAAGTCAGGTTGGCGAACGGTTCCAGCGCCAAAGGTTGCAGCTGCAAGCGATACGCTGCTTCGGCGAAGACTTGGGTGGTGGTCGCATCTAGCTTGGCTTTTTGCTTGGCGCTGACCTCGTCGTATTGCAGATCGCGCTTCACATCGCCGCGATGCCAGCTGTACGCCGCACCGCTGCTCAAGCGCCAGGCGCCGATGTCGTGTCCGGCGTAAGCGCCAAGGTGGTAGCTGTCGACTTTCGCCGAGGAATGCGTGCCCGAGCCCATGCTCAAGGAGCTATCGCTGTAGCCGGTGACCAGACCGATGCGGGTCTGCTCATCGAGCGCGCCGTCGACACCCGCCAGCAGACCGCCGATCGAGGTGTTGTACCCGGCCGTGTCGTGACTGGAATCGGTGCTGCCCCAGGCGCCGAGGGCTTTGATCCAGCCGTTGCTGCGGGTCGCCGATTGATCGTGCAGCCGCTCGCCGACCGCATCACGCAACTGGCGGCTGTCGTTGATCAGCATTGTCCCCAGCGCCGGATAAATCTCGCCGCTCAGTTGCTGGAAGGCTTGCTGGGCCGAAGCCTGAGTCGGTGCACGAAGCACGCTTTCGTAAACCGAATTGCCGGCGCCCAGCGCTTCGACTGCCGCCGCCACCGAACGCTGGTTTGGCGTTTGCCCGACGCTGGCGAAGCTTGTGGCATTGCGCTGGATATTCAGCTGGATGCCGCTTGCGGCGTAGTCGAGGGCGCCGCCGATGAACAGGTAGTTCGGCACCACCGCAGCGAACTGCCCCTGCACGCCACCGGCCGCTTGCAGGATGTTGTACTGACGACCGAGCAGGCTTTGCGCTTCGGCGCTACTGAGCAAGGTCGGGCTGTTTTCCAGCGCCAGGCTGACGTTGGCGCCGCTCACGGTTGCCGTGCCGCCGGCGACAATGCGGTCGCTGCTGGTGGGCGACAGCTCAACGGCGTACGTCGAGCCCGGGGCGAGTGTCACATCAGCGGCGACGCTCAAGGTGCCGATGGAGTTGCCCGGTGCGACCCGGCCGCCGCTGTTGGCGGTCAACGCACCGATGCTTCCCGAGCCGCCGAGGGTGCCGCTGTCGTTGACGGTGACCGCTGAAGTCAGCGAACCGTTGACGATCAGCAGACCGCCGTTGACGGTGGTCGGGCCGCGATAGGTGTTTGCGCCGCTGAGCAACAATTGCCCGGCGCCGGACTTGATCAAGCTGCCCTGATACACCCGGTTCGCCGCTGCCGCATCACGGAGCATGCCGACGGCGTAATCGGTCTGGTCCTGCTGACTGGCGCCGGCCGGAACACCGTTCTGCCAGCCCTTGTCCTGCAGGGTTTGCTGCCAGGCGCTGTGCTCGGCGAGGTCTTCGCGCTGGCGCTGGAGCAGCGCCTTGTCGGAGATGTCATTGCTCCAGACATCGCGCTGCCCTGCCCCCAGGTTGGCATCGAACGCACCCAGCAATTGCCCCGGCCCGCGCATCGCCCGGTTTAGATTGGCGACGCCCCAGCCGACGCGCTCGTTCGGTGCGTCTGTGCTTGAGCCATCGAGCTGGGTGGCAGTGGTCAGCAGCACTTCGAGCGCCTGCTGGTTGTTCATGTACGGATAACGCTCCATCACCAGCGCCAGGGCCCCGGTCGCGTGCGGTGCCGCCATCGAGGTGCCGGACTTGATCGCATAACCGCCGCCAGGAATGGTGCTGTCGATCTTCGCCCCCGGCGTGGTGATGCACCAGTATTTGGCGATGCCGCACTGGTTGTACTTCTGCTGATTGCTCTGATCGAGCCCGGACACCGCCAGCCAGTGGCCTTCCAGATCTGGCTGAAAATACGGCAGCGCCGAGCGCACGCTGGCATTCGGGTAGCCACTGTTGCCAGCGCTGAACACATTGATCACGCCGCGCCGGGAAACGTCAGCAGCGGCGTCCAGCCAAGTGCCTTTGTTCCAGTGTTGCGCGTAGGCGGCGTGCAGGTCGGCCAACGTGCGATAGCTGACATCCGGCGGCTGACTGCCCCAACTGTTGTTGATCGCCCGCACCCCGGCATCGGCGAGGCTGTCGTACACCGCTTTGAAATAGCGCGGATCAGGGCTGGGGCCGAAGAGGAAACTGTCGTTCTTGTTGGTGTTGCCGACGTAGATCTGCGCGTTGTACGCCACCCCATGCATGCCGCTGCCATCACGGGTTGCGCCCATGGTGCCGACGACGTGGGTGCCGTGGGAGTCGTTGTTCGGGTTGAGCGTGCCGTCGACGTTGAACGCTGAGCCATCGACGTAGCTGCCGCTGGCCGTTACCGGGTGATAACGATCGGCAGCGAATTCCGGGTGGGCGGCATCGAAACCGGAATCGAGTGCGCCGATTTTCACGCCCTTGCCGGTGATGCCGGCTGCGTAGGCCTGATCGGCCTGCATGCGTTGCAGGCCCCAGTCACGCAGGAACTCGGCGCTGCGCCAACTGGATGGGGCGCCGGGCTGGCCTGATTCCAGGTATTGCGCCTGAGTCGCCGAGGTCACCAGCAACAGCGTGCCGAGCGAAATCGGTTTGATGCGTACGTCCATGGTCATCACTCTCGTTTTTGTAGTTTTGTTCAGGGCTGATAGCGGTTTCGCCCGTTCCCCCCTTGGTCAGGGTGAGGGCTGTTGCGCGACCACAAATGCTTCGTCCACCCGCGCCAGATCCTGCTCATTCAGCGTCCCGGCGTAGTAATGCAATTTGGTCCAGGCCATCAGGTAGTCGTAACGTGCCTGGGCCAGGTCGCGGCGGGTGGTAAACAGTTGCTGCTCGGCGTTCAACGCGTCGAGGTTGGTACGTTCGCCGCCCAGAATGCTTTGTCGGGTCGAGACCACCAGCGCCTCGGCCGACTTCAAGGCTTTCTGATAAGCGCGCAATTTGCTCACCCCGGACAGGCACGCGCTGAACTGTCGGCGCAGTTCGATCAAGGTTTCGCGGGTCTTGCCATCCAGTTCGTATTCAGCCTGTTCCATGGTGCGGCTGGCCTGCCGCGTCGAGGCCGATACCCCGCCGCCGGCATACAGCGGCACGCTGACTTCAAGGCCAATGGTGTTGGTTTCGTAGCGCTGGTTATAGGTGTTGCCGCTTTCAGACTCGTTGTCGCGCATCGAGGCGTAGGCACTGACTTTCGGCAGGTGCCCGGCGCGGTTGCGCTCGACTTCGTAGCGCGCCACCTCCACGGCCTGCCGCTGCGAAGCGAGGTTCGGGTTGTTGCTGATCGCCAGTTCATGCCAGGTATCGAAATTGGCCGGCTGCAGGATGAAGGTCTGGAATTGCTGACCAAGCGGCGCCAGATCGCTGATGTCCACTGCCGGCACGCCGACCAGCGCCCCCAGTTCACGCAGGGCCGCATCCTGCTCGTTACGCGCTTCGATTTCCTCGGCAGTCGCCAGCTCATAGCGCGATTCGGCTTCGAGAATGTCGGTACGCGTGCCCTCGCCCTGCTTGAACATGTGTTCGTTCTGCTGAAACTGCTGCTCGTAGGCCTTCTTCTTCGCCTGGGCGATGTCGATCTGGTCTTGGGCAAACAAGGCTTTGGTGTAGTTGTCCAGCACGCGCACCAACAGCTCCTGACTCTTGCCGCGAAACGCTTCGTCGGCAAACAACGACTGCGCGACGCCCTTGCGATACGCCGCGTAAGCCTCGTAATCGAGCAGCGGTTGCTGCACCGTCAGCGCCGAGCCGTAACTGTTGTAGTTGCGCTCGTCGGTGCGGTTGCGCGCACGCTCATCCAGAGACGTAGCCTTGGACGAGTTGCGGCCTTTGTTGTAGGTGTAGCCGATCCGAGGCAGCAGCCCGGCGCGACCAATCACGCGGTTTTCAAGGCCGGCATCACGCTCCTTGATCGCGCCAAGGAACACCGGATCATTGCGCAGTGCTTGTTCGTAAATCTCGAACGGCCCCATGGCCGCGATGGCCGAGTGGTTTGCGAGCAGCATCACTGCGGCCCCCAGTATGGAAAGCTTTTTCATACAGCCGAACATCCTTATTCCTCGGTCAACGCAGAACCGGCGCGATCAAACAGCGGTTTGAACAGGTAGTTGAGGAGTGAACGCTCACCGGTGCGCACGAACATTTCCGCCGGCATGCCGGGCTTGATCACCAGACCGTTGAGCTTTTCCATGGCCTGATCGCTGACGCTGCTGCGCAACACGTAATACGGCACGCCGGTTTTCTCATCGACCATCTGGTCGGCGGAGATCAGGCTGACTTCGCCGGGCACGCGCGGGGTTTTGCTCTGGTTGAACGCGGTAAACAGAATGTCCACCGGCAAATGCGTGCCGACCTTGTCGATCAGGTTGATCGGCAAGTGCCCTTCCACTTCCAGGGTGGTGCCTTGCGGAACGATCTCCAGCAGGGTTTCGCCCTGACGCACCACAGCGCCTTCGGTGTGCACGCCGAGGTTGACCGCCACGCCATCGGCGGTGGCGAGGATCTCGCTGTGTTGCAGGTCGAAACCGGCGGAGGTCAGCTGTTCGGACAGGGTTACGCTTTTGAGCTGCGCATCGGCCAGTTGCGTGCGCACTTCCTTTTGGTATTCCTCGCCGTGCTGCTGCAACTTCAGGCGCGATTCAAGGATGCCCTGCTCCACGCGCCCGCTTTCACCGGTGTTTTCCGCCAATTGCTGCTGCACTTGCGACAGTTGGCGCTGGTAGTCCATCAAGCGGTTGCGCGGGATGTAGCCGTTGTCGGCCAGCGGTTGCAAGTTGCTCAACTGTTGTTGCAAGGAACTGGCCTGAGTATTGAGGTCGCTACGCGCGCGGCGCATGCCTGCCAGTTGTGCAGTGGCGCCTTCGATGTTGGCGCGCAGTGCCGCTTGCTCCCGGAAGAACGCCTCGCGGCGGCTGCTGAACAGTTGCCGCTGGCCTTCCAGCACCAGCGCCAGGCGCGGGTCCGGATCGTTGCTCAGCTCGGCCGGAAAGCTCACTTGCTTGAGGTTGTCGCGCTCGGCCTGCCAGCGCGCGAGGCTGGCCCAAGCCATGCGGTACTGCGCCTGCAGCGATTGCACGTCGGCGGCGACCTGCGTCTGATCGAGGCGAAACAGCGGCTGGCCCTGCTTCACGATCTCGCCTTCGCGCACCAGAATCCGGCTGACCACGCCGCTGCTCATCGACTGCACGGCCTTGCGCTTGCCCGAGACCACCACCGTGCCCTGCACCGGAATGCCCTGATCCAGCGGCGCCAGTGCCGCCCAGGTGAAGAAACTGCCAGCGCCGACGATGGCCAGAATCCAGCCCATGCGCGCGAAGAATTTCGCGTCGCGTTCCGGGCGCTCGGTGATGTAGGCATGTTCCATGTTCGCTTCGTTTTGCGTGTTCATGCTGACGCTGCTCATACACCCGAATTCCTTGTCGAGGGCTGATACTGCCGGCTCATGCTGAGCCCGCCCGGTGTTTGTGCAGCTTTTTCGCGTTGCTGTTCGTGCTGACCGGAAAGTGCCTTGAGCACATCCTGACTCGCGCCGAACGCCTGCAAATGACCGTCGTTGAGCACGAGCAGTTTGTCCGCCTGAGCCAATACCGAAGAGCGATGTGTGACCAGAATCACCGTCGTGCCTTGCGCCTTGAGTTGCGCAATGGCGCTGGCCAGTGCCGCTTCGCCGACGGTGTCGAGGTTGGAATTGGGTTCATCAAGCACCACCAGACTCGGCGTGCCGTACAGCGCGCGGGCCAAGGCCACGCGTTGTTTCTGGCCACCCGACAAGCCGCTGCCGTCCTCGCCCAGCTGCGTGTCGTAGCCCTGAGGCAAGCGCAGGATCATCTCGTGCACACCGGCCTGTTGCGCGGCGGCGACGACTTTCTGCGCGTCGGCTTCACTGAATCGCGCGATGTTTTCGGCGATGGTGCCGCTGAACAGCTCTATGTCTTGCGGCAAATAACCGATGTAAGGACCAAGCTGATCACGGTTCCAACGATGAATATCGGCGCCGTCCAGTCGCACCGTGCCGCCCAGAACTGGCCACACGCCGACCAGCACCCGGGCCAGGGTTGATTTGCCGGAACCGGAGGTGCCAAGCACGCCGAGTACTTCGCCAGCACCCAGATTGAAATTGACCATGTGCAAAGTGGCTGCACGCTTCCCCGGCGGGCCGGCGCTGACTTGTTCGAAGGTGATCTGGCCCTTCGGTGCCGGCAGGGCCATCGCCTCGTCGCTGGGTGGAAACGCCTGCAACAACGCATCGAGACGGCGGTAAGCCAGCTTCGCCCCGCTCCACTGTTTCCACACGGCGATCAACTGATCGATCGGGCTCAGTACGCGGCCCATCAGGATCGAACCGGCGATCATCATCCCCGCAGTCATGTCGCCCTTGATCACCAGCAACGCGCCCAGGCCCAGCACCAGGGATTGCAGGCACAGGCGCAAGGTCTTGCTCAGTGAACTGATCACCGCGCCGGTGTCGCTGGCCTGGTTCTGTAAACCGAGAAAACGTGAATGCACCGCAAACCAGCGTTTGCGCAGCGAGCCGAGCATGCCCATCGCCTGAATGGTTTCGGCGTTGTGCAAATGGCTGGTGGCCAACTGGCTGGACTGCTGGGAAAACCCGGCGGCTTCGCCAAGCGGCTTCTTGGTCATGTATTCGTTGAGGCAGGCCAGCCCGATCAATAACAGCGCGCCCGCCGTCGCCAGCACGCCGAGCCAGACGTTGAACAGGTAGATGACAAACAGATAGACCGGGAACCACGGCGCATCGAAGAAGGCGAACAGCGCCGGGCCGGTGACAAACTGGCGGATATGGGTCAGGTCACCCAGCGATTGTCCGGCGTTGCCCTCGCCCTTGAACAAATTGCGCTCGAACGCCGCCTGATAAACGCGCAGATTGAAGCGCCGCTCGAGCTGACTGCCGATACGGATGACGATAAAGCTGCGGATCACTTCCAGCAGGCCGATGAAAGCGAAGAAGCCGACCACCATCAACGACAGCATTGCCAGGGTGGTTTCATTCTGCGACGACAGCACCCGGTCATAGACTTGCAGCATGTAAATGGACGGCACCAGCATCAACACGTTGATCAGCGCAGTGAAACAACCGACGCTGATCAGAACGCTTTTATAGTCGCCCAGTGCCTTGACTAACGGAGCGGCCGGAGACCTCGCCATCTTCATTGATTCTTCCTGAATTCATAGTCTCGTCATTAACGGACGAGCATTCCATTGATATTCCGCCCACCTGCTCAAAGATGACTTGCAAGTAGCGCTTACAATTTCATAACAAGTTGATCAGGCGTTGCGCTTATAACCTGTACTCGCTGCCTTATATCAACTCATCGCAACTACCAGACGCTGCTTACTGCGCCGTACGCTCTAGCGTAATAAGCAGTCCTGCAGTCAATGTTTGCGTATAAACGCCATTACGCTGACGGCTGAAAAAGGCAATTCTCGAACCTTCCTTGCCAGTGATGGAAATGCCATCTGGCTCGGGAAACCAGCCGATCGGCGCTTCGCTCAACCACGCGCCCAGGCAATCGGCGCCGGCGCCCAAGGTCTGGTTCGGCGCAAGCTCGACCAGGCAAGTGTTCGACGGTTTGTCCTGCAGCGAGCGCGTTTCGGCGGTGTCATTGTGGCCGCTCAATGTGGCCTGCCAGCGCCCGGCGAATGCCGAGGGTTCTTCGAGTCTGAGGCTGCTTGCCATGCTTGTCGCTCCGCTCATCATCAGCGTGACTGCCATCAGCCATGCCATCGTTGTGTAAGTAAAAACATATCCACGCATAAGAAATATCGCTTCCGTTCGTAGCCTTGCCCGGCGCTCAGGCCGATGCAAGCGAAGAAAGCGACGCACGAGGCGCCGCTTTCCTCTCACATCACGCGACGATGTCGCTGGTCGCTGCCTGGCCCACGGTGCTGACAATAAAGTCAGCCACGCCATGCCCGGAGAAATCCACCGACAACAGGCTGTTGCCGCCCGACGAGGTCAGCACCGCATCGCCGGCAGAACCGGTGAAGCTGTTGACGAAGTGCAGGCCCGCGCCGTTGGTGATGCCGGTCAGGTCGATCTTGTCCAGACCACTGACGAAATCGAGAATCTGATCGATCGCACCTGGCCTGGAGTCCGAGCTGGCGGCGAACACGAAAGTGTCCGAGCCGGCGCCACCCCACAGTTTGTCGGCACCGCCAGCGCCGAAGAGGATGTCGTTGCCGGCACCGCCCTTCAGTTCGTTGGCCACGCTGTTACCGATCAACAGATCGCTGCCCGAACCACCAATCGCGTTCTCGATGACTGCGCCCTTGGCAATCGACACGTTGCCGACCATGCCGCCAACGTCGGAGAACGAAGCGCTGTTGAGGTTGATCTTCTGGTTTTGGGTAAAACCGGAGAAGTCCAGAGTGTCCTTGCCGCCGGCATCCCAGACCGAGAACACCACTTTGTCGCTCGACGACGAAGCGCTGAGGAAGTCGCGACCGGTATTGGAGTTGAAGCCGTAGGTAGTGTCGCCGGTGCGGGTCGTGGTGTTGGCGCCGTAGAGCTTCTGGATCGCGGCGATGTCATCCATCAGCGGGCCGGACGAATAGGCTTCGACGCCGCCCTTGCTGAAGTTCTGGTTGGTGTTGCTCTCGCTCCAGTAACTCATGACGCTGTAGCCACGGGTGTCCTGGCCGTAAGTCGCATCGTTGTAGGTCGGGTTGCCGTTGCCGGCGTTGTAGTCGCCAGGGTGAGCAAGGCCGAGGGTGTGGCCGATTTCGTGGGTCAGGGTCTGACGCCCGTAGTTGTTCAGATCCGGATTCTTGTTTTGCGTGTAACCGCTGTTGATCAAGTACCAGGAAGTACCGTCATAACCAGCGCCGGTCCCCGGCAGATAGGCGAATGCCGCAGCGCCGTCCTGGCCACCGCTGTAGTTACCGAAGGTCATGTGCCCGTCACCGCCCGAGGCTCTCTCGGTGAAGGTGACATTGGCCACGTCGGCCCAGGACTGCATGGCGAGCTTGGCCTGGGCCTGCTGCTGCGCGCTGAACTGACTGAATCCGCTGATCCCGTGCTTGTTCATCGTGCTGTTCGAGGCCGAGGTCAGGAACGTATAGGTCAGCTCGATCTTGCCGCTGCCGTCCTTGTCCTGGTAGGCAGCGCCGTCACGCAGCAATTGCGTAGCCGCCTGGTCGACGGAGTACGAGGGTTTGCCATTGACCGTGAGGTTGCCGCCACGATCGTATTGATGGCTGAAGCTATTGATCTGGTTATACGCCGAGCTGAAGGCAGCCAGCTGGAAAGCCTGTTCGGCGGAATCAACAGCATTGGTTTTAACTTTCGACATAAACACACTTCCTTGTTTAGCAATGGAACAGTTTTTGTCCGACAGGACGATCTTTGGCGAGATCGTCCTATCACTCGCCCAATGAAGGCGTAACGAACCTGACACAATTGGAAATCTGTCGTAAAGAGTTTTTTTGCGATCCAATTTGGCTGTATCAGGAAACTGCCGTAAACAAAGCGTGCGGGCATGAAAGATTGTTATTAGTTGCAGCGCGGAATGAAATTGTCTGACGATTTTCTATTTAAATATTAAATATCGGTAAGTTTGGATTTGTTGCGCAAGTCACACTTTCAGCCAGCGGTGCCAGTGCTTTGATATCAACTCTATGACGTTATTCGGACTGTAGGAGCTGACGAGTGCAACGAGGCTGCGATCTTTTGACTTTGACCTTTTTAAGATCAAGATCAAGAGATCGCAGCCTCGTTGCACTCGTCAGCTCCTACAGAGGACGGAGGTTCAGCTACCGGTACGAATCTTGTTCCAAACCCGTGTCCGGATTCGGTCGATATTCAGCGGCATCGCCTCCAGCGCAAACAGCTTGCCCATCATTTCCGCGCTCGGGTAAACCTTGGTGTCGTTCTTGATTGCCGGGTCGATCAGCTTGTCGGCTTGTTCGTTGCCATTGGCGTAGTGCACGTAGTTGGTGATGCCGGCCATGACATCGGGACGCAGCAAGTAATTCATGAAGGCGTAGCCGGCCTTTTCGTCCGGTGCGTCGGCGGGCATGGCGACCATGTCGAACCAGATCGCCGCGCCTTCCTTGGGGATCGCATAACCGATCTCGACGCCATTCTTGGCTTCCTTGGCGCGGTTCTCGGCTTGCAGGATGTCGCCGGAAAAGCCCACCGCTACGCAGATGTCGCCGTTGGCCAGGTCACTGGTGTACTTCGAAGAATGGAAGTAGCTGACGTAGGGCCGCACTTTCATCAGCAGGGCTTCGGCTTTCTTGTAGTCTTCAGGATTTTTGCTGTGGTGCGGCAGACCCAGATAGTTGAGCGCCGCCGGGAGCAGTTCCGGGCCGTTGTCGAGGATCGCCACGCCGCACTTCTGCAGTTTTTCCATGTACTCAGGCTTGAAGATCAGATCCCAGGAATCCACCGGCGCGTTGTCGCCCAGCACCGCTTTGACCTTGGCAATGTTGTAGCCGATACCGGTGCTGCCCCAAAGATACGGGAAGCCGTGCTCGTTGTTCGGGTCGTTGGTCTGCAAGGCCTTGAGCAGCGCCGGGTTGAGGTTCTTCCAGTTCGGCAACTGACTCTTGTCGAGTTTCTTCAGCGCCCCGCCCTGAATCTGCCGCGCCATGAAGTGGTTCGACGGAAAAACCACGTCGTAACCGGATTTGCCGGTCATCAACTTGCCGTCGAGGGTTTCGTTGCTGTCGTAGACGTCATAGGTGACGCCGATGCCGGTGTCTTTCTGGAAATTTTTCGTAGTATCCGGGGCGATGTAGTCGGACCAGTTGTAGACCTTGACCGTCTCGGCCGCGTGACTGACGGAAGCGGCCAGCAGCAGCGGCACCAATGCGAGGGTTTTCTGGATCATGGGGCGATTCCTGTATGGGCTTTTTTTGTTGGCAGGCAATCAAAGGATCAAACAATCAGAAAATCAGCACGTAGCTCTTGCGCACGGTTTCCTGGATATCCCAGATCCCGAGCGTGTTGGCTGGCAACATCAGTGCATCGCCGCCTTGTATGTGCAGGGTTTCGCCGCCACCGTCGGGGGTGAAGGTGCAACGCCCGGAAATGAAATGGCAGAACTCCTGCGCGGTGATCTGCCGCCGCCAGCGGCCGGGGGTACACTCCCAGACGCCGGTTTCCACGCCGTCGTCGCGCTCGACGCTGGTGGTCGAGGCAATGGCGACGGGTTCGCCGAGGGGTACGGCGACCGGGTTGGATTCCTCGAGCTCAAGCGTGGCGGTGTTCTTGAATTGGGTGATGCTCATGGCGTGTCCTGTTTATTGAGGTAAACGAAGTTCAGTGCATGAAACCTTCCATGAACCCGGCCACCCGGCTGGCGAGCTTGCGCCGCCAGGGTGCGGTCGCGGGATTGGCCAGGGTCTGGTCTTCGTGCACGAAGCTTTTGATGATCGCGTTGTAACCGAGCCAGCGGCATGGCTCTGGCTCCCAGGCACGCAGCGCATGAATGCCACCGTCGGGCAGGACCCACGGTTGTTGGGTCAGCTCGCTGTCGCGCTCAAGAATCAGATCGGCCAGCGTCCGGCCGCCGAGGTTGCTGGCACCAACTCCCTCGCCGCCGTAGCCGCCGGACAACGCGATGCCGTTGGCGCGGTCGCAAAGCATGTGTGGCTTGAAATGCCGCGACATGCCGAGGTTGCCGCCCCAGGCGTGGGTGATCTGCACGTTTTTCAGTTGCGGGAACAGTTCGCCGAACAAATAACGGCGCAGTTCGACTTCGTCGCGGGTCAAGTTGAAGTCGTGACGCAGCTTGCCGGCGAACTGATAACCGCCACGGGCGCCGAAAATCAGGCGGTTGTCGGCACTGCGCTGGCCATAGGTGACCTGACGGCTGAATTCACTGAAGGCCTGCCCGCGATTGAGGCCGATTTCGTCCCATGTCGCAGCGGACAGCGGCTCGGTGGCGACGATCAGGCTCTGCACCGGCAATTGATAACGGCCGAGTGGCGGCAACGTCACCGAATAACCTTCCACGGCCGGGACGATCCAGCGGCTGCGCACGCTGGCCTTGGCAGTGCGCAAACTGCCGGATTGCCACTGGGTGACCGGGCTGTTTTCGTAGATCTTCACGCCCATGTTCTGCACAGTTCGCGCCAGACCACGGACCAGTTTCGCCGGGTGAATGGTCGCGACATGGGGGGCGAAGATGCCGCCATAGGGTTTCGCCACACGGATCTGCTGGGCCAGTTGCTCGGGGCTGAGCCAGCGGTAATCGTCGTCAGTCAGGCCTTGCGCGTGCAGCTTGCTCAGGTAATCGCGCAGAACGGCTTCCTGCTCTGGGTATCGCGCGGCGCAGTAAAGCACCCCGCCCTTGCGGTAATCGCAGTTGATGCCTTCGCGTTCAAGGACGATCTCTACCTCGTCAGGAATGCTGTGCAGTAGATCGAACGAAGCCCGCCGCTGTTGCGGCGATAAGCCTGCGAGCAAGCGATCCTCGCCCAGCAAGTTACCCATCAGCCAGCCGCCATTGCGTCCGGAAGCACCAAACCCGGCGGTTTGCGCCTCGATGATGGCGATATCCAGGCCTGGCGCGTGTTTCTTCAGGTAATACGCCGTCCACAATCCGGTGTAACCGGCGCCGATGATCGCCACGTCGACGTCCAGGTCCCGCTCCAGCGCAGGCCGCGCCAGCAGGGGCTCATCGAGCTGATCCATCCATAAACTGATCGTGCGCCACGCCGACATGCCAGACTCCGCCACTGAAAACCTTCGATGGCGTCGATCCTAGTGGCTGCCTTCAGTGGATGTCTTGCGCGCGTGCCCGCAGAGAAATTTGTTTGGCGTAGGCCTTGGGCGACTGACCGGTGTGCTCGCGAAAGCATTTGTAGAACGCTGACAGCGAGTTGAAGCCGGCGGCAAACGCCAGCTCGTCGACACGCAGCGGCGGCGTGGCGCTGTCCAGCGCCCGCAGCAAATGCTGCAGGCGCGCCTGATTGACGTAGCGATAAAAGCTTTGCCCGAGCACCTGATTGAGCAGATAGGAAATCTGATTGCGGCTGTACCCGCACTCCTTCGCCACCCGTTGCAGGTCAAGCTCTGGATCCAGATAAGGTTGCTGCTTTTCGAAATACTGCTGCAGGTCTTCGGCCATGAAACTCAGCTGGCGCGGTGACAGACCGAGACGACTGACCGCCGGCCGCTGACTCGGTGCCGAACTGCCGTCGGCTTGGGTACGCACCAGCGAGGCGTATTCGTTGACGCGCCAGATCAAACCGTCCTTGACCGTGATCGCTTCGCTGGAACGGAACGACACCAGACCATCGCCGCCGCGCAAGGTCACCTCGTACTGAATGAACGCGGTGTTGCCATCCACCCGGATTCGGTCGCAATGCTCGAGCAGTTCGTCGGATTCTCGCGGCATGCTCACGCGCACATATTCGCGCAGCTCATCCAGAGCAAGTACGCGGTTCTGAAAGAAATCGTTGTACTGGATATCGGCGTGATAAAGCGCCATCACGCTGTCCAGATCCCGGTGTTTCCAGCTCAGGTGATAGCGCATGACCGTGGCGGCCGTGGCCTGGGTCTGTTCTGGGCCGTCGTCATCGGCGTGCATAAGCGGCTCGGCAAAAAAGAACCGAGCTTGCCCAACTTCCTCTGCCGCTTCAATGAAAAATCCATGGTGGCGTTTTGGCGATATTCGATGAGCCAGTGACTTACATCAAAAAATGCGAATCAATCGCTAAACGGACTGAAAAAACTCACAGTTTTTTCATACACGGATGCTACTTTTAAAGCTCAAGCACTGGTTGAGCCAATGAAGGCTCTTCCCACCTAACATGAGCAAAAGGAAGCGCTCGATGAAGCAGGCGGGCAACACCATGAATAAAGGGTTCAGCAAAGTCACCTTTCCAAATGCATGCCAACTGATGCGCTGGCATTTTCATCCCATGGGTTTTGAGGCGACGATGGATGCGCCGGGCAGCATGATCGCCCGTCTGTTCGATCGTGCCAGCGGCGAAACCATGATCGCCATCGCCGGCATACCCTGCGCAACGGTGATGAACGCGGCGGACGTCGAGCGCATGATCGAAGCCATCGAGGATGAGCTGGAAGCCTTCACTCCTCCGGAATCTCTCAAGAACTACGCATAACCATCTGATTTAAAACAAAAAGCCCGCAGCATTGCGGGCTTTTTATTGCTCAGGCGCTGGCCTTTTCGCTTCGATGGTCGACGAAGAAGGGCTTGCCCTTGGCAACTCGATCCGATGCCCTGGGCATGTTTACCGCTTGGGTTTCCTGCGGTTCGACGTACCAATAGCAATGGCTGACGGCGCGTGTGATACCAACGTAGGCAAGGCGCAGGATTTCATCCTTTTGCGCAGTGTCGTACGGCTCGCTATCGCCGCTTTTGCCCAGTCCCGCCATGCGATACACCTGGTTCTTGTACGGTGAACTGGTCAGATGCTGGCAATCACCCAGCAGGAATACCGCATCAGCCTGCAAGCCTTTGGCGCTGTGATAGGTGAGCTGTTTCAGCCGCCGCGCCTCATAGGGCAAGCTCGAATCCACATTAAGTAATGGCTGAATATGCTTTTCAATCAATAACTTATCGCTGCTTTTTCGATACAGCATCAGGATTGAATCGCCCCGCCGGTAATGCTCGGCCAGGCGCTGAGCCAATGCTTCATCATCCCGTTCAAGCACATTGACCGGGTGAAGCGGCTTGGGCTCACCACTGGCCTTGGCCTTCTTGCCTGCGATTGCCGGCGCTGCACGGACAATGTGTTCGGCGGCGTCGATGATGTGCTGATGGCTGCGATAGTTGTCACTGAGCATCACCCGCGTGGTGCTCGGCGAGGGAAACTCCTTGTTGAACTCCATGAAGTAGCTCGGTGAGCTGCCGCGCCAACCGTAAATCGATTGCCAGTCATCGCCAACACACAACAGCGACGAACGCTGCGCCCCTCGCCCGACGTGCATGGCCGGACCACGGCTGCGGATTTCATTGAGGCTGGCACGAATCCACGAAACGATCTGCGGCGATACGTCCTGGAATTCGTCGATCATCAAATGCGCCATCGGTCGCAGCAGATCGTCGCTGAGCAACTTGAGGTTTTCCGGCGAGTGCTCGCTGAACAACGCGAACATGCGGTTGTAGGTCATCACTGGCGGTTTCTGATCGAGCAAGTGATCTTCAAATGCACGCCAGAACAGGCTCAAGGCTTCAAAGAAAAAGCGATCGGGATCGTCCTTGGCGAAGCTCATCCGACTGACCGCGTCCGGCACATCCAGGCCCAGGTTTTCGATAAAGCCTGCTGCGCCGACGAAACAATCGAGCAATGGCGCGGATGCCAGCTCGCCTTTGACCTTGTAATCAAAGCCGGGACCGGCACTGGCATCGCCGGCCAACGTGGCAAGAACGCGTCTGGATGACTCGTAACTATCTATCCATATCAATGGCTTACGGCAGAAAGCTTGAAACAGGGTGCGCTTGACGGCCCATTCTGCGCGGATACTCAACTTGGCGTTGGGCCGAGTCAGCTGGGCGTTTTCCTTGGGATCAAAGCCGAGTACCACCCAGGCATCGAGGCTGGGAATATAGCCATGAGCGTGGAACTTCGAGCCATTGATTTCGAAGGCCTGCCGATTCGGCTCGATGCCTTTGATGGGCCACGCCCCTGCACGAAACCATAAATCTTCAATCACATCGCAGAGTTCTTCATCGCGCTTGGCCGCCAGTTCGGTAACCGCCATGCGTTTCTGCACATCAGGGTGATCGCGCTCCAGTTCCTTCAACTGTAATCCGGCACGGGAAAGCGGCTGGATCAACTCGCGGAAACGCTCGTCTTCTTTGAACAGGCGGTGATAGCAGGCATTGAGTTGCTGCCGCTGCGCGTCGTTGATGCGCAGGTCAAACGGATTGCTGTCGACTTCCTCTGCGCCGCTTTGCGGGCGATCATTGAGGTTTTCGAAGGCCTGCAAACGCTCGAAGCCCGGCAGGCTGCGCACCATCGGCAGGATGCGTGAGTGAAAGGTTCTAACCAGCTCGCGGGCCTGCTTGAGGTTCACCGGCTGGCCCCACAACGTGAAGATTTCGATGAGTTTATTGATGAAGTCCTTGCGCGATTCGCGGGTGAAGGTCACCACGGTCATCGAATCCATCTCAAAACCCAGATAATGGCTGAGCAACAGAATGCGCAGCACCAGCGTGGTCGACTTGCCGGCGCCGGCACCGGCGACCACCGAGGTGGACGGCGTATCGCTGAAAATCATTTTCCACTGTGCCGCGCTGGGCTGGGCGTGGGCCGGGAGCAAACGGGCGACATCAGCCTTGATGCGCTTCTTCAGCTCCGCCGTCAGCGGCAGGCGCCAGTCATCGAACAGGTTGTTATCGACGCCGGGTGCGCGATGCTCTGTGTTGCGGCTGTCGCGAATCAGCAGCACCTGACGGCCTTCCTCCAATCCCTCAAGCTTGCCCTCCTTGAAACCGTATTCGACACCAGCGGTGTGGCCACTGCGGAATCCGTCGGCTTGCCCGTGCAGCCACGATGCCCGGTGCTGGGCGCGCAGTTTTGTCAGGCCGTGACCAAAGAATCGCGCGGCCAGACGCTTGAACCAGGGCATCTCGGCCAGTGGACGAAGTTCGGGAGGAAGATCGGGGGTGTGGTGCGCCACGCTGACGGACTCCAGGGTGTGAGGCTTTGGCGGCTATGGTGTCTGGATTTGCCGTCCAGTTCTAGCGAAATGCTTACAGGTCATCGGTTTAGGCGACGAATTGAAAGTCGGATGAGACGATTTCGAGGCATATTCCCATCAAATAATCTGATCATGATGCGGCAGTTTTTGCGCTTTTTATCGATGATTGGCTGATAGATGATCGTCGTCATCAACCACGGGGTCCGCCCCCTGACGACCCTTATTAGGAGACGATCATGCTTGAACTCAGACCCTTCAGTTCGCTGGGCGGCGCCCATCATGGCTGGCTGGACGCGCATCACCACTTTTCCTTTGCCGAATACTACGATCCGCAGCGGATGAGCTGGGGCAACCTGCGCGTGTGGAACGATGACATCATCGCCGCAGGCACCGGTTTCCCGCAGCATCCGCACCGCGACATGGAAATCATCACTTACGTGCGTGAAGGTGCCATCACCCACCAGGACAACCTCGGCAACAAGGGCCGCACCGAAGCCGGCGATGTCCAAGTAATGAGTGCCGGCACCGGCATCGCTCATAGCGAGTACAACCTGGAAGACAAGGAAACCAAGATCTTCCAGATCTGGATTCTGCCGACCGAAACCGGTGCACCGCCGTCGTGGGGAGCCAAGCCGTTTCCCAAAGGCGAGCGCGAAGGTTTTGTCACATTGGCCAGCGGCAAGGACGGCGACGATGAGAGCCTGCACATTCGGGCAAATGCGCGTCTGGTGGCGGCGAACATCAAGGCCGGTGAAACAGCCGAATACCGTTTGGACGAGGGACGTCGCGCCTATCTGGTTCCGGCCACTGGCGTGATCGAGGTCAATGGCTTGCGTGCCCAAGCGCGTGACGGTGTGGCGGTGGCCCACGAGCAAGTGCTGACAGTCACGGCGATCGAGGACAGCGAAATCGTACTGGTCGACCTGGCTTGATCTGCAGGCAATAAAAAAGGGCAACCATTACGGTTGCCCTTTCTTATGTGCGCATCACTTAGTGGAAATAGCGCCATCCACCAACGTCTGCGCTTCGGCCACCAGTTGCTTGAGGTGGTCATCGCCGATAAAGCTTTCGGCGTAGATCTTGTAGATGTCTTCAGTGCCCGAAGGACGCGCGGCGAACCAGCCGTTCTCGGTCATGACTTTCAGACCACCAATCGCCTGATCGTTGCCCGGTGCATGGCTGAGGATGCTCTGGATCTTCTCGCCTGCCAGCTCAGTCGAGGTGACCTGCTCCGGCGACAGCTTGCTCAGCAGCGCCTTCTGCTCCGGGTTGGCCTTGGCGTCGACACGCACCGAGAACGGTTCGCCCAGTTCCTCGGTCAGTGCGCGGTAGGCCTGACTCGGATCGCGGCCGGTGCGCGCCGTCATTTCGGCGGCGAGCAAGGCTGGAATCAGCCCGTCCTTGTCAGTGCTCCAAACGCCGCCATCCTTGCGCAGGAACGAGGCGCCAGCGCTTTCTTCACCGCCAAAACCCAGCGAGCCATCGAACAGACCGTCGGCGAACCATTTGAAACCGACCGGCACTTCGTACAGGCGACGGCCCAGACGCTTGGCCACGCGGTCGATCAGGCCGCTGCTGACCACGGTTTTGCCCACGGCGGCATCAGCGCGCCATTGCGGACGATTCTGGAACAGATAATCGATCGCCACCGCCAGATAATTGTTCGGTGCGAGCAGGCCGCCGGACGGCGTAACGATACCGTGGCGGTCGTGATCCGGGTCACAGGCGAACGCCACGTCAAAACGTTCTTTCAGGCCGATCAGGCCCTGCATCGCGTGGCTGGACGATGGGTCCATGCGGATTTGGCCGTCCCAGTCGACGGTCATGAAGCGGAATGTTGAATCGACCTGTTTATTCACCACTTCCAGGTCAAGACGGTAGTGCTCGGCAATGGCCGACCAGTAGCGCACCCCTGCTCCGCCCAGCGGATCGACACCCAAACGCAGCTTGGCGTCGCGGATCGCATCGAAATCGATGACGTTGATCAGGTCGGCAACGTAGGTGTTCACATAATCGTGGCGATGGGTCGTGCTGGCCTTGAGCGCTTGCTCGTAGCTGATGCGTTTGACCCCGGCCAGTTTGTTCGCCAGCAGTTCGTTGGCCTTGGCTTCGATCCACTTGGTGATGTGGGTATCGGCTGGGCCACCGTTGGTCGGGTTGTATTTGTAGCCACCGCTTTGTGGCGGGTTGTGCGACGGCGTGATGACGATACCGTCAGCCAAGCCGGAAGTGCGGCCGCGGTTGTAGCAGAGAATGGCGTGGGAAATCGCCGGGGTCGGCGTGTACTCATCGCCTTCGGCGATCATCACGGTGACGCCGTTGGCGGCGAGGACTTCCAGTGCGCTGGCACCGGCCGGGGTCGACAATGCATGGGTGTCGATGCCGACAAACAGCGGGCCGGTGATGCCCTGGGCTTCGCGATACAGGCAGATCGCCTGGCTGATGGCCAGAACGTGCCATTCGTTGAAACTCAAATCGAAGGAGCTGCCGCGGTGGCCGGAGGTGCCGAACGCCACTCGCTGGGTCGAAATCGATGCATCAGGCTGGCCGGTGTAATAGGCCGTAACCAGTCGCGGGATGTCGACCAACAGTTCTGCCGGTGCCGGTTTGCCCGCAAAAGGACTGAGTGTCATGCAAAAACCTCTGAAATCGGAGTGGTTCAGGAAATGCTGCGCAGTTTACTGGCAGTTTGACCACTGTGCGACGGGATGTATCCGAAACACTTCCGATGTTTTTTAACGTTATCGAGCGCCAGACAGGCGCAAGGCGTCGCCGAGCAAACCGACGACATCCGGTAAATCCCGCTCGCCGTGATTCAGCGCGCTCAACCGCAGATGATCGGCATGCAAGCCGTGCAGACTGAACAGCTCGCCCGGCGCCACGATGATTTGTTGTTTGAGCAGTCGCTGGAAGACATTTGCCATATCGACCGCTCGCACCGAACGCACCCACACCGTCGCCCCGCCCTGTGGCTCGACAATCTGCAGCGCATCGCCCAACCGTTCACGCAACACATGGATCAACAAGGAACGGCGCTCGCGGAGCATACGTCGCAGCACCAAGAGATGCTGATCGAGCCGCCCCCCGCTCAACAGCCTGGCAATCGCTTTCTGTCGAATAGGCGACAGGCGAAACGCGCGGAACAGGAAATGCCGTTGCAACTCGTTGCGCCAATGCCGCGATAGAACGAAGCCGAATGGCGCTTCCGCACCAATGAATTTCTCGAAGCTGGAAAACACCAGCAAGCGATCCGGATCCAGCCAGTTACGTAACCTTTGCGAATCGGTGCGCTCATCAAGCTCGCTGTAGCAGTCGTTTTCCAGCACCCAGATGCCATATCGCTCGAGCATCTTCGCGATCGCCTGCTGATGCGCCTGGCTAAAACCGCAGCCTTGGGGCAGGCTCAACACCGAAGACAGAACGACCAGACGGACCGGCTCGTGCCTGAGCAACATTTCCAGTGCCCGCAGATCAACCTCGCCCTCGACCAGCGAAGGCCACTCGATCACACGCACGTCGCACGACTCGAGCAGACGCAAGATCACCCAGTCACAGGGCGATTCAACAACGACGACGGCTTCACGCAATTCGAGCACCGAAATAAGAATTTCCAGAACTCCGCGCAGATCAGCACCAATATAAACATCATCGGCATGCCAATAATTCGCCGTTGAACAGGTGTACCGCGCTGCCAGGGCAACTCGAAGCTCCAGTTCCCCGCAAGGCTGCACGAGGGTCTGAAGCTGGCGAGGGTATTGGCGCAAGAGTTCACGCTCCAACGTCATCAAAGGACTGTCCAGCGGTTGTAACGACGCCGGTTCGTCAGCGCTCAAAACATACATGCCGGGGCGTCTCGCGTTGACGTAAACAGTCTCCAGCAGATCACTGCCATCATCGGGCACGTCCAGGCTGAATAGCGCTTGAGCGTAATAACCTGATTTGGCTATGGAATAGACCCGGCCTTCTTTTTCGAGCAACGCATAAGCGTATTGCACAGTCGAGATCGACACATTCAGCCGGTCGGCCAGTTGGCGTAACGAGGGCATGCGCACTGCTGCATGCCCAGCGGCATCGTCAATCAGCGTTGTCAGATACCGATAAACCGACTGGTAAACAAAATCATGTTCCCGTGCGCCCTTCACAACCTCGATTCCATGGACAGGGGTTTTCGGCCCGACCTTTGTCTCACCGTCAGCGTTCCGTCGACCGCTCGACGTGTGACACGGCGCCCACCTCGCAGGCTTCCAGGTCGTCAGAGGCGAATTCGGTCGGCGAGCACAACTGAACAGGCCCCATCGCATAGAGACGGGTGATCAGCCTGACGGGCAACCCACTGACTTCGGTCATCCATTTCAACACCTGCTCGGGAGCATGCAAGCCCTGCATGGCCCGGTGCAGATCCGGCATCGCGACCAGCATGCCTGGATGACAATTACGCAAAAACCTTTCAAGACCTTTGCCGCCGTCGATAAACGGTGCGAATAACAGGCAGACCAACTGAGTTTCGTTCAAGCCGAAACCATTGAGCAGGTAATCATCTGCCAGTATTCGCAGTTGCTCTGGCCCGCCGACATTTTCAAAACTGCACATCAAGTGTTCGCAGACGGGCTCGGCCGCTTGTTTTTGGCGCAGGTCGGCCAAGGTATTGCGGGCGTAGTCGTCGACTCCCGCTTGATATGCTCTCCCCTCGATGAATTGCGCGTACAAGCCTCTTACATGGGCTGAAATCAGCGGATCGGCAAATAACGCTTCGCCCTGATACAGCGCGAGATCATCCGGTTCAAACCCAAGAAATTCGCCCAATAACGGCCAGCGATCCTCCAGCTTGCCAACCATCATGTCGTTGATGTCGATAAAACTGGTGCGACGGCAGGCTTCGAATTCACCCTCAGGGCGCCAGACGGTGCGCTCATCATCTGAACGTAGCTCGCGATAGAAATCGTCACCAAGCCCGTCGAGCAATGGAAAAAGCGCTTCGAATCCGCTCTGAACCAGCCCGGGGCCTGCAATCGCCACTCTCTGCATCGCACGGTTCAGGCCCTCGAGGAAATGCCGCTGACTGCTTCTGGTTTCAGTGCTGATCATGGCGTCGACGCCATTATTCCAGCGGGCGATCTGGCTGTAGTACTCGGCAGTGGCCAGGTAAGCGTCATCCCACAATTCGGGGGTCTCAATCCAGGTACGGCAGTGCCCTACGAGCAGCAGATTGACCCGGCTGGCTTCATGACCGTCGTTGCTGACGGCCGTGCGATGGTCGAATGGCAACACCTCGCGGTTATCCACCATCAGCAACTCGACCCGGGGGTCGTCATAGAGAAATAGTGCGCTGAAGCTGCGATGCAGGTTTTGCAGGTTGCCTGGGCTGTCACCGTTCCAGCGCAGGGTAGCAACGCGCAGCTGGAATGTAGCAGGGGCGCGACTGGCAATGGTCAACTGCGCTGCACGAAGCAAAGCCAGGGTGTAGCAGCTGTCACGCGAGCCAGACTGATGCACAAGCACCTTGAACTGTCCGACGTTGTCCATTCCGCCGGCCGCCACGACCAGGCGCTGGATCAGTAACTGCAAGGCTGTGCGCTCGGCGCGGGAAAAGAAACTCAGCAAACGCTGCAAAACTTGCTGATAGACATAATTCATTGCCTGATCGTGGATCGTGCTCATCGGTATTTACCCGGTATAGAAAATTTCATGTCGCATGCACTGGACAGTGTGCGCCCGACAAATTGGATCAATAAGTAATAGACGCTGAAATGCTAACACTTACAAAGTTGTAGTTATTTGAAACACTTGACCTGCGAAAAAACCGTTTGCGGTCAAGCTAATTTCCTAACACGTTGTTTTTGCATGCATTTTTCTAGCGACAACTAATCTGAGGAAACTTCCCACAACGTCCCACGAAGATTCATTACAAGAAAAACAGACGCAACTTCGGAATCGCCCTACAGCAATTAAACAGAAATTGACGAAGCCAAGCGGGCTAGCCGTTTGATATTGCCGAAGACAAATTGAATGCACAGCCATAGCTCATTCCTTGAGATGAAAGTAATCATTCAATTATCAGCAGTTGGAATACGATTGGAAGATACAGATATAGAGCAAAAACCAGTTCAGTTGCTGAAGTGGTCAAGAGCGCGATAGCAGGAAAGGTTTACAGACTGGACAGAAATAAACAAAAAGAGTCCGTGAGGCCACGGACTCTGATGGCCGGATTTACGCTGGCTCAACTTGCAAGGCTACCCGCTCGCGGCACGGGCATTCGTCCATGTAGCGATGCGCTTCGACGAACTCGTTGAACGGAAATACTCGGGTCTTCAACGGCAGCAACACACGGTCGGCCGTCAACTGGTTGATGTCACGCAAGGCACGTTGCAGAGCGACATGGTCCTGAACAATGCCCAACTCCGGTTTGCCGGTGAAGTTACCAATGCAGTGGACGAAGAACTGGATGTTCTTCTGAAACGCTGCACACGCCGGGAACGGTGTCTGGTTACCGCCCTGCAAACCATACAGAACCAGACTGCCGCGCGGCGCCAGTACATCGCCGAGCAAGGACATCTGCGGGCCGCCCAGACCATCGAAAACCACATCGACGCCGCGGTTATCGGTGATCTTGTTGATGCGCATCAACAGGTCTTCTTCTTCGGTGACGATGACTTTTTCCGCGCCCAGGGACAGCAGGTACTCACGCTCCTCCGCCGATTTGGTCGCCGCGATCACTCGCACACCCAGCGCTTTGCCCAACTGGACAAACGACGGACCGGCGCAGTGGCTGGCATCAGTCACCAGCGCAAATTGCCCGGGTTTGACCCGCGCCAGATCGGCATAGGCAAAGTAGGCGATCAGCAGCGGCGTGTAATGCACGCTGGCTTCGATCGGGCTGAGCACGTCGGGGTAGCGGGTCAGCGCCGTGCGGGGCAGAACGATCGCCTCACCGTACACGGGGTAATCGTTCGGGCTTTCAGCCGGAAAACTGGCCACTTTGTCGCCGACGGACAGGTCATCTACGTCAGCACCCACCGCCGTGACGACGCCGGCCATTTCGTGACCGAGGCCCGAAGGCAGACGTGCCTGGGACGACGCCAGGTTCTGGCGCCACAGGGTGTCGTACCAACTGATGCCGATTGCCTCGACACGCACCTGCACTTCGCCAGGACCTGGCTGAGCAGCCGCATGCTCTTCGCATTTGAGCACCTCGGCCGGACCAAACTTGTGAAAACGGATCGTGCGGGACATCGCAAACCTCGTCAAAGTAACCTCTAATGCCATGAACTCTATCTGGGCTTTTGACCCAAGACCATCAGTGGCTATTAATAGTCGACATGCCTGTCATTGATTCCGCATCAAGGGCGGCATTGGCAAAATCCATGAAAAAAGGCCTGCCACCGTCGCAGTAAAGCTGAATTTTCCGGTGCAGAGTACCAGCCTTTCCCCGTAAGATTCATGCCGGCCATTGTTCTCATATGGCCGCCCTCGTCAAGTTTGATGACTCTGCCAGGACTCCAGATGAATCGTAATGACCTGCGTCGTGTCGACCTGAACCTGCTGATCGTGTTCGAAACATTGATGCACGAACGCAGCGTGACTCGGGCCGCGGAAAAATTGTTCCTCGGCCAACCGGCTATCAGTGCGGCGCTGTCGCGTCTGCGCAGCCTGTTTGACGATCCACTATTTGTCCGTACCGGCCGCAGCATGGAACCGTCTGCCCGCGCGGTGGAAATCTTCGCCCTGCTCTCGCCCGCCCTTGATTCGATCTCTACAGCGGTCAGTCGTGCCGCCGATTTCGATCCGGCCACCAGCACGTCGGTATTCCGCATTGGTTTGTCCGACGACGTCGAATTCGCCCTGCTGCCGATGCTGCTCAAGCGCCTGCGCGCCGAAGCACCGGGCATCGTCCTCGTGGTGCGGCGGGTCAATTACATATTGATGCCGGGCCTGCTGGCCTCCGGCGAGATTTCGATCGGCGTCAGCTACACCACCGACCTGCCGGCCAACGCCAAACGCAAGGTCCTGCGCCGCAGCGCACCGAAGCTGCTGCGCGCCGACACCGTGCCGGGGCCGCTGAGCCTGGACGACTACTGCGCGCGACCGCACGCGCTGGTGTCGTTTGCTGGCGATCTCAGTGGTTTCGTCGACGAAGAACTGGAAAAACTCGGACGCAAACGCCACGTCGTGCTGGCGGTACCGCAGTTCAACGGATTAGGCACGCTGCTCGCAGGCACCGATATCGTCGCGACAGTGCCGGATTACACGGCGGACGCACTGACAGCGGCTGGCGGCCTGCGTGCTGAAGACCCGCCGCTGCCGACGCGTACGTTTGAATTGCATATGGCCTGGCGCGGATCGCAGGACAACGACCCGGGGGAGCGGTGGTTGAGGTCGCGGATTCAGATGTTTTTTGGGGACCCCGATAGCCTGTGATTGAATTCCACTAAATTCCATAAACCCGTTTTATAACAACTAGTTATTGATAATTTAAGTCTACTGCCGCCTGTCGAAATCCAATGAATTCCACGGCTCATGGGGGCATAATTGGGGGCAAATTTCGGTTCCTTAAAACGGATGCCCCCACCGATGCCCCCAGATAATGCGGTTGTTTTCAAACGAAAACTCAGCGATGCCTTGATCCGCTCACTGACCGAACCCGGCAAACACGCCGATGGCGAAGTCCCTGGCCTCTACTTGGAGGTAAGGGCGTCAAGTAAGGTCGGCAAATCCCCGTCCAAGGTTTGGCGATTGAAGTATCGGCTGCATGGCAAGGAAAACCGTTTCTCAATCGGCGCTTACCCTGACATCGGTCTGAAAGAAGCGCGCGACATTGCCCGCGGCGCACGCCGCGACGTGGCGAACCACACCGCCCCGCTCAAGGCCAAGACCTCCAAAATCGAGGCGCAACTCCTCAACGAGGTGCGCACCTTCGAATACGTGGCCAAGCAATGGTTGGCATTCAAGTCTGCCGAACTGGTGACCAAATCCATCTCGGGGTTTAACGGAGCGCTGAACAACCACATCTTGCCTGCGATTGGTAAAAAACCAATCAGCGAGATCAAGCTGGAGCACATCACCACAATCATTACCGATTTGCGCCGCCAGCGCACCATGGCAATGGCCCGGCGCGTGCGTACCATCATCCGTGCCGTTCTGGGCTTTGCCGAGGGGCGCGGCTGGGTAGAACGCAATGTAGCGCTCAGCAACATTGAGGAGTTGAAGATCCGCCATGTCGTGACTAGCAACCCAGCGATTGAAAGGCCAGCCGACCTAGGCAGGTTTCTCCTGCGTCTGGATGACTGCAACGACGGCAGCGTTGCCGCCGCAATGCGCCTGCTGGTTATGTTGCCGGTCCGCCCAGGCGAACTGGTGCAGATGCGCTGGGAAGATGTCGACTTGGTGGGCGCCGATTGGCGTTATGTGGTGAGCAAGACCAAGCATCTGGACAAGAGCAAACACATCGTGCCGTTGCCTGAACAAGCCTTGGTTCTGTTACGCGAGCTACATAAAACCCGCGTGGTGGATGAAGAAGGAAAAGGCTGGGTGTTCGTCTCGCCGGTCTATCCGGGACGCCCCATAAATCCGACCTCTATGCTCAAGTCCTTTCAGCGCATCTGGCCAGAGTACGACATCACTGCCCACGGCTTTCGCGCGACCTACAGAACCATTGCCCACGAGCACTTGGGTATCGATCCAATCGTGCTCGAACTTTCGTTATCTCACCGAATGCCAGGAGCCCTTGGAGCTGTGTATGCACGTGCGCAACTGTTAGCGCAACGCAGGGAGGCTGCCCAAGAGTGGGCGAACTACTTAGACCAGCTGCGGCAAAATGCAGAGCGGGTCGCGTCGGATTGACCTTCAAGCTCAGGGGATTAACCTCACTAATGAAATCAATAAGTAAGCGCAATCCCGTTGGCAGTTGTCGTCGGCTCGAATAGTAAATGAAAGCTATCTTCCAACGAGTCCTATTTCGAAAGCGCCAGGCGGAGCCATCCGTCCTTCACGATTCCCACCGATAACCCAATAATTTTTTCAAAAGACTGCTGATGCCTCGGTGACTCGACAGGCCACCCGGATGTTTGGGCGCTCCGAACCACTCCAGATAACTCGTCGCCGCGACAACCCAGCGAATATCGGCTGAGAGGCGCCGGCTCGCCATGCCTTCGGGGACGGTACCATCGCAACGTCAAATAGCAGCGAAGCGGCACCCGCCGGATTGTTTGCGAGCTGGAGAAATACCCGCAAGACTGATAACACTCTCGATGATCGAAAAGTTAACCCGGCGCAGCTATCAGCCGCCATTGACCCAAGGAGATATCAGATGACAAAGAACAGAAACCGACTCCTGCAGGCAGTACTTTTCGCTGGCATGACAGGTAGCCTCGGAGCATATACGGTGCAGGCACAAGAGGCTTCCACGACCGTTGTACGCATTGCCGAATTAGTGATAGATCCGACACAGCTTGAAGCCTACAAGGTGGCCGTCAGGGAAGAGATGGAAGAATCCATCCGTGTTGAACCCGGCGTGCTCGCCATCTACTCAGTGGCGGAAAGGGGAAAGCCCAATAGTCTTCGTTTTTTCGAGATTTACGCCAGTGAAGAAGCCTATCGAGCACACATCGAATCCCCGCACTTCAAGAAATACGTAGCGATCACACAGCCAATGATCATGTCGCGCAAGCTGATCGAAACACAGCCCATCCAACTCAGCGCAAAAGCACTACAACCTGACTGACGATCAACGTCACCTCAATTTGGTGAAGGAGCATGACCCATGAAGTTGAATAAGTGCGCATTTCATATGGCCGTCGCGACTGTAATCTTGGCACTTGGCGCTTCCATTACCCAAGCTCAGACGCCAACTCCGCTGGCCCAACAGTCTAAAGGAAGCGCTCCTGCCTACTATGTTGCTGAATTCGAACTGACCGACCCGGAGGGAATCAAGCCATACCGTGAGCAAGTGGATGCAACGTTTGAGCGCTACACCGGACGATACATAGTGCGCGCTTCCGGAGTTAGTCCGCTTGAGGGCAATCCACCGAGTCATCGCTTGATCATCATCAAGTTCGATAGCCTTGAACTGGCTCGTGCTTGGTATAACTCACCTGAGTACGCCAAGATCCGGCCCTTCCGGCAGCAATCAGGCCATACCGATGCCTATATCGTCGGAGGCGAGCCGGAGTGACTTGTTCATTAGCCAACGCCACTCGGTCTGTCCGAAGGTCAACAACTCACCGGGCCACCCTATGCCAATCCAAATCTTCGCCGCTAGATTCCCATTCGGAACTGCTTGGGTTACAAAATTCGATTATCCAATAGCATGCATAGATGCTTGCAATTTCCTGCGATGTTTTGGGGCAGTGACAGGCATACATTAGTTGGCAAAGCCGATCCCGACGGGCGACGTCATTTGCGAAACATGTTCCCCATGGTTCAAAAGCCTATGACGCACAGGACAAGCCTCCGCTGTTCGACGGGTATTCAGGCTGGCAGGAACAATCTCAACTACATGTAAGGCAAGCACATGCAACTGACACCGGAATGGGACAAAACCTTCGCCAAGAGCGACAACGTGGACCATAAGAAGATCACCTTCACAAACCGCTATGGCATCACCCTGGCAGGCGATCTTTACCAACCGAAAAACACCAGCGCAAAGCTGGCAGCTATCGTCGTCTGTGGCCCGTTTGGCGCGGTGAAGGAGCAGTCCTCCGGGCTCTATGCGCACACCATGGCCGAGCGCGGTTTTGTCACGCTGGCCTTCGATGCATCCTACACCGGGGAAAGCAGCGGCGAGCCGCGCAACGTCGCCTCGCCAGACATCAACACCGAGGATGTGAGCGCGGCAGTTGATGCTCTTGGCTTGCAACCCTCCGTTGATCGCGAGCGGATTGGCGTCATCGGCATCTGCGGTTGGGGTGGCATGGCGCTGAATGCCGTGGCCTTGGATAAGCGCGTCAAGGCAGTTGTCGCAAGCACCATGTACGACATGACGCGCGTCATGTCCAAGGGCTACAACGATAGCGTAACCCTCGATCAGCGCACGCAAGGGCTCGAACAACTGAACGCACAGCGTTGGGTCGACGCGGAAAATGGAGTCCCTGCTTACCAGCCCCCCTACAACGAACTGAAGGGTGGTGAAGCCCAGTTCATGGTCGATTATCACGATTACTACAGCACGAACCGCGGATACCATCCGCGCGCGGTCAACTCTGGCAACTCGTGGACGATCACTACCCCTCTGTCGTTCATGAACATGCCAATCCTGACCTACATCGCGGAAATTTCTCCACGCCCGGTCCTGTTCATCCACGGTGAAAACGCCCACTCGCTCTACTTCAGCGAAACCGCTTACGCGGCAGCGGCGCAGCCGAAGGAGCTGATGATCATTCCAGAGGCCAGCCACACCGACCTGTACGACCGAGTGGACGTGATTCCTTTCGACAAGCTGACGACCTTTTTCAAGCAGCACCTGGCCACGGCGGCAAGCGCCGTTTGACGTCTTGAGGCAGTCGCATCCAGGCGGACAATGCGCCTGGATGCGACCGAGCGGGGTGACGCGCCCTATGGATGGATTCATGCCACTCAGCAGTTCTGGCTTTCTAGAGGATCGCAATCAGAACTGGCTATAGACCACTCGCGGAGGGGCATCTGCGCCAAACTGCTGCGCGAACTCGCGCTCCAAGCTACGAATTCAAGTGCAGACGCGGCAACGTGTTTGGCCATTTCCGCATTGCAAGGAGAACAACATGCAGAGCAAAAAAGTTGACGTCGGTGCAGGCTGCACTCCCTCCTCTCTTGGAGTTGCAAGCCGCAGGCATTACTGGTTCCGGCGAGCCATGCAACAGCTTGGAACGCCGCTGCTTCTCCTTGCCCTGTGCAGTGGTCACCCCGTTTACGCCGCCAGCACTGCACCGCCTGTGGCCGCTGAGCACGATGTCACTCAGGCACCCAAGAAATCGGATGAATCAAGGCTGTGGATGACCGTCGGGGAACGTCGCTTCGCCATCACGCTGGCCGACAACGAGGCCACTCGCGCATTCGCCGCCACGCTGCCGCTGACACTGGACATGGAGGACCTCCACGGCAACGAGAAGAAAAAAGAACTGCCTGACGCGCTGCCCACCAGTGAGACCCGGCCCGGCACGATCCGCAACGGAGACCTGATGCTTTGGGGATCGCGCACGGTGGTCATCTTTTACAAGACCTTCGACTCAGCTTACTCATACACGCGTCTGGGCCGCGTGGACGATCCGACTGGCCTGGCCCAGGCGCTCGGCCGTAGCGATGTTCGGGTGGTGTTCTCCCAAGAGCGCGTGCGCTAACAAAGTAATCCTCCGCGCTCAACACCGACCTGAAATACCGCCTCATCATCTGGGCACCTCCTTCGCAGCCCGAATCCAGAGAGAGAAATCATGATCAAAGACAAAGTAGTCATCATCACCGGCGCATCATCCGGAATCGGCGAGGCAACCGCCAAGCTGCTCGCGAGCAAAGGCGCCAAAATCGTGCTCGGCGCGCGACGTGAAGACAAGCTCAAGCAGATCGCGGACGAGATTCTCCTGAGCGGAGGCCAGGTGGTTTATCAGATGCTGGATGTGACGAAGCAAGACGAAAACGACAGCATCGTTCAACTGGCCAAAGACACATTCGGCCGTGTGGACGTCATTTTCTTGAATGCAGGACTGATGCCGAACTCGCCGCTGTCCGCCCTGAAGACCGAAGACTGGCACCAGATGATTGATGTCAACGTGAAAGGTGTTCTGAATGGCGTGGCGGCCGTGCTGCCCGAGTTCCTGGCACGGAAGTCCGGGCACGTCATCACCACCTCGTCAGTAGCGGGGCTCAAGGCCTATCCGGGCGGTGCCGTTTACGGCGGGACGAAGTGGTTCGTGCGCGACTTCATGGAAGTCTTGCGCATGGAGTCCGCCATGGAGGGCAATAACATTCGCACCGCGACGATCTACCCGGCCGCAGTCAACACTGAACTGCTGGCGACAATCAGCGATAAGCAGGCGCTAGACCAGATGCAGGACATCTACGACAAGTACGGCATTTCTCCAGACCGGATCGCCAACATTGTCGCCTTCGCAATCGACCAGCCCGATGACACGACAATCAACGAGTTCACAGTTGGCCCTGCGAACCAGCCTTGGTGAGTACATTGCAGTCACGCAAGGTGTCCGACAGCCCACAACTGCCCTGATAAGGAGCTTTCATGAAGACCGTACTACTAGGATCAACCAATACTCGGGTTCCCAACGTCGTCGCGGGCATGATGCGCATCGCCGGCAGCACCGATGACCAGATCCGCGCGCTCTACACCACGGCGCGCGAATCGGGCGTCAATTTTTTCGATCACGCTGACCTCTACGGATTCAACCATCCCGGCGGTGGCCCGCATCTGTGCGAACGCCGATTCGGCGAGGCGCTGCGACTCAGCAGTGCTGAGCGCGAGCAGATTTTCCTCCAGTCCAAGACCAGCATCGTGGACGACCCGTGGCACTACGATCAGTCCTACGGGCACATCGTGGAATCGGCCGAAAGGTCGCTGAAAGCGCTGGGTACCGACTACCTGGATGTACTACTGCTGCACCGTCCTGACGCACTCGTGGAGCCGGAAGAAGTCGCCCGCGCGTTCGACTATCTGGAGTCCACAGGCAAGGTTCGCGCGTTCGGCGTTTCCAACCATACTCCCCGTCAGATCGATTTGCTCAAGACTGCCGTGACTCAGCCGATCCTGGCGAACCAGGTCCAGCTTTCGCTGACGCACTCGACGATCGTCGCACAGGGTCTATCGTCGAACATGACCGGCTTCGACGACTCAATCACTCGTGACGGCGGCGGCATCGTCGACTATGCGAGGATCAACAAGATTACTCTGCAGGCGTGGTCACCATTCCAGAAAGCTTTTCAGGATGGGGTGTTCTTCGACTCTCCCGACTACCCGCAGTTGAATGCCGAACTCAGACGATTGGCTGAGAAGTACGACGTCACTCCGACCGCGATCGCGACAGCCTGGATAACTCGTCACCCCGCCAACATCCAAGTAGTGCTGGGTACCACGAGACCCGAGCGCCTCGTCGAGGCAGCTGCGGGCTCGAATATCCCGCTCACCCGCCCCGAATGGTACGGGCTGATCCGCGCGGCAGGTCACAACGTTCCCTGAACTGCCCGGGCGTCCAAATCGGCGCCCGTCTCCTGATGCGAGCCTCTCAGCTCTCCTGACTCGAGTTCCGCCTGGATCATGCCCGCCGAAGCGTAATGATCGAAATTTCCCGCGGTACACCGATACGCAAGGGTAGCCAGTGGCCCAATCCGGAAGTGACGTCGAGGGACGCCGCCCCGTCGCGATAGATCCCATGCATATAGTCGTAAGCGACGATCACGGGCCGCCCGAAAAGCCGTACCTGTCCGCCGTGCGTATGGCTGGCCAGGGTCAATACAGCACCCCGCGCAGCCGCGATAGGAAAGAACTCGGGGTGGTGCGACAGCGCAATGAGCGTATCGCCAGGCAACGCCTCGGCGAACGCCTGGTCTGCGAACCTGCGCATGGCAGCATCCTGCTCGTCCCGTGGAAGCATGTGTCGTCCATCCGAGGCGAGCGGGTAATCGACGCCGGCGATGCGCAACGGCACGCCGCGCGGGTGCACTACAACACTGTCATTGATGAGTACCTGGATACGAGGGTTGCGCGCACGCAAGGCGGCGACTACGGCGGCTTCGTTAGGGTACTTGTCATGATTGCCCAGGATGGAGAGCACAGGCAGAGCGTTACTTCTCTCCAAGGCGTCCAGCGTCGGCTCCAGTTGGCTGAGATCGTCGATGAGATCCCCCGTAATCGCCAGCAAGTCCACCTTACGCAAATTGACGATGTCGATGGCCTGGGCGAAGTCCTCGGGTACGATGAAATGACCGATATGGACATCACCTATGTTAGCAATTCGCAGTCCGTCCAAACCTTCAGGCAGTCCATTCACCTGAACCACCTCTTCACGAACCACTGGCCCTCCTACGGTGCCAAAGCTCACACCGACCCCAGCGATCACTGAAGTTGTGACGAAAATCAGAGGTACGCGTACGCCGGTGGTCGAGTGTTGACCGAACAGGCGACGCCCAATGAGAAACAGCCCGACTGGCAGAATCAGTAACGCTGCCGTCAGCACCGTGCCTACCCAGGCACTGACAATCCAGCGCCCAGCTTCGCTCCATGCTCCCTTGAGTTCAGGTAGCCCCCACCAGATCAGGTGTACCACGGCGACGAAAACCCAAAACGCCACGATGCAACCCCGTTTACGCGCCGCACGGCCCGTGACCAGTAGAAATAAGCCTATGATGATCGTCAACACGACCGAGCGAATAAACACAAACTCGTAACTCATAGCCCGCTGACTCCCTTGTCTATGGCGAGGATCTTGGTCAGACCCTCGCCCAACTCTCTCTTAGCGCATCTGCAGAATGATCGGGTTGCTACTGGCCGGATTGGTTCGCTCACGCAACTCCTTCACCTCGTCAGCCTTCACTGCCCCTCCCTGATTTCCCCAAGAGGTGCGAACGAACGTCAGTACATCGGCGACTTCCTGATCAGAGAGTTGGTTGCGGTACGGGGGCATGCGATACGAATCCGGAATGCCATTGGCAACGACACGTTCGGAACCGTTCAAGGTGGCATTAATGCTCGTCGCGCTTTCCTTGACCATCGATGAAGATGCGCCTGCCAAAGGAGGTATCCATGGCGCCTGCCCGCTGCCGTCAATTCCATGGCAACTGCTGCACTTGGCCATATAGTTGCCTGCCCCTGGTGCTGACAACTGAGGTTGTTCAGCCATCTGTTTGGCAGCGGGATTCCATGGTGGCCCGTCACGCTTTGGGTCGCCCGGCAACGACACCAGATAATGCGCAATAGCCTTCAGGTCTGGATCAGACATGTACTGCGTCGAGTTGTTGAAGACCTCAGCCATGGTGCCCACAACCACGCTGTGAGCGTTACGCCCGGTTTTCAGGTAGTCGACTATCTCTTGCTCACTCCAGCGACCCAATCCAGTGTTCGGATCCTGGCGCAGGCTCGGCGCGTACCAGCCATCGAGCAGCGAACCACTCAGGAAAGTGGAACTGCTTTCGTCCAGCGACTTCTCGTTCATCGTCAAACTGCGCGGGGTATGGCAACTGCCACAATGCCCCGCGCCTTGAACGATGTAGGCGCCGCGGTTCCACAGCGCATCCTCTGACGGCTTAGCCTGATAGGCACCGTCATCGACAAACGCGGTATTCCACAAAGCCAGCGGCCAGCGCATGTTGAGCGGCCAAGGGATATGGCTTTGCTGATTCGGCTGCTGCGCCGGCTTAACGCCGGCCATGAAGAACGCATAAAGCGCCCGCACATCATCGTCGCTGAGCTTGGCATAGGATGGGTACGGCATAGCCGGATATAGCCTGTGCCCGTCAGCCGCGACTCCGCTGCGTACTGCGCGATCGAAGTCGGCCAGGCTGTAATTGCCGATGCCCGTTTGTTTGTCCGGGGTAATGTTGGTGGCATAGATCGACCCCATCGGGGTCGCCATCTCTAACCCGCCGGCAAACGGCGCACCTTTTGGCGTGCTGTGGCAGGCCACACAGTCGCTCAGCCTGGCAACATATTCACCGCGTTGGACAAGTTGTGCATCTGTCGAAGGGGGAGCTGTCTCATCAGCAAAAGGCGAAGATGGCGTGCGATTGACAAACCAGCCCAAGCCAGCTGCCACGACGATGCCTGCTGGCAGCAGATACTTTATAGTTTTATTCACGAACCATTCCTCATCAGGTGTCGAAGCGGTACTGCGATAGAGGCATGCTGCGAATTCGTTGACCGGTCAGTCGCGAGACGGCGTTAGCAACCGCCGGTGCCACCGCAGGCAGAGGCGGTTCGCCGATTCCGCCCATTGGCGCGCCACTTTCAACCACGCGGACATGGACATTGGCCATCATCTCCGGTGTGAGAATGCGGTAGAGGTCGTAATTGCGCGCTACCGGCGTCCCATCTTTGTAAATGGCTTGTTCGATCAGGGTTTGAGACAAGCCAAGCGCCACGGCGGAGTTGACTTGGGCCTCGATGATGGCGGGATTGACGATGCTACCCGGGTCGATGGCCTGCCAGATGTCGTGAACTTTCACCCCTCCGTTGCTGATGGATACCTCAGCGATCACTGCGGTTTCCGTACCAAACGGGGACGCCATCGCGACGCCCCTCGCTCGCTTGGTACCATCTGCAGCTATGAATGGCCCGCGCTTCCAGCCGCCAGACAGCTCGGCCACAGCTTGCAGCAAGTTGCTCAACCGCTTGTCATCCCGTAACAACTTGGCTCTTAGCTCAAACGGATCCTGGCCGCCGGCATCCGCCAGCTCATCCAAAAACGCTTCATAAAGAAAATCGTTGATGGAATTCCCTACCGAGCGCCAGTAGCCCAGCATGATCGGGGTCTGCGAATACAGTTGGGCGATCCGACGATGAGGGATGGCGTATTTTTTTCCTGTCAGCCCCTCGACGGCAGTAGGGTCGATTTTTTCCCCTTGCTTGTTTGCAATGCCCTCGGTGGGCCCTTCCGTGGCGCTGATCGCCTCCAGAGCCACGGGCATGCCTTGTTCATCCAGTCCGCCGCGAAAACGCACGACCGCTGAAGGCCGAAGCACATCGCGCAAGAACTCTTCCTCTCGACTCCAGATCACCTTGATCGGACGGCCTGTGGTTTTGGCCAATTGGATCGCCTGGGGATAAGGCGATGCATGCGGGTACAAAAAGTGCCGACCAAAAAAACCACCCAACAAGGGTGAGTGGAGAGTAATTGCAGCAGGGTCGAGACCGGTGATTTTGGCGACATCCGCCAAAAACAGATCGGGAGCCTGATTAGGCAACCACAGATCAAGCTTGCCTTGATCGTCGAAGCGCGCCAACGCCGACGGCGGCTCCAATTGGGCGTGGTTGAGATACTGGGTATGGTATGTCGCACTGACGACTTTTTTGGCACCGGCCAGCCCTTGCTGCAGGTCGCCCTCACGTTCGGCCTCATCCCCAGCGGCGGTGGTTTTACTCAACTGCTCCACGTAGGCCTGAGTGTCGAAATCAGCTGGCATGTAGCGCACTTTTGAATCGCCACTCGGCTCGGTCCACTCCACTTGCAGAGCCTCGACAGCGCGCTTGGCAACCCACCAGCGTTGCGCAACCACCGCCACTGCCCCTTCAAGACGGTGCACCGAGTGAACGCCTTTGAGGTTTCTGATCTGGTCCTCGTTGCGCACCTGCCCCACTTGCAGCCCCAGCCGCGGCGCATGCTGCACCGCAGCGTGGAGCATGCCATCGACACGAGTATCAATGGTGTATTGCGCCTTGCCAGTGGATTTGTCGTAGACGTCTATTCGTTGGACCGGCTTACCGATCCAGCGGAATGTGGCAGGGTCGCGCAGGGTAACGGTTTGCGGATCGGGAGTGGGCAAATCGAGCGTTAGCGGCGCGAGTTCACCGTAGGTGATCGATCGATTGGAAGCAGCATGAATGACCCGCCCTGGTTCAGTAGTCAGTTGCGCCAGAGGCACCTTCCAGTGGGACGACGCGGCTTGCAATAGCATCAGGCGCGCCGATGCGCCCAGTCGGCGCATGGTCATGTAGCTCGCGCGCATCGACCGGCTACCGCCCGTGAAGCGCATGCCCCCCTCCATGACTTTGAAGTCATTGCCGGGCGCTGCGTTCTCCACCAGAAAATTGGCTGGGTCTACATCGAGTTCCTCTCCCACGACCTGTGCCATGCCCGTGAAAATACCCTGCCCGCCCTCGATAAAGGGGCTCTGCAAGCGAACGGTGTTATCCGGGCGGATCTCCAGGAACGCCGGTACACGAGTGCCAGGCGGCAACGCTGGGGCGCGCTCGGCAGCCCGCAACGCGCCAAGAGGAATGCCAAAGCTTATAACCAGCGCACCTGCCGTGACGCCAGCGGACGCCTGCAAAAAACGACGGCGAGAGACGTTCACGGGTTGCGCGCCGGAGAGTACGCCGTGCTCGGCGATTGAATCATCCAGTTTTGACATGGTGTTCCCTTCTGTTTGCATTCAATGCTCGGCCTGACCGCAGACCTACCTCGCCCTCGCTCAAGGACGTCAGGATTGGCTGCCTGAATTATCGCCAGGCACGCCGCAGCTCAATCTGATTGCGGGAGCTCAAGCACCGGCAAGCTCATCGACGGCGGCCTTGATCGCGTTATAGGTGCCGCAACGGCAAAGGTTCGTCATCGCCGCGGCAATATCGCTTTGTGAAGGCTTGGCAATGCGTTGCAATAACGCAGTCGCAGCCATCACTTGGCCAGACTGGCAATAGCCGCACTGGGCGACTTGATGCTTGACCCAGGCAGTCACTACGCGTTTGCCCAATTCGTCGTCTTCAATAGCTTCGATTGTGCGGATTTGTCTGCCCTTCACACCTTCAACCGGCGTAACGCATGAGCGAATCAGCACGCCGTCCACCATTACCGAACAGGCACCGCATTGAGCCAATCCGCATCCGTACTTGGTCCCGGTGAGGCCAATTTCGTCGCGAATCACCCATAACAACGGAGTATCTGCGTCCGCCTCAACCTCGTACACAGTGCCATTTACGTTGAGTTCCATTGTAAAAATGCCTCGATCTGAAACAGTGTAAATATCCCGGACGAGCGCGCCCGACAGACAGTCATTGGCAAGTCACCTCTCGCGAAAGAGACCCGCCTGAACATGGTTTTTTGACAAGTCCCTACCCTACTGGGCCCGTTTGCGGAATCGCAAGCGAACCACGTGAGCCAGTTCGCTAGGTCCTATTAATGAGATAAATAAATGGCAATTTGGACGCCCCTGGTTTACTGGAGCGTTTCCCACCATCGTTCAAATGCTTGCGGACGGCCGTCGAGATAGAGCGCACGACCGATGATAGGGGTCCAGAGTGCATAATCACGGCCTTCACTTGCAGCCGTTACGCGCTTGAACGGATCATCCCAGTCGTGAGGTGCAATGCTGAACCTGCCTACATGCCCCGGCGTGAACGCTTTGGCATCAAGATCATCAGCGGCTTGAGCGGCCTGTTCGGGATTCATATGGACGTTCGCCCATCGCAGGTCGTACTGCCCGGTATCCAATGCCACCCAGTCAAAGGGACCGTACCGCCGACCGACCTCTGAGAAGTGACTGTCGTACCCGGAGTCGCCACTAAAAAAGATTCGTCGCTGCGGTGACACCAGCGCGTAACCAACCCACAGTGTTTTATCCCGGGTAAACGTACGTCCGGAAAAGTGTCTGGCAGGGGTCGCGTAAAGGGTCAGGTTCCGATCGATGGAGACCGACTCATACCAGTCGGCCTCACTTACCTTCGCTTTCGCATATCCCCAGGCTTCAAAGTGCGCCCCTACGCCCAGCCCCGCCACGACATGGTCGACTTTGGACCTGAGCGCCGTGATGGTCGGGTAGTCCAGGTGATCGTAGTGATCATGGGTAATCAATAGGACATCGATCTGGGGCACATCGTCTGCCGAGTAGACGCTGGTGCCTTCAAAAGCCTCGTTCGCCAAGGGAATCGGTGCCGCATTAGTGCTAAAGACCGGATCGATCAGGATCCTTCTGCCCGCGAGCTGGACAAAGTACGACGAATGCCCGAGCCAAACTACGAGGTCTTGATTGATATCCAGTGTCTTGAGATCTGTTTTCACCGAAGGCAACACGCTGCTGGGGCGCGGTTTGCCCTTCTCGCCGAAAAAACTATCCATCCAGATGGAAAGCTCTGAACTGCCGGCCGTGTGCAGCGGCGTGGCTACTTGGTTCCGGAACGCCCCGTCGGTGTAATGGGGCGAGTGCTCGATACGGGCAAGGCGCTCGCCTTCGGGCAATTTTCCAAACAAAGGCGATTGAAGAAAAACATACACACCGATGACAAACATGGCGATGAGAGCCGTAAATACCAAAAGTACCCGGCGTGCACGTATTTTCATGGGTGTCCTATTCATTGAGAGACGCAATATTGATCCGTGGGGGAGCGTGTCAGAAATAATTTTCGGGCAAGCAAACACGGTATCAGGTAACGACTCTCAAACAGGTCGCCCAGGGCAATTGGTGCTATGCATGTAGCTGATCAATCAACCGGCGGGGAGGTTCTTTGCTGACGGGAGCGCCGCACCGACCATCGGCGCGGCTTTTCGGATTTAGTTGTCGTATAGACCGGCAGCTCTCGCCCGTTGCACCGCCATGTCAACCACCAGATCAAGAGCAGGGGTCTCGACGCCTGCCAGCCGTGCGAGCTCCAGCGGGGCCCTGAGTATCGTGTCGACTTCCATCGAGCGACCCAATTCAAGGTCTTGCAGGATGCTCTGCTTATGCGTTGAAACGGCCAATCGACGCAGCCCCTCCTCGACATCTCCCGGATCGCAACCCAGCTTGCGGGCGATCGCGGCGGCCTCGTGAGCCATCGCTTGGGCAGTCTTGATTATCGCCGGGCTTGCCAGGGCCTGCTTCATCGTCGATCCCGTCAAAATGGCCAGCGACCCACCCGTCAAGTTGATGACCAACTTGGTCCAGATAGCGTCCCGGATCCTGTCAGTGACTTCAATTTCCAGCCCCCCCGCAACCAAACACGCTGCTAAAGCAACCAGGCGCTCATCCGACTTTCCGTCTGGACGCCCGAGAATCAGGCGGTTACGTGGATTTTCAGCTTTGATCACGCCGGGCGCAATCACCGTGCACGCTGTATAAGCCACTGCGCCCGCTGTGCGCTCCGGACCAATTGCGTTTGACAAGAGTGACTCTGGATCTATTCGTGGAAGCGATGCGCCTTCGAGCATGCCGGCCTGGCCTTGCAGGTACCACCACGGAATACCGTTCAAGGCGAACAAAACTAGCGTATCGCCACCCAGCAAAGGCTTGATTCCCGCCGCGATCCCTTGCAGTGCCGGAGCCTTGACCGACACGATAACAACGTCCTGCTGCCCTAGCGATGCAGGATCATCGGTGGCGACTGGCCGACTCTCGAAAACGCCGTCTTTTGTTTCCACCCGCAATCCATTTGCGCGGATGGCCGCCAAATGCTCACCGCGGGCGACCAGGGAAACCTCAGCCCCACCCTCAGCAAGTCTCGCTGCAATATGCCCGCCGACAGCGCCGGCTCCGTAAACGCAAACTTTCATTCTTCAGCTCCGCTGAACGCACTCCGGTGGGCGACTAAAGGCAATCGCAACGACCCCTGAGTCACCCTACCCTCGTGCAGTACCAATAGTAGTTGAGGCTTGGTTGCAGATCGGCCGGGTTACACAAACTGTTGGCGTTTCTGGATCGCTGCCGCAAGAAGAAATGAGATGTCGTTGCCGGTTGAAACATACCGTGCGCCCAGCGCCACAAGCTCTTTGATCAAGTCAGGCCGGCTGCCCAACCCTCCTACACCGAGAACCTTATTGTTCGCCAGACAGGCATTCAACACGCGCCTGTAGGCGTTACGCACCAGTTCATGGTCCATCTCGCCAGACACACCGAGGGCGCTGCTGAGATCGTTGGCCCCCACCAGCAGGATGTCGACGCCTTCTACTGCTGCGATTTCCTCAACCGCTTCAAGACCTTCCAACGATTCGATCATGGCAATAATCATCGTCGCGTCGTCGAGTTGCTGCGTAGCGTCTACTGCGGGCAGGGATCGATAGTGAAATTGCGGCGGCGCGCCGGCCACCGACCGTTCGCCCAGCGGGGCATGCTTGGCCGCTCGTACGATAGCCCTGGCATCTTCCGCCGACTGCACACTTGGAACAATGATGCCCAAGGCGCCGGAGTCAAGCACGCGCGCGATGAAGTGCGGGTCTGTGTTGGGCACGCGCACGAATGGAGTTACGTCCAGACCGAGACACGCCATGCATACTTGCCCAGCAGCTTCCAGGGAATAGCTGCTGTGTTCCATGTCGATGTAGATCGAATCGAAACCTGCCGTATAGGCAATGCTGGCGATGTCAAAGGTTCTGACGAGCCGAGATGTCATCGAATACACCGTCTCGCCCCTGGCGAGCTTTTCTTTGACCCCGTTTCTGAGTGACGCATTCGAAGCATTCATGTTTTTGTTCTCTGAAAAGATTCATAGGCAAGCACTGCACTATTGCCAGGCTGTGCACTGTAGTGCCGTGGCCCTGGATGGAGCATGGGTATCAGGCCTTCAATGACGGTAGCGTCGCGGCCTCTTCTTCAAATCCATAGACCGACTTGATTTCCAGGTACTCTTCCAACCCAAATACCCCCATCGAGCGACCGATTCCGGATTGCTTGTAACCCCCCATTGGGGTCAAAGAGTTAGTCGCCGCGCCATTGAAACAAACACGCCCGGCCCGCAGGCCGCTGGCAAACTCATAGGCTTTGCGCCGGTCCCCGCCAAATACATAGCCACCCAATCCATAAGGCGAGTCATTGGCGATTTCTAGTGCCTGCGCCTCGGAGGAATAGGGCACCACCACCAGGACCGGTCCGAAAATCTCTTCGCGGCAAATACTCATGTCCGGCCTCACGTCGACAAACACGGTAGGGCGAGTGAAGAAGCCACGCTCAAAGCCTTCGGGGCGTCCCGGACCGCCAGCGATCAACCGTGCACCTTCATCGATTCCCGCCTGGATGTGACGCTGAATGCTATTGAATTGAGCCTGGCTGACAATCGGGCCCATCGTTGTGGAAGGATCACGCGGATCCCCTAGACGGAACTGGTTTGCTTCGTCAGCCAGAAACGGAATGATCTGCTCCACTTGGCTTTCATGCACCAGCATGCGGCTCGGTGCGTGGCACGATTGCCCCGTATTGAAGAAGCAGCGCTGCACGTTCCAACGTGCGGCCTTTTCCAGATCAGCGTCTCGAAGCACAATATTGGCTGACTTCCCGCCCAGCTCCAGACACACGCGCTTGATGGTGCGTGCCGCTGCTTCGCCTACCTGGGCACCTGCACCAGTCGATCCGGTAAAGGAAATCATGTCGACATCGGGATGCCTCGACATCGCCTCGCCGATCACACGGCCCGAGCCATTGAGCATGTTGAAAACGCCCTTGGGTACGCCCGCGCTATCCAGCACCTCTGCCAGCAGAATTGCGCTGACAGGTGAGTTGATGCTGGACTTGGACACAACCGTGCAACCTGCGGCCAACGCATAGATCAACTTGATGACGGTTGTCTGGACTGGCCAGTTCCACGGTGAGATCAGCGCACACACGCCCAGGGGTTCGCGACGGACGATCGTGTTGCCTATCCGAGCTTCGAACTCGTAGGTTTTAAGCAGGTCCCGAGCCACCTTCATATGTTCGATTGGCCCCATGACCTGAGCCCGGGCACTACGAGGAATGCCTACCTCCTGCGCAATGGCCTGGACGAAATCATCGACGCGCAGCTCGTAGGCTTCGATGATGCGGGTGATAAGGTCGTAACGCTCATCAAGGGAAGACTGCGAGTAGCTTTTGAATGCCCGTCGAGCCGCGGCAACCGCGGAATCCACTTCTTCAACGGTCGCCATGGCGACTGTCGCAAACACCTCTTCAGTGGTCGGGTCAATCAACTCCTGCCGATGGGGCGTTGCGGACTCTACCCATTCACCGTCGATATAGAACTTGGCGTAATCCTTCATCTTGCGGGTGCCTCCAACTGTTATGCGGCGAGCGTCTGGAATCAGCTGCTGTGGGTGTAGCCGCCATCACAGGCGATGGTCTGGCCGGTGATGAACGACGCCGCCGGGGTGGCCAGGAACAACATGATTCCGACAAGGTCGGTGGGCAGCATTCCACGGGGAATGCACTGCAACGCTGCCGCGCGCTGACGCAGCTCAACTGTCGGATTGGCGACCCGCTCCACTTCCGTGGCAACGCTACCGGGACGAATGCAGTTCACAGTGATGCCGTGTGGTCCGAGTTCTCGAGCAAGCGAGTTGGTCATGCCGATCAGCGCCGATTTCGACGTGACGTAGTGCAGGTAATTCATCGTGCCGCGGGGCACGGCGTCTGAGGAAATATTGATGATTCGGCCGAATTTCGCGTCACGCATGGCCTGAGCAACGGCACATACGCACAGATAGGTCCCAGTGATATTGACGTGCAGGACCTTCTGCCATTGCTGATAGGGGATCTGATCGAACGCGCATTTTTCCAAGGCTGCGAAAATGGATGCGTTATTGATCAAGACGTCGATACGCCCATGAACCTTCAGGACCTGCGCGACCATGGCGTCAACCGAGGCCTTGTCACCCACGTCGACTTGCACGGCCATCGCCTGACCGCCCGCAACCTCAATTTCTTGCACGACCGAAGCCGCCTTGTCGAGATTCAGATCAGCGATAACCGGAAAGGCACCTGCCGCCGCGTACTGCCGGGCAAGTTCTCGGCCAATGCCCTGGCCCGCACCGGTGATGATCACAACCAGTTCCTTGACGCTGAAATCACGGGCCTGCAGCGGAACGCCGGAGTCGGCGGGGGCGTGGGTAATGGATGATTCGCTCATATCTATTCCTGGATTGAATTTTTTGTGAGGCCTTAGGGACCTTATTTTTAAGTTGCTGTGAGTCACGCTTGGCCCTGGCAGAACACAAACATCCTCTTCGCCCTCAACCGCTGATCAAGGTGCGTGACCGGCAACTGCCCGCCCTGCCCCATAAGCCCCGGTCATCGACGACTGACGCAAAACGATGAAACCATCAACTTGCGAATAGAATTATGTCGAATTGTGGGATTTGTCAAGACAATCGACATCCATGGATTACGACTAAAAACGCTTCAATAACGCCCCTCCTCTCGCTCATATCCTTTTCTTAAACTCATCTCCACCGTGAAACGCCAACGAAAAAGCCGACAACGTCAGCGCGGCATACCGCTCAATTCAAAATTTGACCATATCTCACAGTGCGGGATATATTTAATTGGTGGTCACAAATCGATCTTGGGATTCCCTGCACTACACGGGCGCCGAAAAACATCCCGCTGACAGGATTGAATAATCCAGCCACGACCAACATTCAGTTAAACGAGGAATGAAAAATGCGAGTAGGCAAGGCTGCAGACACGAACAGTGAAATGGTTGGAACCATGCGTGAAGGCAAGCTCGCGCAAAAGCATCTGCTGTTTGGCGAAGACGGTTCACCCAACAACTACGACTTGAACATGGGTCGGGCTGGCTCCGGGGGCTGGAGAACGCCGCGTCATCGCCATAATTTCGATCAGATCCGCTACGTCATCAAAGGCGTCCTGCCTTACGGCGAGAACCAGTTTCTTAAACAAGGCTGGGTGGGTTACTTCCCGGAAAGCGTTCCCTACGGCCCCCAAGATCGTTCCGAGGGGCTTGAGACGCTGGTGTTGCAACTCGGCGGCGCCAGCGGCTTCGGCTACCTGAGCGTCGCCCAGCGTGAAGCGACAAATGCGATCCTCAACGAGAAAGGCGAGTTCAGGAAAGGCCTTTACTACTGGAAGGATGAGAACGGCAACGAGCAGAGCATGGACGGCTCCGATGCCTGCTTCGAACATGCGACCGGGCGCAAATTGCAGTTCGCCGAGCCTCGCTATACCGATGTGATCGCAATGAACCCCGATGCCTTTGACTGGCTGCCAGAAGGTTCGGAAGGTGTCTCGGTCAAGTGGCTCGGCACCTTTACCGAACGGAACATGCGCATCGGTTTTGTTCGACTAGACGCAAACGCTGTGTTCGGGGCCGGCCAGCACCCTTCCCTCCAGGTTCTTTACCTCACAAAAGGCCGACTCGCCGTTGGCAATGATGAATATGGCCCTGAGACCGGCTTCGAATTGCTGGCAAACGAAGGTCCCGTCGCCATGCGCGCGCTCGAGCCAACCGAGCTGCTTTGTGTGGTCTTCCCGCAATTCTAAAGACGTTAGCCGCGCCGTTTCGATAGCGCCCCGTGCTGTGAGCACATCGTAAACAGCGCCGCGGTCGGGTAGGACTGCAAATAATTATTCAAGGGATACTCCAATGTCTAATGCAAATAATAAGATCACCCTCAACGACCCTGAGCTGCTGAGAAACCAAAACTACATCAACGGTCAGTGGGTGTCCGCCGATAGCGGTGCCGTGATTGAGGTACGCAACCCTTCGACAGGTGAGCTCGTAGGCACTGTCCCATCCATGGGCGCGGAAGAAACCCGCCGGGCAATCGAGGCCGCCGGAGCAGCGCTCCCGGCCTGGCGCGCCATGACTGCCAAGGCTCGTGGCGCAATCATTCGTCGAATCGGCGAATTGATGCTGATCCACAAAGACGACCTGGCTACCATCATGACGGCCGAGCAAGGCAAACCCTGGGCGGAAGCCAAGGGAGAGATCGAATATTCGGCTGGTTTCCTGGAGTGGTTTGCCGAGCAAGGGCGCCGCGTGTATGGCGAAACCATGCCTGGGCACGTGCCGGGCCGGCGTGTCTTGATCACCAAAGAGCCGATCGGGGTTTTCGCTGCCATCACACCGTGGAATTTCCCGTCAGCGATGATCACCCGTAAAGCTGGCCCCGGCTGGTCGGCAGGCTGCACCGGTATTATTCGCCCCGCCTCGCAGACGCCTTTTTCTGCCCTTGCCATTGCAGTGCTCGCCGAGCGCGCCGGCATGCCCAAAGGCGTTTGTAATGTCATCACCGGCCCTTCAGGTGCAACCGGTGGCGAACTGACCGGCAACCCGATCGTACGCAAGCTGTCCTTTACCGGGTCGACCGAAGTAGGCCGTGTGCTGCTGGAGCAATGCGCCAAGACCATCAAGAAAACGTCCATGGAACTGGGCGGCAATGCGCCCTTCATCGTTTTCGATGACGCAAACTTGGATGAGGCAGTTAAAGGTGTCATGGCGTCCAAGTTCCGTAACACCGGGCAAACCTGTGTGTGTGCGAACCGCATTCTGGTTCAGGATGGCGTTTACGATGCTTTCACCGAAAAATTGAAAGTCGCCGTGGAAGCCTTGTTCGTGGCGGACGGCATGGAAGAGGGAGCCACCCAAGGACCGCTGATCAACCAGGCATCCGTGCTTAAGGTCGAACAGCACATCAACGATGCCTTGGCCAAAGGGGCATCGGTCATCACCGGCGGTGCCAGACACGCAAGGGGCGGCAATTTCTTCCAACCTACCGTGCTGGCCAATGTTCCGAAAGACGCGTTGATTTTCCGCGATGAGACCTTTGGTCCGGTCGCCCCGCTATTCCGATTCTCGACTGAGAAAGAAGCCATCGACCTCGCCAACGACACCCCGTTTGGCCTGGCGAGCTACTTTTACGCCCGGGACCTGGGCCGCGTTTTCCGTGTGGCGGAAGCCTTGGAGTACGGCATCGTCGGTATCAACGAAGGCTTGATCTCCACCCCCGAAGTACCTTTTGGTGGTGTCAAGGAAAGCGGCCTGGGTCGGGAAGGCGGCCATAACGGTATCGAGGAATACCTCGAAATTAAATACATGGCGCTGGGCGGCCTGTAAGCCAACAGGCCTCGCCATTCTCTAAAAGCGCGGGCGCGTTATGCGCCCGAAGCCCTACGACGGCTATTTTGCTGACCACATATCAACCCTGCCAATTCGTGATGCGCGAAGGCTCATGTTCGCCTCGTAAACGCGTCACCTCAATCGCCAGACACCTCCTACCCCCAGCTCGTCGTTGCCTTTGAGCTGCTCCTCCAAAAACTCACAGAAACCTTGTGCTGCCGGAGACATCGCACGTGTGCTTGAATGGTAAATACATACCTGTCTGGTGACTTCTGGCTGAACAACTGGCCGCATCGTCAAACCGAGCAGTCGGGCCAGTAATCCCACGTATGCTGGGCCCAGTGTGGCTGCCATGCCCTGTGCTGCAATCCCCAACGCCGTACTGACGTTCTCGACAATGTCTACGGGCATGATTCGTCCCTGCTCGAACTCTCCCCCGTGAGTGAGCGCGACGGTGCGCTCATAGTCGCGACCCGCGACAACAAGTGGTTGGTGCCTTAACTGGCTCCACGGAATGCTTTGATATCCGGCGAGCGGATGGCTTGCCGAGCACCACAGCACCCAGGGACTCTTGAAAAGATCCTTGCGCACGATGTCATCCCCCACCGGCTGATCTGCGCCAATAGCAAAGTCGGCGTCTGCATTGCTCACCCTATCCACCAGGCCATCCACGGGTGCGTCGCGTATCCGGATTACAAGCTTGGGCCGCGTTCGGGTGTACTCCTTGATCAGCGCCGGAAGCACCGAACTGGCCATGATCAGTGGAGCCGCAATCCGAACGACCCCCGACGCTCTATTGCAGATGTCGTCAGCGGAGTTCTGTGCCAATTGCATGTGTTTGAGAACGCTCGTCGCCGAAGGGAGAAACTCCCTTCCGGCCGGGGAAAGGACGACGCTGCGCGTCGTTCGATCGAACAAACGAAGCTCCACCGCCAACTCCAGGTCCCCTACCAACTGGCTGACCGCAGAACTTGAAAGACTCAACTGCTCGCCAGCCTTGCGAAAACTTCTTGCCTGCGCCACTGCAACGAACGCAGCCAGCTGACGCGGGGTGAAACGTGGATGCGGCATCGGACGGCCCTTTGATTATCCAGTTTTGCTTAATGATAGTCCGCAATTCATCGCTTGTTGATTGTAAGTCTCACCGGCAGATTGAAGGCGCTCACTAAGCCCACGGACGGGCTGGACAGGTGCTCAAGGAAGGTCCCAATAACAATTTCTCCGAGTGAAAGCGCCACTATGTCAACGATCGATTTAAGCCATGAAATTGCGCGTCATGTCGCTAATACCCGCTATGAGAATCTCCCTGGCGAAGCTATTGAGGCGGCGAAAAAATCCATTCTGGACACCTTGGGCGTCATTCTTGCCGGCAGCGGTATGGAGCCTGCAGTCCAAGGAGTAGCCGATATCGTGCTAAACGGCGGCGGACGTCCGGATTGCTCCGTCCTGGGATTCAACAGCAAAGTTCCTGCCCCCATGGCCGCCTTCGCCAACGGGGTAATGGCCCACTGCTTGGATTATGACAACCAGACCCCATGGGGTGCGCACCCTGACAGTTCCGTGGTACCTGCCGTGCTCGCCATCGCACAGCACAAGGGCGGTGTCAGCGGCAAGGATCTAATCACTGCTGTAGCCCTGGGCGAGGACCTTTTCGTCCGCCTGCGATGCAATGTGCGTTGGAAGCAGGATTGGAATCTCTCCTCAGTCCTCGGGGTGTATTGCGCTGCCGCGGCTGCGGGTCACATCCTGGGGCTGAACGCGCAACAGCTTGCTCATGCCCTCGGCATTGCGAGCATGCAGTCAGCCGGGACAATGGAAGTCATCTTCGGTATCGGCAGCGACCTGAGAGGAATGTACGCCGGTTTCACCGCCCAAGGCGCCGTGCTTGCAGCGTTGATGGCGCAGCGAGGGATTACCGGAATCAACGATCTGTTCGAAGGCAAGGCCGGTATTTTCAACGTCTACTTTGGCGGTGAATACGATCGCGCCAAAATGGTTGAAGGTCTGGGCAAGACTTATCTTGGCGCATCGATGATCTACAAAGCCTGGCCTGCGGTCGGCAACGTGCATACCTATATTCACGCAGCGATTGAAATGATGCGTGAACATTCTCTCAAGGCCAGCGAGATCGAGCAGATCTACGCCTACGTCGGCGACTTCCATATGCGCATGTGCACTCCCCTCGACGTGCGTCGCGCCCCGAAAACCCTCGTGGATGCCAAATTCAGTCTTCCTTACTGCGTTGCCTTGGCCCTGGCACGCGGAGAAATTCGCATCAGCGATTTCAGTTCCGCCGCACTGGTCGATTCTGAGGTGCTTGCGCTGGCACAAAAAGTCGTTCCGATTGAAGACAGCGATCTGGACTGGAAAGTAACGATTCCCGATGGCCGCCTGGAAATCCTCATGCGTGATGGCCGGCGGCTTCAGCGCAAGGGCGACAACGTCCCGGGCAGCCCGGAAACGCCGTTGTCCTGGGATCGACTGATTTCAAAATTCCGGGACTGCGCGTCGGTCGCTGCACATCCTTTGGCACCGGATGCCATCGATGCTGCCGTGCAGATGGCGCGAAATCTGGAATCCCTAGACGACTGCGCGAAATTGCTGCACGCCCTGACTTGACCGCAAGGACTCCTCTCAGGCGGCCGGGTATGTTCGGCTGCTTTTTTCCACGACGTTGAAACTTACCGAAGTCATCCAACAATAAGAGGTGCATTCATGAAACGGTTCGAAGGCAGAGCAGTTCTGATAACGGGCGCAGCCAGCGGGATTGGCGCGGCTTGCGTGCAACGCTTGTACGACGAAGGTGCAAGCGTTGCAATTGCGGACATTGATCAGGCTCGAATCAACGATATAGCGGCTGGGTTCGATGAACCCGAGCGGGTTTACGCAGCAGCACTCGATGTATCTGATCCCGAGCAGGCGAAAACATTTGTCGCTGAGGCGCAAAACAAGTTGGGCAACCTGCATGGGCTGATCAACTGTGCCGGCATCAAAGGCGTCGGCAACGTTCTTGACTGCGATCTGGAAAACTGGAAGAGAGTGATGGCGGTGAATCTGGATGGCACGTTCTTGATGTGCCAAGCCTTCGCACGCGCCGTCCGAGACGACAAAAGCTCGCGGGCGATCGTCAACATTTCCTCGGGTGCTGGCATCCTCGGCGTTCCGAATCGTTTGCCCTATGTCGCGTCGAAGTTTGGCGTTTCCGGCATCACCCGCACCATGGGCGCGGAACTCGGAAGTTTCGGAATCCGCGTCAATGCCATTGCGCCCGGGATGATCCGCACTCCGTTTACCGCCTATATGTTCGAAGACCCCGAGAAGACCAAACGCATTCGGGCAGCGCACGCGATCGGTCGCGAAGGCGAACCAGAAGAGATCGCAGCAGTCGCCGCGTTCCTGCTGACCGATGACGCAAGCTTCATGACTGGAGCGGTGATCAGCGTCGACGGAGGCCAGACCGCCTGCATCCCGCCGGTGTAACGCGGGGCTAGAACCGGCACCTCCCGACGGCGTTTATTTAACCGAAACGCAGGGAGAGTGCCGTCAGCCCGGCGAACAACACGCATGTGAATCGCGGCCCCAAAAAAGCTTTAACAGGCCTCGCAATACCAGGCGCTGCGCAGAACAACGCTGAATAATAATAATAAGGGAGAACAACATGACAACCGCCGATGACACCGCGGCAAAAAAGGCATTTCGGCGACTGATGCCGTTGATGATTGTCTGCTATTTCGTCGCTTATCTGGATCGCGCAAACGTAGGATTCGCCGCACTTCACATGAGCAAGGACATCGGCCTCACCGCTGCCGCGTTTGGGCTGGGTGCCGGGCTGTTTTTCCTGACTTATTTTTTATTCGAGATTCCCTCCAATCTGATGCTGGCCCGCTATGGCGCACGACGTTGGATCGCGAGAATATTATTTACCTGGGGCCTGATGTCCGGGGCCATGGCCTTCGTTACCACGGATACGGAGTTCTATGCTCTGCGCCTGTTATTAGGCGCAGCAGAAGCAGGTTTTTTCCCAGGAATCACTTACTTCGTGACGCTCTGGTTCCCCTCCCGTTATCGCGCCCGGGTTATGGGAACGTTTCTGTGCGCTGCTCCAATATCGCTGTCACTCGGGGGGCCGGTCTCCGGTGTGCTTCTGGAGCTCGACGGAACCCTCGCCATTCCTGGCTGGCGCTGGATGTTCTTTCTCGAGGCGCTGCCAGCGATTGTTCTTTCGTTCGTCGTTCTTCGGTATTTGACCGATCGCCCCCACGATGCAACCTGGCTATCCCCACAAGAGAAACAAGCGTTGGCTGCACGTCTGGCCGAGGATGCCGACGCCTGCCCTCCTTTGCCGCACGACAGCCTGTTTCGTGCATTGACCAGCGCACGGGTTCTGCTGCTGGGGCTGGCCAACTTCGCGATCGTCGTAGGCGCCTATGGCGTAAGCTTTTTCCTTCCCAGGATCATCAAGGAATTTGGCCTTGGCGATCTGCAGACCGGATTAATTTCTGCAGTGCCTTATGCTCTGGCCGCAATGGCCATGATCTGGTGGGGAAAACGATCCGATGCCAGGCTGGAACGCCGTTTTCATACCGCCGCCCCGATAGTACTCGCAACGCTGGGTTTAACAGCGGCGGCCTTGCTGAGCGATCCACTTGCCCGGATGGCGGCTTTTTCCTGCGCAGCGATAGGCTGTTGGGCTTCGATCTCGCCATTCTGGTCGTTGTGCTTCAGTCAGATCCCCACGAAATTCGCTGCCGGCGCGATCGCAGCCATTAATGCGATAGCCAACTTGGGAGGCTTCACGGGTCCCGCCATCATGGGTTTCTTCCGCGACCGCACCGGTGATTTCACCGTGGGCCTGCTGATCCTGGCGGGCATCAATTTGTGTGCCGCGGCAATCGTGCTGTTTATCAACCGAACGCGCACGAATCATGTCCCGGCCGTACAGCCTGAAACATCACTCAGTTAGGAGATTTCCGTGAAAACTTACGCGCATTGGATTGACGGCAGTTATCGAAATCCGACCTGCATGCAATGGATGGACAGTGTCGATCCTTATCGCGGCGAGCCGTGGGCAAAAATCCCCCTGGGTTCTGCTGCCGACGCGGATGCTGCGGTCGCATGTGCCAAACGCGCCATGACAGTGGGCCCATGGGCACGCATGAGCGCAACCGAGCGTGGCAAGATCATGCGGCGGATTGGCGACCTTACGCTAGAACACATTGACCTGCTCGCGGAGCTCGAAGTGCGTGACAACGGCAAACTGTTCGCCGAGACGCGCGGGGCGATAAAAAGCGTCGCGGATATCTGGAACTACTACGCGGGGCTCGCCGACAAAATTCAGGGCTCCGTGATGCCGATCGAGAAGACGGGAATAGTCGCAATGACCACCCGGGAACCGGTTGGGGTGGTACTTGCGTTGACCGCTTGGAACGCCCCCTTGAACTTCATGGCACTCAAATGTGCCCCCGCGTTGGCAGCCGGTTGCGCTGCAGTCGTAAAACCTTCCGAATACTCCTCGATCAGCTCCCTCGAATTTGCCCAACTGACCAGGCAAGCCGGATTGCCGGATGGCGTCCTCAATGTGGTAACCGGACTTGGTTCGGATATCGGCGCGCCCCTCGTCGAACACCCGGACGTTGCGATGGTCACCTTCACCGGCTCTGATCTGACCGGGACAAAGGTATACGAAACTGCTGCTCGCCATATGAAACGAGTCGCCATGGAGCTGGGCGGTAAATCGCCTAATATTGTCTTCGAAGACGCTGACCTGGAGCTGGCCGTTGCCGGGGCGGTTTCCGGTATCTTCGGTGGCGGAGGTCAAATGTGCACGGCAGGTTCACGCCTATTGGTGCAGAGTTCGATTCTTGAAACCTTCACGGAGCGGTTGCTCGAAAGCGCTCGGTCCGTGAGGCTCGGTAACCCCATGGATCCAGCCACCCAAATGGGTCCAATGTCCACCGCACCACAATACCGAAAAGTACTGGAATACATCGAGATCGCCCAGGGCGAAGGGGCGCATTGCATTCTGGGTGGCAAGCCCGCAACCGGACCCGGCCTAACGGGCGGCCAATTTGTCGAGCCCACAATATTTGTCGGTGTTTCAAACGGTATGCGTATCGCCCAGGAAGAAGTATTCGGTCCAGTCTTGTCCGTCATTGCCTTCAAAGACGAAGCCGAAGCTGTTTCGATCGCGAACGACATCCCTTACGGATTGGCTGCAGGCGTTTGGACGCGCGACACTGGACGATTGTTCAGGATGTCCAAAGCACTGGAGGTTGGAACCGTCTGGGGTAACACGTACCGCACTTACAGCTACATGATGCCGTTTGGAGGAATGAAGCGTTCAGGCATCGGTCGCGAAATGGGGATCGAAGCCGTCGACGAGTTCCTGGAGACGAAAAGCCTCATGATCTCGATTGCAGACGCGCGTCCGGGTAACAACTTCATCCCACGCTGAGGCATCGCCAAGTTGCTGTTTACCCACTCATTGGGACGCTAGTCAAACTGGAAGCGGGCACTCAACAAAGCCGCTTCCAGCCCATGCCCTCCCTCGTTACTGATGGGAAAACAGTGGAAGTGCCTGCGCAAACCCTCGCGCCCGGAAAATCATCGACCCTTGTCCCCGATCACCATCGTTCGCCACAAGATACACTTCCCGGGTGCCTGGCTTGAGAGCCATGCTGGTAGAAAACAGGAAATGCCCCGTTTCCCTACCCGGTAGCAGAATCTGTCCGATTGGTAGACCGTTGGGATTAAGCACCAGTACGCGCCCTTGACTGTATTGCGCGACATAGACGTTGCCGTCTGCATCCACCCGCATCGAGTCAGGCGACGGCCCATGGAAGCGGTAAACCACCACCGCCCCGAACGGCGCAATTGACTGTGCGTCCTTTAGCTCGACGCGGTGCAGCAACCCCGTACCAAACTCTGTGACCCACAATCTCTTCCCATCCGGAGAGAGAGCTATGCCGTTGGCGTTCGCCATATTAGGCAGGATTGGCACAATGCTCTTGTGATCGGCTGGCACGTAATATACGCCGCCAGTAGGCTCCGTGGAGGTGCCCTTAAGGTCGGTAAAGTAGAAACCGCCGTGAGCATCGAATACCAGATCATCGACCAGGAAACCATTATTCGTGTCGATAATCACCTCAGGTTTTTTACCGTTGGCATCGTAGACCGTAAGATTGCCTGTATCGACGTAATTCCCCAGCCCGGCGACAAACAAGCGCCCGTCCTTGTGTATGGCGAGGCCTGCAGAACCACGCGCGTTTTTCGCCACCACCACCTGAAGCTGGCCTTGAGTGTCGACCTTCAGTACCTGTCCGCCTAATACTTCCACAAATAACAGATTGCCTTGCCGGTCAAAGGCGGGTCCTTCAAGTTGCCATGCCTCGTCCGTCACCTTGAACCAAGGCTGCGCGGTGACTGTAAGCAGATCTTTTTCTGCTGCGGCTGTCGCGTAGAGCTGTTGGCCCTGGGTCGGGTAGTTCAACGTGGGCAGGGTGTTCGAATTATTTGCCAGTGACAATCTGGAACTCAGCGCTATGGCGAGGGCTACTAAGGTCGCTTTCTGCATGGAACAACACCTCTGTACTTATTTTTGGAGTGGAGTGCTAGGGCCTGCGTGCTTTGGATATGAGTGAATAAAACACAGGGACGTAGGCGTTTTGACATACACCACCGCCCCAAGTACTTCCCGTTCGTTCAGCTTGCCAAATCCCGCCCGCGGGTTTCTTTAACCAGGAACCGAACAGCCAACACCGCGATAAGCGCCAGCGCCATAAAGTAAAAAATAAAGGCATTGGGCGAGATATATGCGGTCAACCACGACTTCATGTAGGGCGCGGTTCCGCCGAATATGACGGCCGAAACAGACGACGGAATGCTGATCACCTGTGCCCGGACCCGGTTGGGGACCAGTTCGCTCATGAAGGCGACCTCAGTGGAGGCCACCGCCGCGAAAAAGAACAAGCCGATCGCCATGGGTAGCAGAATCTGCAGAAAGCTTGGCCCCAGTAAAAAATGTTGCAGCGGGTAAACGAGCAGGAAAATGGCCCCGAATCCAACTGTGTAGTTGAAGCGCCGCCCGCGACGGTCAGAGATATAAGCCCAGACGGGCAACATGAACAGGTACATGACCTGCGCGACGAGGACCGCCCAATAGGCATCCTTTGGCTTGGCCCCAAGCATGGTGATGGCGTAATCACCAAAGGTTACGAGCATGGTGTACGAAGCAACATAATTGGCCGGCCAGATCAGAAACAGGATCAGCACTGTCTTTCTGTATCGCCAGACGTTTCGCCAGTAGCCGTTATCCTCGAGGTTCGCCTGGTGCTTGGCATCTTCGTAGGTGGAAGATTCGTCCATTCCGTGGCGCAGGAATACCGTTAACAGCCCATACAGAACGCCAATCGCGAAGGGAATTCGCCAGCCCCACCCTTGCATGTCTTCTGCGCTGAGAACAGAGCTGAGGATCGCGCCGAACAGCGTTCCCTGGATAATGCCAAGAATCAATCCGATGGGATAAGCACAACTCTGCAGCGTTCGCCATTTAGGATCGGCCATTTCGCCCACATAGACGAACGCCGAGATACTCTCCATCCCATGGGCAAGCCCCTGCATCAGCCGAGCCGCCACAAGCACAAAAGCCGCGGCGGCCCCGATGGAACTGTAGGTCGGGGCGCAGGCGATGACCAAGCTGCCCAGGGTGGCAAGCATCAAGGCGCACAGCATGATCGGCTTGCGTCCGAAGCGGTCCGCCAGTCTGCCGGCCAGCATCGCTCCAACCGGCCGAGCAAGAAAGCCGATGGCGAAAATTCCGAGCACATTGAGCGACGCGGCAAGCGCGCTGTCCTGAGGAAAAAACAACCTGGAAAAATAGGGTGCGAATGTCGCGTAGACGACGAAATCGTAATACTCGAACGAAACCCCCAGCACGCCTCGAATCAGCGATTTTCGACGAGCCTTTTCAGACGACAAGGTTGCGTCCGACGTGCGAATCGGATGTTGTTCTCCAATAGGTTTGGCGTAACGCGGAGATGAGTCGGCCGTCTGGCCAAAGGAGTCTGTACCTGCCATTTTTATTGTCCTTGTGATGACCGTAAGACGGCCGCCTTCCATCGCGAAAGACGGCAGCCAGGGATACTTCACTCACTGATGATCGATCCAGCTGACGGGCACGTTGCCAGCCGGCACCCGCGTGCCCTGATGTCGCTGCCTCTCAATGAAAAGAACGGCCACCGTCAACGGCCAGCGCCGTACCGGTGACGTAGGAAGACTCCATAGAGGTCAAGAAGAGGATGGCCGCCGCGATCTCCGACGGATCAGCCAAACGCTTGAGTGCGTAATTGCTGACGTTGGCCCGGTAGCCGTCCGCCATCGGCGTGTCCACCATGCCTGGGCAGACACTGTTGACCCGCACCCGTGGCGCCAACTCCGCTGCCATGCATCGTGTCAGGTTGATCACTCCACCTTTGGATGCCGCATAGGCGGTAAGGCCCGGCGCATTGGGCAGCAGGCCCGCCGCTGAGGCAATGTTCACGATCGTTGCAAAGGGCTCATCCGTCATCCATCGCAGGCAGTTGCGCGAAACGATGTAGGTGCCCACCAGGTTGATCTCGATCTGTTGACGAAACTCATCGGCAGGTACCTCAAGGATGGAGCCCTTGCCCATGATCCCGGCGGCGTTGACCACGCCGTCGATACCGCCCATGTCCCGCGCCGCTTGCTCAGTGACTTGCGCTACAGCCTTCTCGTCGCTGATATCGACTGCGAAGCAATGGCCCCTGCCCTTGAACGCCGCGTTCAATGCCTCGCCATTCCTGTCAAGCAACGCGACGCTGGCCCCTTCCGCTAGAAAGCGCTCTGCTGTCGCTCGTCCAATACCCGATGCAGCGCCAGTGATTACGATTCGCCGTCCATCCAGACGGGCGAGGCTGGATTGATGAGAAGCCTTATCGGTCATTTTCTTGTTTTCCCTTTTTTGTTCTGTAAGGACAAACAGTCATGAGCGCTGATGTCGTCACTCGCTCATGCTGCTATCAGCCGGCTCAACGCGGAATGAAGTTGTTTCGCGGGCGTGCATCTGCGATGGAAATCATCAGGCTTTTGGTTTCGAGGAACTCATCCACCGCCTCGATGCCCATCTCCCGTCCTATGCCGGACTTTTTCATGCCGCCGAAGGGCATCGTGTAGCTGTAGGTACGGTACGTGTTGCCCCAGACCGTTCCGACCTCCAGCGCCTTGGCCATGCGAAACACCCGGCCAATGTCACGGGTCCACACCCCGGCTGCCAGCCCATAGGCGATGTCATTGGCGATGGAGACAGCTTCAGCCTCTTCCTCAAAGCCGATGACGGACAGCACCGGGCCAAATACCTCTTCTTGGGCAATGCGCATCGAATTGGATACGTGGGTAAAAATCGTCGGTTCGATGAACTGACCGCCGCGAATGCCCGGCCCACTGGCAGGCTGGCCGCCGAATGCGCAGCGCGCACCTTCTGCCTTGGCTATCTCGATGTAATCGAGCACTTTCTGATATTGCGGAGTGGTGGACATGGGTCCCATCTGGGTGGCCGGCTCCATCGGATTGCCCAATTTTACCGAACGCGCCCCGGCAATTAACTGCTCGGTAAAAGCCTCCAAGATAGAATTTTGAACCAATAGCCGGGAGCCGGCCGTGCACATCTGGCCGCCGCCGCCGAAGATACCGGAGACAGCTCCGGCCACAGCTAGCTCCAGGTCCGCATCGGCGAAAACGATATTGGGTGATTTGCCGCCCAGCTCCAGCGCGACTCGTTTCATATGGCGAGCCGCGGTTTCGTAAACTTTGGCGCCCGTTGCGTCAGATCCGGTAAAGGTGACCATCGCAACGTCGGGGTGCTCAACGAGCGGAGCGCCAATGCCAAGGCCCAAGCCTGTGACCACATTCAGGACGCCGTCCGGCAGACCGGCTTCCTTGGTCAGCGCTGCGAACTCCAGCGAACTGACCGAAGAAAACTCCGAGGGTTTAACCACCACTGCGCAACCTGCGGCTAATGCGGGGGCACACTTGAGCGCCAAAAAATTCAAAGGCGCATTCCAAGCAGTCAACGCAAGCACCACCCCAACCGGTTCCCGGGTAGTCATCGCGACGATGCCTTCTTTCTCGATCGGCATCACGGAACCCTGGATCTTGTCGGCAAGGCCCGCGTAGTAATACCAAATCTCCGCCACGTTGCTGATAGCGCCGCGCATTTCCGCCAGCAACTTGCCGTTGTCGCGCACCTCAAGTTCGGCCAGACGATCAGCATTCTCCAAGGTCAGGTCACCGATACGCCGCATGATTTTTCCACGCTGGGTTGCGCTCATGCTTGCCCAGGGCCCGGACGTCATCGCGCGTTTAGCCGCAGACACCGCCGCGTCGGCATCAACTGCCACTCCCAGGGGGATTCTTGCCCATGCCTCCCCCAGATAAGGGTCCTGGGTGTCCATCCATTCGCGCCCCGCCGGCTCTTGGTAAGCTCCATCAATCCAATGTGCGTAGGTCTTCAACTGCCATTCTCCTTTCTGCTGGTTTGCGCACTTGCAAAGGTGCGCCGAATTGCCGCACAGCAAAATTAAACTATCTCGCATAGTGGGATAAATCAACAGGAAATCTATATCCGTCTTTATTGCCCTTGAGTTCAATATCGTAGGATCAGACAGGAACGAACCTGTCCAACCACGTTGAAGACAGGTGCAAGGACGCGATGACACCCCGAAGATTCGGTGGGCCGGAGGGCGGGAAAGGCGATCAGTAGGAGGGATGTAAACCGACAGACGGCGGATTACGAGCAAAACTCTTTGAGTGATAACGGCCCATCCAGGCGGCCAGAATCAGGCGCCTGGATTCACGCAGGAAGGATGACCTTGGCCGGCTGGAGAGACAATTCACTCCGGGTGGGAACCGCTAGATATTTACTTCTGCCTGGGCAAGGCGATTGGAGATCTCTCGCGCCGCGCGCTTGACAGATACCACCGCACGCTTGACGTCGACATCGCGCCGCTCCTTTTCATCCCAAGCAACGCCAATACTGCCTAAGACGATGTTGCTCTCATTGATAATAGGTGCCGCTACACCATAGACGCCGGGATTGAATTCGCCCTTGGTGATGAGATAGCCGTCTTTTTTGATTTTGCTGAGCGTGCTCCGGAACTCCTCCCATGTGTCGCCTAGGCCCGCTCGCTGTATATCGGGTTGCGCACGGCTATAAAGGCTTTTTAGCCGATGATGAGGGAAATAAGCCAGGATGACCTTGGACACGGCACCTTGAAACAGCGGCCTGCGCTGTCCACGTCGAAATCGATTTTCGGGGCTCAGAGGTGCACGATGCTCCCGAATACATAGCACCGAGTCCCTAAACGCCGTACACAAGAGCGCCGAGTGACCGATCGTATCGACCAGTTCCTCCAGCACCCCCTTACTGGCCTGCAGCAGCGGATCGGTATTACGGATTTGTAAGTCCAGCTCGATAATGCGCGAACCCAATACGTAGTTGCCATTTCCAACGGTACTTAGCAAACCTGCAGAGTGCAGCGCCTTGATGTAGCGATACCCTGTAGACCGAGAGGTTTCGAGTGCTTCGATGATGGCAGTGGTCGATAACACAGCCTGATTGGAACTGAACAGATCGAGGATGCTGAGCATCTTTGTAAGACTGCTCGCGCCGTCGCGAGCATGCTCTTCTCTCTCGTCTTCAATGGCCGGGTTTTCCCCATGAAGCGCTTCTATGTCCATTACCCACTCTATCCTACGTTAAAGGGTCCCTCGGAATACCTCAGGCCCCCGTGAAAAACCATGATTGCGTTGCGCGCAATTCGGAGTGCGCTGGCTTTTAATCATAGTCTCAAATTGTAGGATCGAGCAATAAACAGACAAGAAACAAAAACGTTAATCCCACAATATGAATAAAATTTGGGTTTTATAAGAAAAGCCCGAAGTGACAATTCAACGTCATCGGGCTTGTCCTTAACGGCTCGTTTGACCTGTTGCCTATTTGTGGAAGGACAAAGGATGAAAGAAGTTTTCTTCGATCAAGCCTTCTGTTTTTCGCAGAAACTCTTTCACATGCGGTGCGTGCACATGAGCCTCGAAATCCTCGTAGGTTTCCCATTCCTCGATGAACACGAAGCGTCTCGGCTCAGTGCGATCACAGTACATTTCATACTGGATCATGCCCTTTTCCTGATGAACAGGCTCGATCAACGCTTCAAGCGCCGCCTTTACCGCATCCAGATGTTCAGGCTTGGCCAGCGTTACAGCTACGCAGTGCACTCTTTCCATCGTACGGACCTCATTTTTGTGGTTCTTCAAAATAGGCTGCGCAGGTATCAACCCGTCATTGCAACGTGCGCATCAACTCGGCAACATCCTCGACGTCTTCCAGTAACTGCACCAGCTGCAGGACTTCTGCAATCCTGTTAGAGCTCAACGGACTCACCGCCACCGCTGCGCATTCGGCGAATTTCGAACAGAGATCGGCCCAGGTCATTGGGTTGTCCGCATTACCGGGAATATGGGTACCGGACCTTTCCCAGCGACGACCGTCCGCTGCTACCACTTCGACACGCCCTAGTGGCAGTTCCAGCTTCCAGTCCAGTGACGCATCGGCGACCAAGGAAATTTTGTTGGCGGTGGCCAGGACCTTCGTATCACGCAGGCCCGACTCGGTGAAATCCAGCACACTCATGCCACGACGCACAGCTGCAACCGCGACGAGAAAAGGTAGGCTGAACTTCGCATCCGCCAACGTCGCCGGCGCCTTGCGTACGTTCAGCGGCTCGCACATGAGCGCGTGATAGTCGCCCACGAACAACCGGATTTCGGCGATATCGTCCGGCGCAAGATCGTTGTCCGAAACAATGTCGATAATTGCTTTCATATGACTGTGCGCGGTACCCACCGAGGGCCAGCGCTTGTACAAGGTGACGCTACCCTTGTAGTCGACACCGATATCCTCAAGGATTTTGTCGCGATCGTAACGGCCGTCGAAATAGGTGTTGAAAAACCCGTACCCGCCTTCAAAAAGACAATCGATACCAGGCACGCCTTTTTCCGCCATGAGCGCTGCCAGCACTGCGCCTTTGGCCGAAAAGCCGGCATATAAGCCGCGCAGGTCGCTCCCCGTACCACACACCATCTCCATGATGCCCGAACACTGCATACTGGCGATGCCCAGGGCGTTGGCGGTCTGCTTCGCATTGAAGCCCATGACGCGCCCGGCAGCCGCGGTGGCAGCAAACACCCCCATAACAGTGGACAGGTTCCAGTCTTTCTTCCAACCGACATTGCACCGCAGTCGCGCGAAGATGTCCTGCCCGGCAGCCACGGCGGCAATCATGTCCTTGCCAGTCACGCCCCCCTTACGTTCGGCCAAGGCAAACACCGCTGGAATGATCGAGCTCGCCGCGTGCTGCCCCCAAGGTGTTTGATCGTCGTAGTCCAGGCAGTGCGCCAGCGCCCCGTTGGCCAGGGCCGCCATCGTCGCTGGGACGCGCCCCCCAAAGCCCAGAATCGACGCCTGGGGGGTACCTGCAGACTCCTTGACTACCTCGATGACCCCCAATACCGCAGGCTCCATCCCGCTCGCGGCGAGCATTACCCCAAAGGTATCGAGAATGGTTTTCTTCGCGGCTTCGCGTGCGGCCTCAGGCAAGTCTTCGTAACGCAGCCCGGCCGCCAATGCAGAGAAGTGATGGACGATGTCGGCGCTTATGGCCACGTGTTTCGAATTGAATATCTGTTCTGACATGAAACGGTCTCCCGTCGATGCAACTAAAATCACGGCCCCGGAGGCTGATCACATTCCGGGGCCCCTTGCTTAGACGCGGACTGTCTTTTGCAGCACTGTCTTGCTGACCATGTAGGACTCGAGACTCCACGGCCCCCCTTCTCGACCGATCCCACTGTCCCTCATACCCCCGAACGGCGTATCGGGATCCGGCGCACCGAAATGGTTGATCGACAGAACCCCCAGGTCCAATTCGCGACTCAGCCGCTCGGCCTCCTCGAGAGTATTGGTGAAAGCGAACGCGGCTAAGCCCACGGAGAGGCTGTTGGAGATTTCGATCGCCTGATCAAGGGTCTTGAACGGGACGGCCACCGCCACCGGACCAAACGGCTCTTCGCGCATGATTTCGCAATCGAGTGGGGTATCGACCAGCAGCGTTGGCGCAAAAAAGTAGCCACGATCACCGACGCGATGACCACCCACGGCAGCCTTGCCACCGCGCTCGAGCGCGTCATCGACGAAATGCTGCATTGCCGCCAGCCGTCGCCCGCTGGTGACGGGGCCCATATCTGCCTTGAGATCTAGCCCATCAGCGACACGCACCTGCTGCGCCGCTGCAACGAACCCAGCGACAAATTCCTCGTAAAGACTTTCGTGAACCAGGAAACGTCCCGGCGCGGCGCACCACTGAGAATTGATACGGATCTTGCTTTTGAGCGCCATCTTGCCGATTTCGGTCGCATCAACCCCAGCACAGATAATCACCGGCGCATGACCACCAAGCTCCATCAGCACCGGTTTCATGGCGGCTCCCGCCAAGGCGCTGAGGCGTTTACCCACGCCGACCGAGCCAGTCAGTGTGACCATGCGAGTCACTGGAGAGTCAATCAGCGCCTGGGAAACCTCGGCGGGGTTACCGAACACCAGATTCAGCACCCCCTTGGGCAAGCCGGCCTGCTCGAAACATTGAACCATGGCGACAGCCGCCCCAGGCGTTTCTTCTGGTGCCTTCAGGATAATCGAGCAACCCGAACATAACGCGCCGCTGATTTTTCGACCTGGCGCGCTAAGGGGCACATTCCAAGGGGTGAAGGCAGCTACCGGCCCGATCGGTTGGCGTAGAATGAGCTTTTGCATCTGCGCTTCGCCCGGGACAATGGTTCCGTAAGCACGCAACGCCTGCGCCATGTCCCAATCAAAGAAGCTCGCCGAGCGTTCAACTTCGGCCCGAGCATCTGCGATCAACTTGCCATTCTCACGGGTAATGATCTGTGCGATTTCCTCGCCGCGCTCACGCACACCAGCGATGGCACGAGCAATAATAAGGTTGCGCTCCACCGGTGGCGTCGCTCGCCATACCTTGAATCCCCGCTCCGCAGCGACCAATACGCGCTTCAAATCTTCGGAGTTGGCGCCGGGTACCGTAGTGAGCACGGCTTCGGTGCTCGGATTGCGGACTTCGAAACATGATGGGCGATCAAAAATCCATTCACCATCGATGAACAAGCCAACGCGTGGATGCGTAGCGTCGGCGACGTGACTTTGAGTTTCTGTGGACATGAGGTTTTCCTCAGCAAGTGGCGACACGGTGTTCACCGACTCGCTCAATTAGTTTCGGCCAGGGAGCTGCTTGCGCGGCGCGCCAGCGCATCTTCACGAATCAGGTCGGCGGCCTTCACTCCGATCATGATGGACGGGGCATTGGTGTTGCCCGACGTGATAAATGGCATGATCGAAGCATCCACTACCCGCAGTCGCTCGATACCACGAACACGCAGTCGTTCGTCCACCACCGCCATGGCGTCGTTACCCATCTTGCAGGTGCCCCCCTGGTGGTGGGCCGAGTTGCCGGTTTCGACCAGGTAGTTATAAATATCTTCATCCGTACGGACGTGGGGCCCGGGCAGTTCTTCGGCGACCACCCGGGATTTGATGGGCTCGCTGTTCATGATTTTGCGTATCCAGCGCACACCACTGATCACGGCATTGACGTCGTAATCACTGCTCAGGAAATTGGGTGTGTAATCGGCCGGGTCCGACGGGTTGGTCGAACGCAGCGTCACTGTTCCCGTGGTGCTGGGACGCAACTGATAGACCGACACCCCGAGCCCAGGATGCTTTTCAACGTCAACCGTGCCGTCGGGAAAGTACTGAAAGGTCATGGGCCTGAAGCTGATTTGGAGATCAGCATAGTCCTCGTCCGGCCTACTTTTAACGAACGCCGCTACCTGGGAAGAGCCGAGGGAAAGATAACCTTTGCGGGTCATCAGGTAACGAAAGCCTTCCCAGTATTTACGCAGACCGACAAGGTTGGCGTTGTACGAGCTGTCCGGGGTGCAACGCCAACCTGTGTGGATATAGAAGTGATCCTGCAGGTTCTGCCCCACCCCCGGGGAATCCAGGACCACAGGTATCGCGTGCTTTTCCAGTTCAGCCCGTGGGCCAACACCCGACAGCATGAGCATCTGCGGAGTCTTCAGTGAACCCGCTGACAAGATCACCTCACGCGCCGCATAGATCCTCTCCAAGCGACCGCCCTTCAAAACCTCTACGCCGACGGCGGTTCGCCCATCGAATAAAACGCGCTGCAGTTCGCATCCGGTTCGAATCGTCAGGTTCGGTCGTTCAATGACCGGCTCGATAAATGCCCGGTAAGTCGACATCCGCTGTCCGTCCTGGATGTTGTGCTGCATGAAACCCACGCCATCGTGCACAGCGCCGTTCATGTCCTCGGTCACCGGGATGCCGATACGGTTCGCGGCTTCTATAAAGTCGTAGCTACTCTTTTCCTTGACGATCGGATCGCTGATACACAGCGGACCATTCGCTCCCCGGTATTGGTCGCCGCCCCGCTCGAAATGCTCCATTTTTTTGAAGTAGGGCAAAACATCTTCATAGCCCCAGCCTGGGTTGCCCAGGGCACGCCAGCCATCAAAATCTTTCTGATGCCCGCGAATGAATACCATGCCGTTGATGGAGCTGGACCCACCAAGCAATTTGCCCCGAGGCCAGTACATTTCACGCCCTTGGAGCTTGTCCATCGGCGCGGTGCGAAAGTTCCAGTTCAACAGCTTGTTAAAATACAGCTTGCCCATTCCCGCGGGCGTGTTGACCCAAAAACGATCTGCCGCAGGACCCGCCTCGATGAGCAGGACGCTGTTCTGTGGGTCGTCAGACAAGCCGCGCGCAACCGGACAGCCGGAAGATCCAGCACCGACGACGATGTAATCATAAATCTGCATTGACCCTATTCCTCGCTCTTTCAAACCTGGTAGCAACGAACAGGCGATACCTGCCCGGGCTCAACCATGGGATGCCCTAACCGCAAACCGTTGTCATCAGCAGCCGATCTGGCTTCGTTGTTCAGGATCCAGCACGAGGAATGTCGACCTGCACTTGGTTAAGTGCCCCAAGTCGCTTGCGCGCTTGCTGGTCAGGGATCGTGCCATCATAGGTAGTGATAAAAAGGGTATGACCGTCATCCCCGCCCAGTTCGCAAGCAACGGCGCTACCTGGGAAATGCAGACGATGTGTAATTTCCCCTCCTTCCAAGACCCGCAAAACTTCCCCTGTATTGAACGAGCAAACCCAAACGCCGCCTTCTGCATCGGCGCACATACCGTCCGGCTGTCGTCCTGCGATGTCGGCAAATAGCCGGCGATTGGACAGAGATCCATCCAGCGCACGATCAAATGCCGTCAGCCGGCCGCGCCAGGTTTCTGCGACCACCAGCGTTCGCCCATGATTAAGAATTACCGCGCCATTGGGGAATTCGACGCCATCGCTACCGTGGCTGACGGTGCCATCCAGCTCGACGATATGGACAGAGGTTTCGCGCTTCTCTTCGCCCATGAACAGGTCATAGCCAAAATTGCCGACATAGAGACAGCCATTGTCGGCCACCGCGAAATCATTCAAATCACCAGTGGCCCACTTCGAGAGGTCAGCGTGTACAAGCAACTCTCCATCCACCAGCTTCAATATCTGGCGAGCGACGGATGACACGATAAGAGGAGTTCCATCAGACAGGAATCCGAGACTATTAGGCCGCGGTGGCAAATTGTCTTTCAGCACAACCCGGCGCCCGCTCACGTCGACTTGGTAGAGAATCGAGTCAAAGACGTCTGGCACCCACAGGCAACCGTCGTACCACCGAGGAGCCTCAAGGAAGACGAAATCATCAGCGAAGCGATGCGCCTTTAGCTCTTGCATGTTCTGCCTGCCCTTTCTTTTATTTTTAGATGAAAAACGGTAGAGCGAATGCGATCTGTGCAGACCACCGAGCGAAGCCCAATGAAAGTCACCTGCTGCCACAAACCCTATCGAACAATAAAAAATGTGTCAATAAATGGGATTAATTAATTTACAGGCATCTAGAGCTGGCCTGTAAATCCTGTAAGCAGGTGGGTTCTGCGTAGGTTATTGGCATCGTGGACGGCTCATTGTCATCGCCCTCAAAGGCCCGTCGAGACGCCTGAAGCCACACATCACTCGTGCTTCGGTGTGATCGTAAAACATGATTGGGTGGCCTGCTCCCAAGGCTTGGCACCCTAATCGTTGGGCATGACTGTAGGCCTCCCGACGCCAACCGCCCCTTACAAATAGCGCGCGCTCCAATGGCGCAGCGATTCGGCACGGCGCTGTGCCGCGCCAGACGGTAGACCCGAATCAGAAAATGACCAAATCAAAATCTGTTGCGCAATCCCACAATCAGGGATATGTTGATTTTAAGTAACGCAAAATTGACTCGAATGTGCCTAGCGAGAAACCCACCCTCCAACCGGTCGGGCAGGTATTCACGCAAAGCGCCTGCAGATCGGATGAATGTGTCGTGCGCATCACGGCGATTCGCCCCCTGAGTTTCGTGATTGGAAATGCGTGCTTTACCAAGGCAAAACCAAGAAAGACCTGACGCAAAACACAAAAACAACAACGTTTCGACAAGTTTCAGGGAGCTATAAATGCCGAATAAGAATTTCAGCGTGCGCCAAAACCACGCTATCCGTGCACTTTTCAAACACATGATCCCCGCCGTCCTGGCAGTGACTGCCACCGTCAGTAACGCTGCCGAGCTGACCTTCGGCTATGTTCCCGGCAACCTCGCCTATCCCTACAACGTAGCGACCGCTAAAGGCTTCGAAGCCGCAGCCAAAGCTGCCGGCGTCAAAGCCGTCATCATCGACCCGCGAGGCAGCGTCGAGAAGCAGGGCAATGCGCTCGACGACATGATCGCGCAGCGCGTCGATGCTATCGGTTTTCTGCCCCTGGATTCGGTGGTTGCGCAATCTTTCGTCGACAAGATCGTAGATCACAATATTCCCGTGGCTGCGGTCGCTGTGATGGTAGGTGACCCTCAGGAACGGGCGATCAACAAGCCCTACGAACAACTTGTTGCCTTGGTTACTACCGATGACATCCGCGCTGGCGAAGTGGCCGGCGAGCACGCAGCGACGCTGTTGCCTAAAGACCGTGTGGCAAAAATCGCAGTCGTCGAAGGCGTACCTGGCTACGCCGTAGTCAAGCAGCTCACCGAGGGCTTCAAGACGGGCCTGAAAAAAGCTGGCGCGAAATATGAAATTGTCGCGTCTCAGCCCACCGACTGGACGCCTGAGCAGGGCGAGCGCGTTTGCCAGAACATGCTGACTGCCCATCCAGACCTCGACCTCATCTTTAGTCAGGCCGAAGACATGGCCATTGGTTGCGCTCGCGCCTTGGCAGCCCAAGGTTCAGAAATCGCCTTGGTGGCAACAGGAGGCGGCTCCAAGGTCGGGTCTACCGGGATCGCGGCTGGCGAAATCACTGCGTCTGTGTGTGTGCGTCCCAAGCTGCTTGGTGAACTTCTCTTCAAGTCTCTTTATGAGTCTGTGACCCATCCGGAAACACCGAAAGGCAAGTACGTGACCTACGAGTTGCCATTGCTCACCAAAGACACGCTCAACGCCTGCCCCGACAAGTGGTAAGGCGCTTTATATAAGCCGATAACAAAAAACAAAAACGGATTATCGAGATGACTCATCAAGAAACGCTTCTCATGCGGCTCCAAGGGGTTGCGAAAGAATACCCAAACGGTACTGTCGCACTGCGCGGCGTCGATCTCGACATTGCGCGGGGCAAAGTTCACGGATTGCTTGGCGCCAACGGCGCTGGCAAGTCGACCCTGATTAAGATCCTGTCCGGCGCTAATGCTCCCACGAGCGGTGAAATTGTCTGGCGCGGTAAGCCAGTGACGTGGGCGAGTCCGAAGGTGGCCAACGACATGGGCGTAGCCACCATCCACCAACATATACCGCTCGTGCCCACCCTCTCAGTGATTGAAAACGTCTTTCTCGGAAAGAACGGCACGTGGCGCTACCCCAATTCGATGCGCGAACGCTTCGATGAGCTCTGCCAGCGCGTCGGTTACAGACTGGATGCCGATAGCAAGGTGTGCGACCTCTCGATAGGCCAGCGCCAGATGGCAGCGATTTATCAAGCCTTTGCCACGGGTGCGGACTTGATTGTCATGGACGAGCCAACCGCCTCCCTGGCGACAGAGGAGCGAGAAATTGTCTATGACACTGTCCGACGCCTGTCAAAAGTCGAAAATAAAGCCATTCTCTTTGTCTCGCACTTCCTGGACGAGGTCATAGCCCTGACAGACTGTGTCACGGTCCTGCGTGATGGGGTCGCAGCCATGCGAGCCAACACCTGTGATCTGGACGAAAATCTCTTGGCCGAAGCGATTGTAGGCAAGCCAATCGCCAAACAAGCGCGTGCGACGACTCAACGCAGCAGTTCCTCCGATCCATCCCGAACCGTGCTGGAACTGCAGAACATCTCCTCCTCGGGCAAGCTGCACCCGACATCGCTGAAACTCGCGGCTGGCGAAGTCATAGGCATAGCGGGCCTGTTGGGTTCAGGTCGAAGCGAATTGCTGCACGCAGCATTTGGCGCTGACACGAATGCATCAGGCAAGGTCATCCTCAACGGCCGGGAGATTGGGCGTAGCACTGGCGCCTCGGTCAAAGCCGGCATAGGCCTGGTGCCGGAAGATCGTATAAAGCAGGGCCTGGTACCGGATTTCGAGATTTGGCGTAACACCTCCCTGCCCGCCTTGAATTCCGTGTCGGCATTCAATTGCCTTCCCAACGAGCAACGTGAACTGAACCGTGGCTGGGATGCCATCCAACAACTCTCCATCAAGGCCAGTTCGCCTGACATTCTCGTCAGCGAACTCAGCGGCGGCAATGCCCAAAAGGTGACAATCGCGAAGTGGTTATTCAGCGACGTCAAGGTTCTTCTTTTGGACGAGCCAACCGCCGGCATCGATATCGGTGCAAAAACCGAGATCATCTTCCTGATCCGTCGGCTTGCCGCAGAAGGCAAAGCCATCATCGTCGTGTCGTCAGAGTTTGAAGAACTGCTCGCCGTAAGCGATCGCATTATTGTCATGCGCGATGGATGCTGCGTCGCGGAGCGCCCCGTCCATGAAACATCGGAACATGAACTGCTCCTGCTCGCAGGCGGTAAATGCGTGACTCCTGAAAGCAGAGGTCATTGAGCAATGGATAATCTAGCTATAGAGATAAAAACAATGAGTACCACAACTCAACCAAAAATCGAATCGGTGCGGCTTGCCAGTCAAAATGTAACACCGCCACCGCCCGCGCCCACGCCTGTGTATCGTCAGGTAGATTGGCGACGCCTCTTCAGCCTGCGTGAAATGGGGGTCTATTATGCATTGCTGCTGCTACTGGTTGGTCTGTCGTGCATCACGACTTACTTGGGGAAATCCAACTACCTCAGCGTTCTGAACATTACCAATATCGTCTATCAGTCCTCACTCATCGCCATTATGGCCGTGGCCATGACGGTCATATTGATCAGCGGTAATTTCGATTTGTCAGTCGCGTCGGTCGCGGCTCTCTCGGCCGCGATTCTTATCGGTTTCGCCGATCAGTTGGGCTTCTGGCCCGCCTGCGCCTTTTCAATGACGGTCGCCATTTGCGCCGGCCTGCTGAACGGATCCATCGTGCAATTCGTGGGTATCAATGCGTTTATTGTTACCCTCGGCACCATGACTGCGCTACGCGGCGCGGTTTTGATTTTCACTGACGGCCAATCTCTGTCTGTGCAAAAACCCGAAGTCATCGAAGCCATGAAAGCGTTCGAGTCGGGTCGACTGGACGCTGGCGTGGTAGCAATTCTCCTGGGTGCGGTACTGCTGGGCATTAGTCTTCTGCAAGCGGTACGTGCACGAAAAGCGGCGAGCCCCCTGACACCAGCCATGCTCGGAATGGCTCTGGGCGGCCTTTGCCTGCTGGCAATGAGCTGGGGCGCCGGAGGCAAAATCATGCTGCCGAAACCGGTCATCTACATGGCGATTTTCACCACCATCGTTTGGGTGACGCTGAGTTTCACCATGGTAGGCCGTCGCCTCTACGCCGTAGGTGGCAATGCCGAAGCCGCCCGCCTCTCCGGTATCAATGTTGTACGTTACAAGTTGGTTGCTTTCGTGTTGTGCAGCGCCGCGGCGGGCTTTGCCGGGATCCTTTTTGCGAGTCGCCTGCGCTCCATCAACCCCGCAGCCCTGAGTGGTGCTGAATTGGCTGTTATCGCCGCGGCAATTCTGGGCGGCACTTCGCTATTTGGCGGCGCCGGCAGTGTTATTAAAACGCTGGCTGGGGCACTGCTGCTCTACTCGCTCACCAACGGCTTCAACATCTTGAATCTGGGCGCGAACTATCAAGGGTTGATCGAAGGCATCGTGCTCATTGGTGCTGCCGCGCTATACACCGTTGGCAACAGCCGAAGCAAAGTCAAATCCAAGTGACCCCATGACTAAGACCGATGCCCCGCCGCCTTAACAGAAGGCGAGGCATTGACCCAATTTCTGCTCGAATCCTTCAGTAAAAACAATCAAGAGGACAGCATCATGACCCTATCTACCGCAGGAACCTATACCGGCAAAGTCGCATTTGTCACCGGCGCCGGTAGCGGCATCGGCCGAGCCACGGCCATCGCATTCGCAAAAGCCGGCGCCAGCGTTACGGCTGTAGACATTTCCGAAAAAGGTCTTGAGGAAACCGCCGCACTCATCGACGCGTTTGGTGGTCGTGTCCTCACCATCCCCTGCGATGTGACGAGCAGCAAAGCTATCAAAGCGGCTCTGGATGAAACCGTGGCGACTTTTGGAGGGCTCGACTGCGCGTTCAATAACGCCGGAATCGAGCAGCCAGTGAACAAGCTCAAAGATATCGACGAGGACCTCTGGGACCGCGTGCTGGCGGTAAACCTGAAGAGTGTTTATCTGTGCATGAAGCACCAGATCGATATTATGCTGAAGAATGGAGGCGGTGCGATCGTTAACACCTCCTCCGGGGCTGGAATATTGGCGATCCAAGGGCAATCGGCATACTGCGCTTCAAAATACGGCGTCACCGCCATCAGCAAATGCGCAGCTCTGGAACATGCGTCCCAAGGTATTCGAGTGAATGCCCTGTGCCCTGGGATTATCGATACTGACATGATCTCTCGCTTCACTGGCGATACCGAACAAGGCCGCGCTCGCGTGATTGCACAGGAACCGATTGGTCGTATGGGTCGCCCCGAGGAGATCGCCAATACCGTCCTGTGGCTTTGCTCCGAGCAGGCAGGCTTCGTCACGGGCCACGCCATGGTTATTGACGGCGGACAGACTGCCGGGATCTGAAGCTCAGACACCGTTCCATTGAGAATTCGCTGCCGGGCCGTATGGTTCGGCAGCGACATAACGAATAACCCAACGTCGCGTTCGCCAGAACTCACATGCCCCCCGTCCCAGACCGTTCCTGAATCTCGCCCCCTTTATCTGAAAACGCTAACGTCCCGCCGCAGTATATCCCTGACCTTTATCAACGCATGCCAGCGGTTTTTGCCCATATAGAGCTCGTCGATGCCACGGGCTGACTCCTCATTTGCGTTGTGCCTGAACACAATCCGGCGCGACGCTTGCCACGCGAATGGATTGCTGGCCCACCCCTTCTTTTATTCTTACGAATTCTAGCCCTGTCGCTCCAGAGATACTGCGCCTACACATTAATGCCATGAGGTAGGCTAGTGGAGACTTGAGCGAGGAGCATATAAATCAAACTGCGGATAAGCCGAGGGCGGATCGATGATCCGCCCTCGGCTTATCCGCAGTTTGATCAGTAATGAAATCAGCGATTGATCAGTTCAAGTACAGCGTCAGTGATCTGCCGAGTAGTGGCTTTACCACCGAGATCTGGTGTATGCAGCCCGCTTTCAGTTACCGCTTCGATGGCCGACATCAAGCGGTTGGCGGCATCCACTTCACCCAGATGTTCGAGCATCATCGCTGCCGTCCAGAACGTTGCAATCGGGTTGGCCACGCCTTTGCCAGTAATGTCGAAGGCAGAACCATGTATAGGCTCGAACATCGATGGAAACTTGCGTGAAGGATTAAGGTTGGCCGTCGGAGCGATGCCCAGGCTACCGGACAATGCCGCGGCCAGATCGGACAGGATATCGGCGTGCAGATTGGTCGCCACAATGACATCCAGGGTCGATGGTTTGAGAACCATGCGAGTGGTTACGGCATCGACCAGTTCCTTGTCGATTCTTACGTCAGGGAAATCCTTAGCCACTTCGTAGAAGATCTCGTCCCACAACACCATCCCGTGACGTTGGGCATTGGACTTGGTGACCACTGTCAGGTGCTTACGTGGACGGCTCTGTGCCAATTGGAAGGCAAAGCGGTGGATGCGTTCTACGCCGGCCCGCGTGAAGACGGATACTTCAGTGGCCACTTCTTCTGGCAGACCACGGTGGACACGACCGCCATTGCCGGAGTACTCGCCTTCAGAATTTTCCCGGACCACCACCCAATCAATTTGGTCGCCGTTGATCAGCGGGCTTTTTACCCCTGGCAACACACGGGCTGGACGCACATTGGCGTATTGGTCAAAGCCCTGGCAAATCGGCAGGCGCAGGCCCCAGAGAGAAATGTGATCAGGCACATTAAGCGCACCGACAGCGCCAAAGAAGATGGCGTCGAATGTCTTCAATTCCTCAAGGCCGTTCTCAGGGATGTAGTAACCGTTTTTCAGGTAGTTGTCCGAGTTCCAATCGAAGTGTTTGAACTGCAAATCGAAACCGGATTTTTTCGACAGTGCCTCGAGCACCTCGACACCCGCTGCAATGACTTCTATACCAATGCCATCACCGGGAACTGCAGCAATTTTGTACGCGCTCATTTTCATCTCCGCTCTTGTTTTGGCTCTTGCAACCCGCCATACCGGACTGGCCAGGCGGGGTCGTGAACCAATTATATGGAGCGCAAAAAGAAGCAGAGTCGACTCAAAATCACTACATACATAACTTGGAGTTACGAATCAGAACGTCGATGAGATGCCGGTAGGCGCAAGTGAAGCTACTTTCCAATGCGGGAGGTGCCTTTGAACAACCTGTCGAAACGCCCAAAGCGATAAGCCCAGTCCGGCCCCTGGTCCGTTTCGTAGGCCAACACACCAGAGAGCATTCCGAAAGGCTCAATGTAACGAGCAATTTTCAGAGCCCCTGCGTCTACCGGATCGAATCCCACCTGGCTGATGAGACCAGCAGCCTGGGCTTTACTGGCTGCGTTATCGCCGCAGAAGATCAAACTGGGACGCAACGCCTCGCCTCTGGCCGCAAATACATCGAACAATAGCTCGCTGGGCGTCGACTGGAAGGCTGCGACAACATGAGCGTCAGGAATCATTCGTGCCAGCGTTTCGGCACCGGACATCGTATGGCCGATAACGAGTTCTGTGTCCTCTGCGTTTAACGGGTTGCAGCAGGTCATGACTATCTTCCCGCTCAGGTCCCCAACCTGGCCAAGCACGTCAGGTACCTGAAGCCAATGCACGGCCAAGAGGACCAGATCAGCGTTTAGCGCTGCCTCTGCCGGTGTGCTCGCTCGTGCATTTTTGCCCGCCGACGCAGCCAAATCGAGAATTTTCTGCTGACTACGGGAGTAGCTGAAGCTGACCTCATGACCAACTTTGGCGAACATCGTGCCGAGATGACTACCCATTCGGCCGGAGCCAAGAATCCCAATTTTCATGATAGATCTCCAGTGAGTTGGGCTTCATTAGAAACCGGGATGCCACCAAGAGGAAGGCTCGACCGTGAATGAAGGTATGATCAGCATTGATCAATACCGCACAACAACTGTTGTGAAGCTCATAGACTCCAAACCTTTTATCGCGTGCTTGAGCCCGATACAGTACCCGCTTCCATGCAGAGAATTGATGAATGGCAAAGGAACATTACAGCGACCTCCTCGCTCTTATTGCTGTCGCTCGGGAACAGAGCTTCACGCGCGCGGCCTCCCAATTGGGAATATCTCAATCGATGCTCAGTCATAGCATCCAACGACTGGAAGCCCGGGTCGGCGTTCGCCTTCTCACACGAACGACCCGCAGCGTGTCCGTCACTGAGGCAGGAGAACGACTGCTTCAGTCTGTGGAACCCCGTCTTAGGGAAATCGAGGCCGAGCTGATTGCTGTGACTGAGCTCGGTGACACCCCCGCTGGTAATATTCGAATCACAGCGACCGATCATGTGATCGATACCGTGCTCTGGCCGAGGTTGGCCCAAGTCCTGCCGAAATACCCACAGATCAGTGTAGAAGTGTCTATCGACTATGGATTGACGGACATTGTGGCCGACCATTTTGACTTCGGTATCCGTCTCGGGGACGGTCTGGCTAACGGGATCGAGGCCGTTCGTATTGCACCGGACATGCGCTTTGTCATGGTAGGCGCACCGTCCTATATGGAATCCCGTGACGTACCGATCAAGCCGCAGGATCTTCAGGGTCATGAATGTATAAATATGCGCCTACCGACGCGTGGCGGCCTGTACGCGTGGGAGCTCGAGAAGGACGGCCAGGAAGTCAATACGAGAGTTAGAGGCAAACTCATATTCAATGGCATCAATCAGATTTTGAATGCAGCCGTATCGGGTTTTGGGCTGGCCTACGTTCCGCAGGATATCGCCCAACCCCATATCGATGCGGGCAATTTAATCCCTGTTATGGAGGCGTGGTGCAGGACATTCCCGGGACTGCATCTGTACTACTCCAGTGAACGCGAAAAATCCCGGGCGATGCAGGTTCTGATCGATGAACTGCGGTATCCAGATTAAGCGACGGTGCACTGAGCGCTCCTTACGCAAATGAATTATGCGCCGGCATTCATAGGTGCTTTCGGATTTCAGGTCATTACAGTTCGTCCTTAGCCCCCTATCATTCCAACTCAAACAATTCGCGATGAGGGATTGCCCCATCGCCCGCTGGGTCAATTCCTGGCGTTTTTATTTCCTTGCATTCATTCGTCCATTGCGCAGTGCCCCAATCCTTTGGGGCGTTGTGTATTGGCTATTTCATGGGAACAACGATGACTACCTCAACTTTTACTTCGGCTCAGGTCGATAGCCGGATCTGGAGCGCCGTGGGGTCTTTGACACTCTGCGTCGCTCTGTTGATCGCGGCAGAGTTCATGCCCGTGAGTCTGCTGACTCCAATCGCCAACGACCTTCATACTTCCCAAGGGATGGCTGGGCAGGCGATTTCCATTTCCGGTTTCTTTGCGGTGGTGGCAAGCCTCTGCATCGCCTCTATCGCCGGACGCTTCGATAGACGTCATGTCCTGATTTCAATGACCGTGCTGATGCTTGTTTCGCTGGTAGTCATCGCTCTGGCGCCTGGCTTCACTTGGTTGATGATTGCCCGAGCCTTCTTGGGGGTCGCCATCGGCGGCTTCTGGGCTCTATCCACTGCCACTGTCCTGCGAATAGTCCCCGAGGATTCGGTGCCTAAAGCCTTAGGCATGATTTACATGGGGCATTCGGTGGCCGCTGCATTTGCCGCGCCGATTGGGGCTTACGTGGGAGGCCATTTGGGATGGCGCTTCGTGTTCGCTGCGCTGGTGCCGATTGTCATCGTTAACGTGATCTGGCAATACAAAAGCTTGCCCAAGATGCAGCCAGAAAAAACCATTCCCCTTTCCAGGCTGTTCGGCGTACTGAAACGCAGAAATGTAATGTTCGGTCTGCTGGCCGCCATGCTGACTTTCGGTGGTACGTTTACCGCCTTCACCTACTTGCGCCCATTTCTGGAACAAGTCACTGGCGTTGACTCGACCCAACTGTCGGTTTTGCTCTTAAGCCTGGGTATCGCCGGTTTCGGAGGTACATACCTCGTCAGTCGGCTGCTGGAAAAACAGTTTCTCTTTCAACTGTTGCGCTGGTTGCCAGTGGCCCTGGCTGTCATGACGGTAGCTTTGGCCGAGCTCGGATACATCTTCGCTGCCGCCGCCATCATGATGTTTGGCTGGGGGATGCTGTACTCAGCCATCCCGGTATGCTGGTCGACCTGGCTGGCCAAAGAAGTGAGCGATGAGCCAGAAACTGGCGGTGGGTTGATGGTTGCAGCTATTCAGATGGCGATCATGGTCGGCGGCGCGTTCGGCGGGAGCCTGTTGGATCATGTGTCGGTGGCTGCCCCTCTAATCGGCGGCAGCGCGCTGCTCATCCTGGCAGCACTGGTGGTTGGAAACGGTGAGCGGCTCACCCAGTCCTCGCCGGCTTGATAGGCCCGATCGATGCAAGCGGTTGCCAAGAGCATCCGCTAGCCCAATAAAATGGTTCCATCGTCTTTAAGGACGCTCAGCAACATTTGTGCGGCCGGCGATAAATAGGCGCCCGCGCGGACGAACACGACGATAGTACGTTTCATCGTGGTTTCCTTCAGTCTCACCTCACGAAGGTGCGTGACCCCCTTGACGTCTTCGAGGGTCTCCCTGGCTAGAAAGCTCAGCAGGTTGGTTTCGCCAATCAGGCGTGGTAACAAAGAGATTGAGGTGGTTTCGATCTGTACCTGAGGTAAAGGCAGGTCCCTGGATTGGAACGCATTGTCTATCCAGCGCCGCGCCGGCACAGTGGAGGCCGGCAACACCCATTGATACTGACACAAATCGCGTAACTCATAGCCGGCGCTGAATAATGGATGATGACGGCTGGCGACCACCACCGCCTCATCGTCGAACAAGGCATGAAACTGCAATAACGGATCCGCTTCGTATTGTGGGCAAATCACCATATCCAGCCTCCCGGAGAACAGTGATTCGCGCAGTAAATCGTCTTGGCCGATCACCAAGTTCAAGGTGATCTGCGGCGCACGCGAAAGCAGCGTCGCGGTCAGGTGTGGAAGCAGGTGATCAGCCATAGAGGCTGCGCAGCCCAAGCGGATGTTTCCCATCACACCGTTTGCAAAATCACGTATTTCTCGCTGGGTTTCGGCAACGCTCTGCTGCAGCTGTTTGCCACGCACTTTCAGCAACTCCCCCACTGGTGTGAGCTTAATCCGCCGCCCATCGCGCTCGAACAACCGGGTCCCTAGAGACTCCTCAAGCCGCTGGATGCTTTTAGTCAGCGCTGGCTGACTGCGGTTGAGCTTTTGCGCAGCCCGCCCCAGGTGCCCCAACTCGGCGATGATTTCAAAATAGGCAAGATCACGCAGGTCCATATCCATCAACCAAAGTTATCAATCAATCGATATTAGAAAATAGACTTTATCAAACTAGGTATCAATAATTATCAGCACATCGATAGCGATGCCACGCCCTCGCGGCGAACAGCGTTTTGGAGTACGACTCTTGTCTTCTACCGCCAGATTTTCCCTGCATGTCTATCCCGCGCCGCTTCAATGGTTGGCGCTTGCCCTAGCGGCTGGAGCGGCTGGTCAGTTGCTGATGTTTCTAGAGGTACCAGCAGGCCAATTCCTGGGGCCTATGCTGATTGCCATCATGTTCGGCGTATGCGGTGCGAGCATTCGACTGCACCGCTACGCCTTCAAGCTTGGCCAGGGCTGCATCGGCATTCTTGTCGCTCATTCGATGACACTCGCCGTACTCGTTTCGATAGCACAGTCTTGGCCAATGATGCTGTTTGCGACAGTGGTGACGGTCAGCCTTAGCGCGCTGGTCGGGCTTGCGTTGGTGTGGATGGGCATCCCAGCCAGTACCGCAGCTTGGGGTACATCGCCAGGCGCAGCTTCTGCCATAGTCTTGATGGCTGACGAATACGGCGCCGATTCCCGAGTGGTCGCCACGATGCAATATGTGCGCGTGGTGTGCGTGGTAATGATCGGTGCGTTGGTGAGCAACTTGCTGGAAGCACCGGTCGGAGGAAGCGAGGTACATGCTGCAGACGTCGCGTTGCAAAGCTTCGGCCTGCTGCATCTGGGCCTCACAATCGTCACCCTACTAATCGGTGTGGCGTTGGGAAATCGATTGCCAGCCGGTGCGCTGCTGATGCCGCTGATGTTGGGCGGAGCGTTACAGATCAGCGGCCTGTTGCATATCACCCTGCCCAGTTGGTTACTCGCTATCGCCTACGGCGTTATTGGTTGCTACGTTGGCTTGCGCTTTGATCGAACGACCGTCAAATACGTCTGGCGGCGATTACCGGCGATGATACTGGGAGCGCTCCTGATGATCGCTTTGTGCGCATTGTCTGCGTGGCTATTGGCAGCCGTGTTGAACAAGGACTTCCTCTCGATTTACCTGGCCACAAGTCCAGGGGGGCTCGATACGATGGCAATCATCGCGGTGGAAACGCACTCCGATGTAGGTCTGGTATTGGCCATGCAGACTCTACGACTGTTTGCGGTCATCTTGACGGGGGCTTTTGTGGCCCGATTGATTATTCGCTTGGGCAGTTACCGTCGGATAACGATATAGGCTAGCCCCCCACTGCAACGATCTCTAGCGCGGAAGCCAGCGTCCGGGGGTCTTACCTTCCAGATCTTTTTCAAGAGATGGCAACGCATAGCTGCCGCACATCCAGCGCTCTTGCGCCTCATTGAAAAATCCGTTTGGGCGAGGTATCAGCCACTGCGTGCCAAGCTGCGCTTTGCGATGACGGAGCATCGCCAACGACTGAGCACCTTGGGTAAGACGCGGCACAATTATCTCTTTGTAGTCCCGCTCAGCAATCTTCGCATAAGTTTCATCAAACAAATCCCACAATAAGACCCTATTCAAAATATTCATTGCAGAGGCGTTATTTTTTAGACATCCATCCGCCACACCATACTTACCATATTAGATATATATATCAATGTCTTACGATATTTTATTGTCTATTCGGTCAGTAAAAAACCCAGGAAATCCGTAAAAAACGCGAACATGACAAAAAACATCTTATTGACTATAAATCCCACCATGTGCATATTTGCAAAACAAGCCTGTGCAAATGACTGGTGACAGCCCGATCTAGCAAAGCGAGCAATGCTGCCTGGGCGCACGCCCAATGCCGACTGATCCACTCCGTTCTTGCCCGACCACCAGGGGTCCATGAGCGCGAATTCAGCAGAACTCGGAAATAAAGACACTGTCCTGGGAGTTTTAATAACGCTACCCAGCACGACGTGATAGTTCACAGGTAGTTACAAAGAGGTCATAAATGAATCTTCTCCATAACAATCAGAATCGGAGAGTCGCTACATGATCAAAGCAAACACGAGTACACGTTCTTTCGACCTCTGTGAGCTGTTGCCCCCTACCCCATCAAAGCTAATTCTGAAGTATCCCACCTTTCTTCCGTGGCCCGCCTAGTCAAGCGTTTCGTCCCTAAAAATATCCATTTAATAACCTTAGAGGTCGCTATCGCCGAAAAACAACAGACGCGTCGTACTACTCAATACCGCTGCACAACACCCTTAGGCCAATACTCAGTATTTGGTCGACAGCGGGGTGCGCTCAATTATCTGACCAACAAAAATAAAAGCAGAGATCAAGATGATTACTCACTCGAACCGCACTACCCGGAACAAGATACCAATGGCACTGCTGCTGCTTTGCGGAGCGAACAGCAGTCAGGCGCAAGAAGCCTTCAATCCTGAGTCTCCCTGGATGCTGGGAGATTGGGGCGGCCTACGCTCAGAACTACTGGAAAAGGGTTATACCTTTAACGTGCTCTACACGGGCGACGCGGCGACGAATCTTGTCGGTGGCTACGATTCGCATACCACAGCTCGGTATACCGACCAACTTGCGCTCATGAGCAATTTTGACCTTGAGAAAATACTCGGCTGGAAAGGCGCGGACTTCCAGTTCACGGTGACAGATCGTAACGGACGCAACCTCACCAATGATGTAATCGCCGACCCACGGGTGGGCGGGATCAGCCAAGTGCAAGAGGTATATGGCCGCGGCCAAACTTGGCGCCTTACGCAACTCTGGTACCGTCAGAAGTTTTTTAATGGTGGGCTAGACATCAAGTTAGGCCGGATGAACTTTGGCGAAGATTTCGGCAGTTTCCCCTGCAAGTTCCAGAACCTGGCGTTCTGCGGCGCGCAACCGGGTAACTGGGCCGGCGATATCATTTATAACTGGCCAATCACTCAATGGGCGGGCCGTGCAAAGGTCGCGCTGAGCGATGACACTTATGCGCAGATTGGTGCTTACGAGCAGAACCCCTCCTACCTGGAAATAGGTAACGGTTTCAAACTCAGCGGCAGCGGCAATGAGGGTACGCTGGTACCTGTCGAGCTGGTCCATACCACATCGCTGGGCGCAGGACGGCTGCCAGGGGAATACCGCCTGGGCGCGTATTACAGCAGCCGTGACGCTAACGACGTCAATACAGAAGAAAATGGCATAGCAAAATCCCGCGACAGTAAACATGGCGCATGGATTGCGGGGCAACAACAAGTCTGGAGAGATCCGGACTTCGCCGCTCGCGGGCTGACGGTGTTTGCCTATGCCACGGTACATGACAAAGCCACCAATATGATCGATCGCTATGCACAGGTAGGCGCTTACTACACGGCCCCCTTCAAATCTCGCCCGAATGACGAGATCGGTGTCGCCATTGCCAGTCTCCATGTGAATAACCGCTTCACAGATCATCAGCGCCAACTGAATGACCGGGCGGGCGTCAGCGATTACGACGACCCTCGCTACACGCCAACGCAAAGTTCAGAAACCAATATGGAGATCTACTATGGCTTTGGCGTGACCAAATGGTTGACCGTTCGCCCCAATATCCAGTTTGTTGGCAACCCCGGGGGAGTCAGCGAAGTTAAGGACGCTTGGGTCGCAGGCCTGAAGTTTGAGACCAGCTTGTAATCCAAACCTGAAGCCAGACGAAAGAGTTAAACCAGCACAACGCGCTGGTTTAATTCTCAATTACGCAACTGAAGATACTTAGGAACTCTTCAATAGGCCTACCTGCCATACAAACCAAAGAGCCTAGTAATACGATGAGGAAAATATAAGTGGAAAAAGAAACAGCTGTTGAATCGTTGACTGACGTCATGGCCAAGTTTACTGCCTATATTGGTAAACGCTTGCCGACTGATGTAAAAAAGAAGACTGCCCAACTACGCGCAGCGGAAACCAATCCGCTGGCCATTGCCGTCTACGACTCCATGGCGGAAAACCAGGATTATGCTGACAAGCTCGATCGACCGAGCTGCCAGGACACCGGCGTGATTCAGTACTTCATCGCAGCAGGTGCCCGGTTCCCGTTATTGGGGGAACTTGAAAACATTCTCGAAAATGCAACTCTGGAAGCAACCATCAAAGGCCCGTTACGTCATAACGCCGTAGAGACCTTCGTCGAAAAGAACACTGGGACCAACACCGGCTCCAAAATTCCGTGGCTTGACTGGGAGATTATCCCGGACGCCGATTACGCAGTGATCGATGTTTACATGGCTGGCGGCGGTTGCACACTGCCGGGCTCCGCAAAGGTTTTGATGCCAGGTCAAGGCTATGAGGGCGTAACGGAATTCGTTTTCGACGTCATTACCTCCCGCGGTGTGAACGCTTGTCCACCCCTGCTGGTGGGTGTCGGCGTGTCCACTTCCGTAGAGACAGCCGCCCGCTTATCCAAGCGCGCCATTCTGCGACCAGTCGACTCCAGCCATCCCAACGAAAATGCCGCCTTGATGGAACGACTCCTTGAGGAAGGCCTCAATGAGGTCGGCATCGGACCACAAGGCCTGACCGGCAACAGCAGTGTAATGGGTGTAAACATCGAGTCTTCAGCACGCCACCCATCGACTATCGGTGTTGCGGTCTCCACCGGTTGCTGGGCACACCGTCGCGGCAAAATCCGCATCAATGCCGACCTGTCCTACGACATCCTCTCCCATGAAGGAGTAGTCCTGTGATTAAAGTCCTCAACACGCCTATCAAGGATGAAGATCTCGCAGAGCTCAACGTCGGCGACGTGGTTTACCTGACGGGGCAATTAGTCACTTGCCGCGACGTGGCTCACCGACGCCTCATCGAGCTCAAACGTGAACTGCCGGTGGATTTGCGCGGTGGGGCAATCTTCCATGCTGGCCCCATCGTGCGTAAAAAAGACGATGGCAGCTTTGAGATGGTATCCATCGGGCCGACTACCAGCATGCGAATGGAGAAATTTGAAAAGCAGTTCATCGAGGAAACCGGCGTCAAGATGATTATTGGCAAAGGTGGCATGGGGCCCGAAACCACCGCAGGCTGCTTGGAGAACAAGGCCGTGCATGCCGTATTCCCTGGCGGTTGTGCGGTCCTTGCAGCCACCAAAGTAGAGGAGATCGAACGGGCTGAGTGGCAGGATCTTGGCATGCCGGAAACCCTTTGGGTCAACCGGGTCCGGGAGTTCGGTCCGCTGATCATCTCCATCGACACCAAAGGCAATAACCTTTTCGAACAAAACAAAGCGCGATTTAACGAACGCAAAGGTGCAATCATCGATAAAATCAACGCCCAGGTGCGCTTCATCAAGTGACTTGGTAGATCGGCCGCGACTGGCACCGTGGCGGCCGTTCTTTGTCAGAAGACACTTTGGAATCAAGCATGAACAATGCCCAAGACCTGGCTTTTTTTCACTTGCTAGCGAAACAAGGCAGCCTTGTCGCAACCGCCAGGGAACTTGGCGTTACCCCTCCTGCAATCAGCAAAAGACTTTCCGCGCTGGAGAAGAGGTTGGGGGTGCGGCTGGTTAATCGAACTACACGCTCGATGAGCCTTACTGCAGAAGGTGAGCTGTATTACACCCACGTCGCCCGCATTCTGACCCAGATCGACGAGGTAGAACAGCTCGTCAGCAGCCGCCGCGCTACGCCCAAGGGCCTGATACGGGTGAATGCATCGCTCGGTTTCGGCCGTCGCCACATCGGACCCGCCTTGGCCGCCTTCTACGCCCTGTACCCGGAAGTGGAGATTCAGCTAGAGATCAGCGACCATCCTTTGGACCTGGCCACTCATGGCTTTGATTTGGGCATTCGCTTCGGCACGTTGCCAGACGCTGCCTTCCATGCACGTAAAATAGCCTCCAACCGCCGCCTGCTTTGCGCCTCCCCTATCTATCTCGAAAAGTACGGAACGCCGCAAAAACTGACGGATCTGCAACACCACAACTGCATCTTTATTCGTCAGAATGAATCGCCCTATGGCGTGTGGAGATTCGCTAACGGTGAACTCACGGAAAATATCAAGGTACACGGCGCCCTGTGCTGCAATGACGGCGAGGTTGCCCTCAACTGGGCCCTGGAAGGTTATGGGTTATTGCTCAGAGCCGAATGGGATATAGCTCGTTACGTGCGTAGCGGACGACTGCGCCTCGTACTGGAAAACCATATGCCCACCCACGCTGACGTCTACGCAGTCTATCCGCAGCAACTGCATCTCTCGGCACGAGTCCGGCACCTGATCGATTTCCTGATTGAACGCTTCAAACACATCGACCATATCGAAGATCGGGAATAGTCCTGCTGCCTAACCACGGTCATCTCAGCGCATAGCAAGGCCGGCGCTGTAAGCTCTGCGAACAATGCACCAGAATGTTATTGTTCCTGCGCCTCCACACTGATTATCGAAGCCATGCAAGACGACATCCTCAAACAATCCTTTGGCGGACTAATGGCCTTGATCGCCGTTGCCCGGGAAAAGAGTTTTACTCGAGCGGCAGCGCATCTCGGCTTATCTCAGTCCGCGGTTAGCCATGCCGTTAGCTCGCTCGAGCGAAACCTGGGCACACGCTTGCTCGCACGCAACTCCCGCTCCGTCTCACCTACGGAAGCCGGCGAAAGACTACTCGCAACTATTGGCCCTCGATTTGAAGAGATCGATGCTGAATTGCTGGCGCTCTCAGAATTAGGGGAAAGCCCCACCGGGACGATTCGAATAACGGCGTCGGACCACCCTATCCGATCGGTCATATCCCCAAAGCTGAAAAAATTCCTACCTAAATACCCAGGCATCAAGGTTGAGCTATTCGCTGACAATGGACTCATCGACATCGCGGCGGATCGTTTCGATGCTGGCGTTCGATTGGGCGAGTCCGTAGCCCAAGACATGATCGCCGTCCGTATCGGTCCCGATATGCGATTTACTGCGGTGGGCACCAGACGCTACTTCGCCAACCGCTCGGAACCTGAGAGACCGGAGGATTTGATGCAGCATAACTGTATCAATCTGCGGCTTCCTACTCACGGAGGACTGTGGCCGTGGGAATTTGAGAAAGACGGCCGACAGTTGAATGTACGTGTTGATGGCCAGCTCATTTATAACAGCATCTATGATTGTCTCGACGCTGCCATTGCTGGCTTGGGTATCGCCTATGTGCCTGAAGACATTGCGGAGCCGTACGTTGCCGCAGGGCACCTGATTCCGGTATTGAAAGACTGGTGCCCACTATGGGCAGGGCTTCACCTCTACTACCCAAGCCGCCGGCAACCGTCGGGAGCTATGGCGTTATTGATCGCCGCTTTGCGACATGAGTCATGACAAAAAAAGGCCCTGCAATGTGCAGAGCCTGAAGGAGTCATGAGGACTCAAGGGATGAACGTCCCGGAAAACGCAAGTCGAGCGATGCGCGCAACGACCTGCGCTCAGTCTTGAAGCCGCAATGTGTTTGGACACCCAGTTGCGGCTTCAAAGGTTGATTACTTCAGGTTGGCCCGGAAGAAAGAAGTCAGCTTGTCGAAAGGAATAAGGTTCACCCGATCATAGAGGTCAACATGCCCTGCGCCTGGCACGATGACCAATTCCTTGGGCTGACCAGCCAGCTTGAAGGCTTCTTGGCTGAATTCCAGTGAGTGCGCTTCAGAGCCTGCGATGAACAGCATTGGGCGAGGCGAAATCGACGCAATGTCATTGAAGGGGTAGAAGTTCATGAACTTCACGTTGCTGGTCAATGTTGGATGCGTCGTCAAATCAGGTGACGACCCTGCTGGGGTAAACTCACCGCGCGGGGTGCGATAAAAATCGTAGAACTCACGCTGGATCGGATGGGTGTTGGCGTCCAGCTTGTGTACCGTGCCACTGGTGTACTTGGTCTCACCACCGGTGAACTCTGTATAACGCTGTTCAGCCGCCTCTGCGATGATCTGCTTGCGCTGTTCAAGTGTTTGCGAATGGTTGAGCGCGTCGCGGTTGGCTGCACCCATGTCATACATACTGACCGTAGCAATCGCCTTCATACGAGGGTCGATTTTTGCCGCACTGATGACAAAGCTGCCGCTGCCACAGATGCCGAGCACGCCGATGCGGTTGCGATCAATATACGACTGCGTGCCAAGGTAATCGACCGCTGCGCTGAACGCTTCTGAGTAAATGTCGGGCGCCACGGCATTACGCGGTTGCCCCTCGCTTTCGCCCCAGAATGATTGGTCTATCGCAAGGGTCACAAAGCCTTGTTCAGCGAGTTTCTGAGCGTAAAGGTTTGAGCTTTGCTCTTTGACGGCTCCCATAGGATGGCCAATGATAATCGCAGGATTTTTGTTAGCCTTATTTAAATTCTTCGGAACAAAAAGATTCCCGACGACTTTCATCTTGTACTGATTATTGAAGGATACCTTCTGCTCAGTCACCTTATCGCTCTTGAAAAAGTTGTCCGCGCCGTTGGACATATCGGCGGCCATTGCAGTAACCGAACTCGCCAGCAGGGCCAGCGTTAAAAATAATTTCTTCATAATGTTGTTCCTGATTAAGAACCGATGTGTAGACGTCCAGAAACGACTGTGGTCTGATCCAGGCTCGATGAACGCCAGTAGAGTCCAATCCATGTGGTCAGCTACGCAGAACGAGGCGCTGGGTTTCTATGCCGGGCACTTCCCTTATGGCATTACGTCCAAGCCCACGAAGGATCAATTCGTCGACGTCAATGTATTCGAGGCACTGCCCGAAAAACACCACATACAATTGAAAGGCACCATGCATAAAAGTAATTAATAAAGATCGAATCGCCTGAGATCGGGTCTGGCGCGGTGATGACTTCATCAGCAGCAGCTCGGGGCTCGCCACAAGATTCATCGACCTGTCCTTCATTCACCAAAAGAAACATATACTGCACCAACTATTAATGTAACAGAATAATGCAAACCTGGTTGTCGACTTTTTCGTTTCGATTTCAGACAGCACCTCGGGCAACCGCAGCGCCGCAATCATCCTTCCGAGGGACGTATAACGTCCTGGATGCTCATCAATGCTGGCGCCAACCCCCGCACTATTTCGTTGGCCTTGGCCGTGGGCACCAGCTCCCTCGAACGTCGGATAAACAAGGGATCTTTAAAGTGGACTCGCAGCTTCGCCAGCGTGTTGCTCACCGCTGGCTGCTTTACGTTCAATCGTTCGGCTGCCCGCGTCACGCCTCGCTCGCGATAGACCACCCACAGAATGAACAAGGCATTGAGATCGATCGCCGTGAATAGCCCTTCATCAAGCTTCATCGTGCGGCCCCCTTTCGATTTGGGGCGTGAAACTGGCGAACCTCAAGTTGGAACATGATGCTACCAAATGATTGACCAACGCCGTCATCGACTCGCTTTCAAAGTGCTCAGTCATCATCGATGCCGCGCTCCAGTAGCCACTGAAGACCCACAGAGCAGGATCGCGGGAGCTACGAATCAAGCTATAGCCCAGGCATCCGTGTACCTTTTCAAAAGTCTCCGCGTACGCCTTTAAACGCTGTTCAAAGTGTTGGTCAACCTCTTCGATGACTCGGATCTCCAAGGTATTAACTGCGGCGATATTCATATCCGGCCCTGCTTCGCTTGGGTAATAAAATTAAATGACAACTGCGTGCAATGCCTGTGTTGCACGCGGTCAAGTTCCACATCCAACGAAAGCATTTGTGCTGCAGCAGCGAGACAAACCTAGCCCTGCGATGACTCCATGGCTATACGGCAACTGGTTGATACGCTCATGAGCATTTCTCAACAATGCTTGTACTAGAACCGCGCCACCACGAGTACCGTTGAACAACCGTGGCTAAGCCATGAACAGCATGTCCTGCAAATGCAAATGTCGCAAAAATATAAAATAACCACTTAAAACAATTAGTTATCCGATATTGCGGTGAACAGAACGGCATTATTCGAACATCGTCTGGTTTGCGATTAGGTGACTGCCGACCAAGAGTAAGGCAGAAGTGAAACGCGGTCGTGAGGATTGCATCTACACCGTGCGTTCCTCCAAGGAGATATATCCCGCAATAATTTACCGCCGTGGAAACGCGTGACGTCTCCCTCTAATGACCACCACGAGGGAAGCGCTAACGATGAGCAGCGCAAAACCCGAGAGACTTACGGTTCCGAAGTAGCTCAGGAGCAAACCACCCACGGCACCTCCACCAAAAATCCCCAAGTTGTAGATGGTCGTCAATATCGCCGTTGCCAGCTCAGCATTATCTTCCGCCACTCGCCCCGTCGCTGACTGGAAGACTGTCGGCATGCCCCCGAACGAAGCCCCCCACACAAAAATCGCAGCCGAAGCGATCATTTGATACGGAGCCGCTATCAGCACAACCATCGTCACAGCTGTGCAGGTCAATGCGGTGGTCGCTATAAGCCGAAGCCTCGTATCGACCAACCGTCCGGCGATCAGTACACCCAGGATGGCGCCCGTACCGAACAAAAACAGGCCCTGAGCGGTGCCGCCTGACAGCCTGGCTTTTTCCGCGAGCGGCGCCATGTAGGTGTACAGCGTGTAATGAGCCAGGATTGCGCAAAAAGCCGACAGCAAGATCACTTTCAGCCCCGGGGTGCGAATGACGTCACGAATCGAAGTGCCCTCCTTGTGCCGTTCGCCCGGCATGGACGGCACGACCAGCAGAACCCAGACGATGACAAGCAGCGCTAGCAACGAAAGCAGTCCATAGCTGAAACGCCACCCAAGCAATGAGCCCAGCAGGCTCCCCAAAGGCAAACCGGCGACCATGGCCACGGTACTCCCAGCCAGGGTAATTGCGACGGCCTGTCCCATGTCTTTGCGATCGACGAGGCGGATGGCATAACTGCAGATAACTGGCCAGACCACCCCTGCGGCGAGGCCGGCCACCACCCGTGAAGCGACCGTCACCGCATAAGACGTCGAGATGGCGGTAATAGCGTTAGCCACTGCAAAGCCCAGCACGAGCATGATGTACAACGATTTGCGAGGCACCCCGCGAGTGAGCGCCACAATGGGGATTGCGGCCGCAGCGGAGGCCAATGCATAGATGGAAACCAATAAACCGATACCGGCAGGGGGCTGCTCAAGGCTCTGCGCCATTGCAGGCAGAACCGCTGCCGGCATCGTCTCGGTCAGAATGGTGAGAAATGCCGTAGTGGACAGGGCAAGTAGCCCGAGGACAGGCAGGCGACCGTTATTTGCACTCATGGGCAGACTCCTTAGTCGGATGCGCTCTTGCGAAGGCGCACTGATGCCTTGCGCATCAAAAAAATTCCGACCTTAGCAGGAAGGTGCATAGGGAAACGCCCGTGCCAGTGAATGCTCCCATGAATCAAAGTGGTCACTGGATCGGCCTTGAGCGCCTCGCACACCGCTTAACTATGAGCCTTTCGCAATGAACGAAACTCGCGCATCTTCACGCACGGCTGAGCCGCTCAGAGTCAGAAACGACTGGCTGATAACCGTTCGTTTCGGATAACGGTACCGGCTATAAGGGCTATTGGTTCTCGTGAGCGGACCCAGCCCCACCCCACACACAAGACGCACGAAATACCGTGACCGTTTCGAATTTCGCAACAAACAACTTTTCAGCGGCGCATTTGTAGCCTCTTCGTTCATGGACAAGCCGGTACAGTAGATCTCCATGGTCCCGCAGAGCGACCGACAACAAAACCTACAGCTCGCCTTAGAAATCTGCCAACCATTCGGAGTCTTTCCATGAGCACATTGCGCATCACAGTTTTCAAACTCGCGAGCCTGGCCCTGTTCATAGGTGGTACCACCCAGGCCATGGCCGAGGACATTACATTCGTTTCCCAAGGCGGCGCGTACCAGGAAGCCCAGAGCAAGGCCATTCTCGAGCCAGCCGCGAAAAAACTCGGTTTGACGCTCAAGCAAGACAGTTCACCGAAGGCCTACCCGATCATCAAGACCCAAGTCGAGAGCGGCAAGGTGACCTGGGACGTGGTCGACCTGCCCACCGGCGACTGCATCCGCGGTGAAGCCGAAGGACTGTTCGAGAAGCTCGACCTGTCGCTGATTCCCAACGCCGCGCAGATCCCTGACAGCCTCAAGGACGAATACAGCGTCGGCTACATCAGTTACTCCACGGTGCTGGCGTATCGCACCGACGCTTTCAAGGGCAACAACGTCCCCAAAACCTGGGCCGATTTCTGGGACATCAAAAAGTTTCCGGGCCAACGCTCCCTGCGCAACTTGCCGCGCCCTACCTTGGAAATCGCCTTGCTGGCGGATGGCGTACCGGTGGACAAACTTTACCCGCTGGACGTTGAGCGCGCCTTCAAGAAGCTCGAACAGATCAAACCTGACATCGCCACCTGGTGGACATCCGGCGGACAGTCGGCGCAGTTGATCAGTGACGGTGAAGTGGACATGATCCAGGCGTGGAATGGCCGGATCACCGCCGTACAGGCCGCCGGCGCGCCGGTGGCGTTCGATTACAATCAGGGCGTGCTGGAAACCAACTCGCTGTGCGTCCTCAAGGGTTCCCCGCACAAGGTGGCAGCTATGAAGTTCGTCAACGAAGCCATCGATGCCAAACTTCAGGCGGCGTTGCCGATGATCATCGACTACGGCCCGCTGAACCCCGAGGCGTTCAAGACCGGGGTGATCCCGGCCGAGCGCGAGACCAAACTACCGTCTTCTCCCGAGAATATCTCCCGCCAGGCCCTGCTCTCGGCGCAGTGGTGGGCGTCGGAAGCCGGGATCAAGGCAGAAGAACGCTGGCTGGCTTTCGTCCAGAAAAAATAACGGCCGCTTTGCGCTGCGCCGCGGGCCAGGTGCCTCGGCGCAGGACATGCCGTCTGCCTCCCCGATTTCGACATAAAGCGCTTCGGCACCGGCCAATTCCACCTGCTTCGTTCGTTGGCATCCCGGTACATTAGGCCTGAGGGGCCCGCAGAGCGACCCGTGCTATCCCTCGCGCTTGCCTTAAGTACGTGCCCACCATTGGGAGTTCCTTACATGACAGTTTCCGAGCACCGCACCTCGCCGTCCGCGAGGACAATCGTCACCACCAGCAATGTGCACCAGCGCTGGGTTCCCTCCAGCGCTCTGCATTGACGAGAGGTCTTTATGTCAAACGCCTATCTCGCTAAATCGATGCCCGACTCCAGCGACAAGCCCCAACCGCCGTTGACCAGCGAAGAGGCCCTGGCCCGAGAGGAACGCAAGGAACACACCTCGATGCTGTTGCTGCTAACCCCCGCCCTGGTGATGGTGGTAGTGCTGTTGATTCTGCCGCTTTGCTGGCTGGCCTTTCAGTCGGTCCAGACCGAAGACGGATTTTCCCTGGCAAACTACATCCGGATATTCCAGGAAACCATCTACTGGGACACCTTTGTCCTGACCTTCAAGATCAGCTTCATGGTGACCGTCCTGTCGATTCTGATGGGCTTCCCCATCGCCTACGCCGCCTCGCGCCTGCAGGGTTTCTGGGCCAACCTGATCCTGATCTGCGTGATCTTGCCGTTCTGGACCAGTGTGCTGGTGCGGGCCTATGCTTGGCTGGTGCTGCTACAACGCCGCGGGCTGGTCAACCAGACGCTGATGGACCTGGGCATCATCGACCAGCCCCTGACCCTGATGCACAACACCACCGGCACGGTGATCGGCACCTTGCATGTGATGTTGCCCTTCATGGTCCTGCCGCTGTATTCGGTCATGAAGAAAATCCCCCAGGACCTCATGCAAGCCTCGGAGAGCCTGGGCGCGAAACCCTTCTACACCTTCCGCCGTGTGTTCCTGCCGATGGCAGCACCGGGGATCATGGCCGGTTCGATCCTGGTCTTCGTGATCTGCCTGGGCTTCTTCATCACCCCTGAACTGCTCGGTGGCGGCCGCACGATCCTGGTGTCGATGCTGGTGCAACGCAACGTCGAGCTTTATCACGCCTGGGGCGCCGCAAGTGCGGTCGGCCTGGTGCTGCTGTTCGTGGTGTTCCTGATTTTCTGGGGCATCAACCGCTTCATACCCATCGAACGCATTCTGGGAGCACGCTAAATGAACCTGCTTGCCAACCTGCGTCACCTGCGCCTGTCCCACGTGCTGTTCACCGTGGTGGTCGCGGCGATCCTGCTGTACCTGATCATCCCGGTATTGATCGTGGTACCCATGTCGTTTTCCGAAGCCCGCTTCCTACAGTTCCCGCCCAAGCAGTGGTCCTTCCATTGGTACGAGGCGTTCTTCAACAGCGCGGAGTGGATGTCGGCGGCACGGGTCAGCCTGATCACGGCCTTCTTTACCATGGCGATCAGCCTGCCGATCGGCATGGCAGCGGCCTACGCCATCAACAACTCGAGCTTGAAGGTAGTGCGAACGCTGCAGATCATTCTGCTGCTGCCGATGATGGTGCCGATCATCCTGATCGCCGCCGGCGTGTTCTTCGTGTATGCCCGGGTCGGCCTGATCAGCACGCTGACCGGGCTGGTGCTGGCGCACATCATGCTCGCGCTGCCCTACGTGATCATCGCGCTGCTGGCCGGTTTGCGTAACTTCGACATGTCGCAGGAAATGGTGGCGCGCAGCCTGGGCATGAACCGCTTCCGGGCCTTCATGGCCGTAACCCTGCCGCAGATCAAACCAAGCGTGGTGTCTGCCACGCTGTTCGCCTTCATCACTTCGCTGGATGAAACCGTAGTGGCCCTGTTCATCTCCGGTGGCGACAATCAGACTCTGACCAAACGCATGTTCACGGCCCTGCGTGACGAGATCGATCCGACCATTGCCGCGATCAGCTCGATCCTGATCCTGGCCTCCTTGATCCTGGTGTTGATCGCCGGACGCAACAAGCAGTAAACCTTCCTCAAAACACCTTTGCCCGCTTGGGCGGTACGCCGGACAACATCAAGTCCGAGCTGCACCGCCCAAGCGGGCAAAGCCATTTCCGGGTATCGCCCCGCCCCTGTCGATCACACTCCATCCGGCCATCACCAGTGCCAGCACAGCCTGCCGTCACGCGCCTGATTTCAGCATCTATCACCCGTACACAGGCCCATCTCGGCATCGCCCACTGGACGGGGCCTTTTACAATGGACCCATCGTTCGCACCCTCAAGGCCCTGATCATGTTGAAAAACCAACTACGTGACCCTTCCCTGCTTGTCGAACGCGCCTACGTCAACGGCGCCTGGATCGACGCCGATGACGGCGGGAAAATCGACGTGACCAACCCCGCCGATGGCAGCCTGATTGCCCGTGTCCCGGCGTTGCAGGCCACTGAAACCCGCCGTGCGATCGAAGCGGCGCAAGCGCGATTCGTCACTTGGCGCGAAGTGCCTGCCGCCGAACGCGCGCGCTATCTCGAGGTGTGGTTCAGCCTGATCATGGAAAACCAGGAAGACCTGGCGCTGATCATGACCACTGAACAAGGCAAACCGCTGGCCGAGTCCCGCGGCGAAATCGCCTACGGCGCCAGTTTCGTCAAATGGTTCGCCGAGGAAGCCCGACGCATCTATGGCGACACGATCCCTTCGCCTGCCGCCGACCGGCGCATTCTGGTGCTCAAGCAACCCATCGGTGTCGTCGCGGCCATAACCCCCTGGAACTTCCCGAACGCGATGATCACCCGCAAATGCGCCCCCGCTTTGGCGGCCGGTTGCACGGTATTGGTAAAGCCCTCGGAAATGACCCCTCTGTCGGCCCTGGCACTGGCGGTACTGGCTGAGCGCGCGGGCATCCCGGCGGGCGTGTTCAACGTCCTGACCGGCCTCCCTGCCGGGGTCGGCGGCGAGATGACCGCCAACCCCGATGTGCGCAAGCTGTCGTTTACCGGTTCCACCCGGATCGGTCAGTTGCTGATGAGCCAGTGCGCCAGCACCATCAAGCGCCTGAGCCTTGAACTGGGTGGCAATGCGCCGTTCATTGTCTTCGACGACGCCGACCTTGACCTGGCCATCGCCGGCGTCATGCAAAGCAAGTTCCGTAACGCCGGTCAGACCTGCGTCTGTGCCAACCGCATCCTGGTGCAGGACGGTATTTACGACCGTTTCGCCGAACGCCTGAGCGCCGCCGTGGCCGAATTGAAAGTCGGCGACGGCCTGCAAAGCGGCGTCACCATCGGGCCCCTGATCAACGCCGCTGCCGTGGACAAAGTGGCGCGGCACATCAACGACGCGCTGGAGAAAGGCGCGAGCATCGCCATCGGTGGCGCACCTCGAGGCGCTGGGCTGTACGTGCAACCGACCGTGCTGCGCGATGCCAACGCCGACATGCTACTGGCCACCGAAGAAACCTTCGGCCCGGTCGCCCCGCTGTTCCGCTTCAAGGATGAGGCCGAGGCGCTGACCCTGGCCAATGCCACGCCCTATGGCCTTGGCGCGTATTACTTCACCCAGGACATGCGCCGCGCCTGGCGCGTCGGTGAGCGCCTGGAGTTCGGCATGGTCGGGCTCAACACCGGGATCATTTCCATGGAAGTGGCGCCCTTCGGCGGCATGAAGCAATCGGGCACCGGTCGCGAAGGTTCCAAGTATGGCCTGGACGAATTTCTCGAGGTGAAAGCCTGGCACATCGGCGGCCTGGGCTGATCGAGGTCGGCCCAAAGCCGCCTGTGATCCCCCACTCGCGCCGGACAGCAGATCCTGTTGGTCCGGCGCCCCAAAACGGCACGAATCAGGCCCGCGCCTGTGTTCAGATAACCGACAGGCTTATCGGGCAATCCCTGGTTCCACAGAGGACGACGCTTCATGAATTTCACTGAAGGTTTTGAATCGGTCAGCGTTAACAAGGTGTGCAAGCATTACGGCAACCTCAAGGCTTTGAACAACGTGGACCTTAAGGTCGAAGCCGGGGAATTCATGTCATTGCTGGGACCGTCCGGCTCGGGCAAGACCACCTTGCTGAGCATTCTGGGTGGTTTCATCCGGGTCAGCTCCGGCAGCATTTTATTCGGTGAACGCGACGTCACTCTGATGCCGCCGCACAAGCGTGAAATCGGCGTGGTGTTTCAGAACTACGCACTGTTCCCGCACATGACCGTCGGCGAGAACGTGGCCTTTCCACTGCGTGCCCGTGGCGAAAGCGCGAGCAAAAGCCGCGACCGGGTCAAGAACGCCCTGGCGACCGTGGAGCTGTCGGGGTATGAAGACCGCAACATCGCCGCGCTGTCCGGCGGTCAGCGTCAGCGCGTGGCCCTGGCCCGCGCCATTGTCTTCGAACCCAAGCTGATCCTGATGGACGAACCGCTGTCGGCCCTGGACAAGCAACTGCGTGAAATCATGCAGATCGAATTGCGTGCCCTGCACAAGCGCCTGGGCGCCACCATGATCTACGTGACCCACGACCAGCGCGAAGCCCTGACCATGAGCGACCGTATCGCGATCATGCGCGGCGGTCAGTTGGTGCAGGTCGATACACCGCGTCGTCTGCACGATCACCCGGCTGACGATTTCGTCGCCAGCTTCATCGGCGAAAGCACCCTGGTGCCGCTGCAACGCGGTTCGGACAACGGCTTGACCTTGGGCGCCACGACCCTGCGTACCACCCGCCCGGTGCCGGCGTCCGGCGACGTGTTCCTGGCCCTGCAATCGGAAAAACTGCTGCTGGACAACGGCAGCTCGGGACCGGAGTGGAATCGTCTGCGTGGCCGCGTGGCCGATATCGTGTTCCAGGGTGAAAGCCTGAAGGTGTTCGTCGACCTCGAAGGCGGGCCAACGGTCAGCCTGCGCCAGCCCAGCCATCACGAAGGCAACCTCAACCTGCCGCCTATTGGCGCGCCGATGATGATGCGCCTGCACCCGGAAGACACCATCGTCGTCCCCCGCGCCGGAGTCTGATTCACCCGGAACATTTCGGTCCGTAGCAGCACGGTTTGTCGGCATCAGCAATCCAGGGTCACGCCGACCAACCGCTCTGCCACGGGCCGCTGTCGTTTCCGGTGCAAACGATACCCAGAGCCCTGCGCAGCGAAATATTTCGTCACACCCCTGCAAAACAGTCGATCAAAGCGCCTGGCACCCCAAGTTCAGCGCTTGTGGTTCCGGGCAATCCTTATCCTGATGACACCCACCCGCCACCTTTGGCGTTCACGGAGATCGAGATGAATTCTGCACTGACTGAAAACCAACGTCTGCTGGCCCTGCGCGAACAGCATGTGCCGCGTGGCATCGCCACCGCCCACCCGGTGGTCGCGGCGCGCGCGCAGGGGGCCGAACTGTGGGACGTCGACGGCAAGCGCTACCTGGATTTTGTCGGCGGCATTGGCGTGCTCAACGTCGGCCATAACCATCCGAAAGTGGTCGAGGCCGTGCGACGCCAGGTGGGCGAGATCTCCCACGCCAGCTTCCAGGTGGTGGCCTACGAGAACTACATTCAAGTGGCCGCTCGCCTGAACAAGCTGGTCGGCGGCGACGCCCACTACAAAAGCGTGTTGTTCACCTCCGGCGCCGAAGCCGTCGAAAACGCGGTGAAGATCGCCCGTAGCCACACCAACCGTACTGCGGTGATTTCCTTCCGCGGCGGTTTTCACGGACGCACGCTGCTGGGCGTGACCCTGACGGGCATGAGCCAACCCTACAAGCAGAACTTCGGCCCCTTCCCCGCCGAGATCTATCACGCCACCTACCCCAACGCCTATCGCGGTGTCAGCAGCGATGATGCCCTGGCCGAGCTTGATGAGCTGTTCGCCACCGACGTTGCACCGGATCGTGTCGCCGCAATCATCATCGAACCGGTCCAGGGTGATGGCGGCTTCCTGGCAGCGCCCAGGGAATTCCTGCAAGCCCTGCGTGCCCGCTGCACCCAGCACGGCATCGTGCTGATCCTCGATGAGATCCAGGCGGGCTTTGGCCGAACCGGCACAATGTTCGGTTTCCAGCATGCCGACATTCAGCCCGACCTGGTGACCGTCGCCAAGAGCCTGGCCGGTGGCATGCCGCTGTCCGGCGTGGTCGGTCGCGCCGAGATCATGGACGCGCCGACCCCGGGTGGCCTGGGCGGCACGTACGGCGGCAACGCAGTCGCTTGTGCCGCAGCGCTGGCCGTATTGGACCTGTTCGAAGAGCAGGATCTGCTGGCTCAGGGCGAGACACTGGCGACTCAACTGCGCGACGGGTTGCTAGCCCTGCAGAAACGTTATCCGAGGATCGGAGACGTGCGCGGCCTGGGCTTCATGCAGGCGATTGAAATGGTCGCCGACGATGCCGCTCACATTCCGGATGCGGCACTGGCACAAAAGGTTATCGATGAAGCCCGTCAGGCCGGTTTGCTGGTGATCAAATGCGGTGTGCATCGCAACGTGGTGCGGTTCCTTGCGCCGCTGGTGACCACGCCGGAGCAAGTGACAGAAGCCTTGCAGATGCTTGAAAAAGCATTGGCCGTCGCCTGCTGAACGCGCCGACGGTAACACCCGGCCCGGCCTGCCTCGGCAGTGTTGGGCCGTGGGTCGAATCATCATGGAGCCGGCATGGCCTACTCAGGAGCAACTCATGAGAGTCACCCATTACAACGCGTTGGGTCTGTCCTTCGGCACGCTGGTTGACCGCGAACGGGGCATTCTCGAGGGCCTGCGACCGTTGGCGGTGCAGAGTGAAACAAGCGCCAGCGACGCGCAGCTGCTCAGCGCATACAGACAAGTGGCGCAGGCGCTGGCAAGCCAAGCGCCGCAGATCAGCGCAGCGGCTTTTCATGGCCAGCTCTACCAACGTGTGGCGCAACAATTGCAAATCATTCCGGGCTGGGATGAAAGTGTGGCATTCAGTAGCTCCTCTGCCCTGTGGCCTATTTTCGAAGACGCCCCTGGTGCCCTTCAGTACCTGGGCAAGTTCTACCGTTTGATACTGATCGCCCCACCCCAGGGTATCGATGTACTTGCCCTGGTCCGTCGCCTGCCGGCCGAATTCGATGCGATTGTCGAACCGAGCGATGCGGATTGGCACAACAGTCTGGACAGCGAGTTGAATCGCCTGGGGCTGGAGCGTTCGCAACTGTTACCGGTGCGCAGCACGGAAAGCGATGACCCGTGGAATCAGCGGGTGGACTTTCCGGTCTGCACAATCCGTCGCGGCCATGACCAGCCGTGGAACCATTCGCCTCAGGCGATGGACGGCAAGCGCTGCGAATACGCCAGCCTCGCTGACCTGGCCCATGCCCATCAAAGGGCATTGCACGCCTGAGAGCGACGGCCCTGATTTGATATTGCGAGGACTGATCAATGGACGCTGCAACCAAGCTCGACCGAATCGACATCAACATTCTGGTCCAATTGCAAAAGGACGGGCGCATGACCAATGTTAGCCTCGCCGAAGCCGTTGGCCTGTCGCCCAGCCCTTGCCTGCAACGCGTCAAACGCCTGGAGGCCGCCGGCTACATCAGCGGCTATGAGGCCCACGTCAATCTGGCCAAGTTCGCCAATTCGGTAACCGTGTTCACCGAAATGACCCTCTCGGACCACAAGCGTGCCGACTTCGTGAAGTTCGAATCAAGCATCCGCAACATCGACGAAGTGCTGGAGTGCCACTTGATCAGTGGCGGCTACGACTACCTGGTGCGCTTCCTGTGCAGCAGCATTCAGCACTATCAGGAACTGATGGAATCGATCCTCGACAAGAACATCGGCATCGAGAAGTACTTCAGCTACATCGTGATCAAATCCCCCGTGGTCAAGAGCACCGTGCCGTTGCGCAGTCTCGTCCGGGCGGTCTGAAACAAAACCTGCAGCGGTGCGGCGGGCCCTGTCGCTGGCCAACCGCACCGCTGCAGGTCGGATGAATCCTCAAGCGCCTTTGCTGAACTCACGACAAGATGCAGAACACCTTGCGCACGGTCTCCTCGCTGACCCACGCGTTGGTGGCGCCCTTCGGTACGATCACCGTTTCTCCGGCCCGCACATGATGGCGGTCGCCCTGTTCAGCCTGCAGCGTCACCGAGCCTTCGAGGATAAACATCAGCTCGCTGTAACCGGGCTCGACCTGCTGGCGAGCGTACGCCTCGCATTGCCACAGCCCGATACGCAGGTGACCCGCGCTGAACAGGGTTTCACTCCAGGCTCTGGGCGTCGCGGTCAACAGCACACTGGCTGCCGGCGGGCTCGCTGGCGAAAGCGACTGAGACAAATCGATCTTGAGGGGACGGCTGGGCATTTGCGTAGAAGCTGAAAGCCCCGGAAACACCACGAACAGCCGGCGCAATTGTCCGTGATGTTGCCAGCGCACACGGACGCCACGGGGCATGACGAAGCAATCCCCCGCCGTCAGTTGCAGGTCGAAACCCTCCCCCTGCAAACGCAGTTCTCCGGCTTCAACCACACCCAGTTCAACCCAGGGAAATGCCTCGATCAGCTGGTTCGCACCGGTGCTGACGCTGCTGCCGGCGGCATAGCCCTGGACGGGGTCGTGGAAGTTGATGACCCGCCCGGCCGCCAGTGGATCGCCCTGCAGGGCGAACGCGGCGCAGGGCAATTGACGATCAGTGTGGGGGTGGGAGTAATGCAGAATCGGTGGCATACGCTTAACGCTCGCTCATCGGCCGATGATGTCTAGAAATTGCTGCCAGCCCGCCGCCAGGCGAACGCCCGGCGCCCGGAAGGCATGCAGAGGAATGGGGTTGAAATGCTCGCCCGCGAGCAAGCCGAGCTCGACCTTCTCGCCCGCCGTCATGGCGGCCAGTTGCTTGCCCATCCAGGTCGACATCGCGACCCCGCCACCGTTGTAGCCGATGGCGTAGTAGCTGCGCTCATCGAGCTGCCCGGCATGGGGAAGGTAATCCAGGGTCATGGCCACCAGGCCCGACCAGCGATAGGCGATGGGCTGGTGCCGCAGGATCGGGAAAACATCGCCCATGCTGCGCTGCAACGCGTCGAATGCGCTTTGTGAATCGCCTTTGCCGAACGCGCCCCGCCCACCAAAAATCAGGCGATCACCGATGACGCGGAACCAGCGCAACATGCGCTTGGTGTCGCCACACACCTGCCCGCCCGGCATGATCGCGGCGAGGGTATCCGGCGGCAGGGGTTGCGTGGCGATGATCGCGCTGCGAAACGGAATCAACCGTCGATGCAAGGTATCGGTGGCTCGGGTCTGGTCGGAATAACCGTTGGTGGCGTAGATCACTTGCCGGGCACTGACCCGCCCTTGCGGGGTCTGCACGATCACCCGGCCGCCTTCATGACGCACTTGCTCGGCCGGGCTGTTGATGAACATTTTCACACCATGCTCGACCAGGTGACGAGCCATGCCGCGCGCGTAATTCAAAGGGTGGATACCGCCGGCCTTGGGGGTCAGCAGGCCGCCGGCGAAAATCGTCGAGCCGGTCATTTCCCGCACCTGCTCGGCCGAGATCATCCGTGATGACGTACCGCCGGTTTCACGCTTGATCCAGTCGGCAGTCGACTCCAGCGCACCCAGCGCGTGGACGTTGTGCGCCGCGGCGATATGCCCACCCAGGTGCAGCTCGGCACCGGTCAGGCCAAGGGTTTCTACCATCTCCACCAGGCTATCCACCGCGGCATAACCGCTGTGGTACATCTGCAACGCCGTGTCGCGACCAAAGCGCGACATGAGCGCGGGAAAGCCCACCCGGAACTTCGGTGACACCACGCCGCCATTACGTCCGCTGGCGCCCCAGGCCAGGGTATTGGCCTCGACGATGAGGGGCTCGCGACCACTGCGGGCGATGTGATGGGCTGCCGAGAGGCCGGTGTAACCCGCACCGATGATCACCACGTCGCACTGCCGCTCGCCTTCCAGGGATTGCAGCGCAGGTGCCGGTTGGGCGGTGGCCGCCCATAAGCTCTGAACAGTCATGCCAGCCTCTCGACTCAATAGGGATAGGCGCTCGTGGCCAGGGCCCGAGCGCCGAGGGGATCAACCCAGCTCTTTCTCGACCGCGTCAGCCAATTGCGCCAACGAGGTGAAGTGGTAATGCGGTTCGGTGCGTTCCGATTCCAGGGTGCCACCGGTGCCTTTCTGGGCAAAACGACGCTCGATCCAGCAAGTCTGATAACCCAGGCGCATGGCCACGCCGATGTCGTGATACTGGCTCTGGGCAACGTGCAGGATGTGCTCGAACAGAATGCCCTGGGTCGCCAGCACACCCCGGGTGTAGGCAAAGAACTGCGGATCAGGTTTCTCGAAACGCACATCGTCGACGGTGACCCGTACGTCGAACGGCCGGTCGAGGGTTTCGGCCATGTAGTTCAGGGCCCAGATCTGCGAGTTGGTGGTGGCCACCAGTTTGAAGTGCTTGCGCAGGCGCTTGAGTGCTTCGACCGAATCAGGGAACGCCGGGAAGTTTTTCACCGCCTGCGCCAAGCCCTTGGCATAGTCATCGTTGTCCGGCAGCCCCAGCTTGGAAGCGATGACGTGGTAGCAACGCTCCAGGTCATCCGGCCACCAGCCCGAATCGGTGGAGGCGCGGGCCTCGCGATAGGCTTTGAGAATCTCGTCGTCGCTGCGAGCCTTGCCCGCTTCACCCGCGACTTCGCGGACATGGGCCAGGATTCCGGCTTCGAAATCGATCAGGGTACCGACAACGTCAAACGTCAGGGCTTTGAACTGCTTGAAAGACATAGGGCGCTCCGCAAGAAAAGTCATAAGGGTGAAACTGACTGGACAGGCCCATTATCTGCCCGCCTTCTCGCGAAATATTCTGTTATGCCCTACCCCAGAGGCATAACCTACTGTTTTTTTACTCGACGTGACGCACCTGTGCTCAACGGGTCGATTCCAGGGTCGCGAGCAACCCCAGATGCGGGTAAAGCGTGTCAATCCTGAGCATGTCCTCGCGCATCTCTTCGATGATCCAGTCACGCACGCTTTCCACGATCGGACGTACCTGACGGTTGGCCGGAACCACCAGGCAGCAACGCCGGGAATTGACTCGAAAGGCGTCCGTCGCCGGCACCAGCTCACCCTTGCACAAGGAGTTCGACACCACGTTCAACCACCCCAGCGCCATGCCCTGGCCCAACAAGGCGGCCTGGACCACCACGGCATAATCGGAGAACACCAGTGCATTGTCGGCGCGCCCCGGTGCCTCGAAAGCGGCGGCCCAGCCGCGATCCTGATTGTCCATGCTGATCAGCGTCGGCACTTGTTTTTTGCCTTTGCCCTGAACGACATCGGCCAGGTACTGGGCATTGCACACCGGCAGAGTAATTTCCGGAATCACCAGTGTATCCGTGGCTTTCAGGCTGCCGGCCTCCAGGTAGCGCATACCCAGGTCGACGTCCACCAGGGGCCCGCCGATCCGCCCGGACATCAATTGATAGCGCATGTCGACGGTGGGGAATCGCTGGCTGAAGCGACTCATGCGCGGCATCAGCCAATGGGTGGTGAACGCGGTGGACACCGACAGCGTCACGGTCTCGATCCCCGTCGCCCGGACTTCGATTTCACTGATTGCCGACTCGATGGTACTGAAGCCTTCCTGCACGCGGCGATACAAAATGCTGCCGCTCTCGGTCAGCCTCGCGCCGCCGCGAACACGCTCGAAAAGCTGCACGCCCAGGTGCTCTTCGAGCCGCGACAACATGCGGCTCACGGCCGGCTGGCTGACGCACAGTTCATCCGCCGCCCGGGTGAAGCTGCCACATCGGGCAGCCGCTTCGAAGACGAACAGGGAGCTGGAGCTGGGGACCTTGCGGCGAAGATTGGACATAACCTGATTTTATGCCTGGCACAACTATTAGTAAATTGTCCCGAACAAAATACCCCGCCTATTCTGGTGAGCGCCTGCGCAAGGCGATCCACGGCTATTCGGCGCGGCACTCCTCCCCTCACGAGACCCTCCCTGCTATGAACAACAACCTGAAGTTTTACATCGACGGCCGCTGGGTGGAGCCTCACAGCTTCGATCGGCTGCCGGTGATCAACCCCGCCACCGAGCAGGCATTCTGCGAAATTGCCATGGGCGACCTGACCGATGTCGAGTCTGCCGTCATGGCCGCCCGACGCGCCTTTCCAGCGTTCGCCCGGACTTCGCCGGCACAGCGTAAACGACTGCTACAGCGGGTTCTTGAGGTGTTCATGGCGCGCTACGATGACATCGCCGACGCCATCGTTCGGGAAGTCGGCGCCCCGAAAGCCTTGTCCCACGACTGGCAAGCCGGAATCGGCAGGCGTCACCTGGAGCAACTGCTGCGCACCCTCGACACCTTCGAGTTCCAGAAGTCCCGTGGCACCACGCTGATTGCCCATGAACCCGTGGGCGTGGTGGCGCTGATCACCCCCTGGAACTGGCCGATCAACCAGATCGTCTGCAAGGTCGCGCCGGCCCTGGCCGCCGGTTGCACCATGGTGCTCAAGCCGAGTGAAATCGCACCGATCAATGCCTTGCTGTTTGCCGAGGTCATGCACGAGGCCGGCGTACCGGCGGGGGTTTTCAACCTGATCAATGGCGATGGCCCGAGCGTCGGCGCCGCCCTCTCGGCCCATCCGCACGTGGACATGGTTTCGTTCACCGGCTCGACCCGCGCCGGGACGGAAATCGCGCGCCTGGCCGCACCGACGGTCAAGCGCGTACACCAGGAGCTGGGCGGTAAATCGGCCAACATTCTGCTCGACGACGTCGATCTGCAAGCTGCTGTGACTAGCGGTGTCGACAGTTGCTTTGGCAACAGCGGGCAGTCCTGCAACGCGCCGACGCGCATGCTGGTGCCGGCTGCCCGGCATGATCAGGCCGTGGACATTGCCCGCCGCGCCGCGCAAAAACACATCGTCGGCGCGCCCGATGCGGCCGCCACGACCATGGGCCCGGTGATCAGCGAGCGTCAGTACGACAGCATCCAGCGGATGATTGCCATTGGCATCGACGAAGGCGCACAGCTGGTGTGCGGCGGACCGGGTCGCCCTGATCACCTGCCCCGGGGTTATTACGTGCAGCCGACGATCTTCGCCAATGTCACCCAGGACATGACCATCGCCCGCGAGGAAATATTCGGTCCGGTGCTGGTCATCCAGGCCTACGAAGATGAAGCGCAAGCGGTCGAGATGGCCAACGACAGCGTGTTTGGCCTGGCCGCCTACGTTCAATCGGCGGACCGGGCGCGTGCTCGCCATGTCGCCCTGCAAATGCGTGCCGGCAGCGTCTACATCAACTATCCGGCTTGGGATTCCGGCGCGCCGTTTGGTGGCTACAAGCAATCGGGCAATGGTCGCGAATACGCGGAATGGGGGCTGGAGGCATTTCTGGAGGTCAAGGGAATTGTCGGCTGGGGGGCTTGATGCCCCCAAACGGACAGGCAAGCCGCTTTCTACAGCGGCGCTGCCACCTCGGCCTCGCCGCCCTGCACCTTCGCCTCGGCCTTGATCAGATCGGCCATGCGCTCGGCGATCATCAGGGTCGGGACGTTGGTGTTGGCGCAGGGAATCGAAGGCATCAGCGAAGCATCACACACACGCAGCCCGGCGACGCCGATCACGCGGCCATCACCGGTGGTGACAGCCAGCGGATCGTCGGCGCGCCCCATGCGGCAGGTGCCTGACGGGTGCCAGGTGCCGCCGACATTGCGCTGCACGAACTCGGTCAGGGCCTGGTCATCGGCGAGGAGTTTGTTCAGGGTGACGCCGTGCGTCACCAGGCCATGAATCAGCAAGCCCCGCAAGGGCCCGGCGATGTCCAGCAACAGGCTCAGGGCGCCGCGTTGCAGGGCATTGATCCAGCCCGGCATCGCAACCCTGGCCACACGTGGCGAGTAGCTCGATGGAAACACAACGGCACACTCTCGGTTCAAGGCTGGCGCCGATAACGTCTGGGCTCCAAAGCGCAACGCCTGCTTTAGGCGCTCGAGGTCGCGGCCATCGCTGAGCATGTCAAAGCGTACCTGCGGTTCGTCATAGGGATCGCTGGACGCCAAGCGCAGATGGCCACGGGAGTAGGATTTGTTGACCCAGAAAAACATCGTGCCCAATCGATAACCGATCGAATGCCAGCCTGATCGAGAAAGGATTGCACCGTGCATATCACAGGGCACCGTGTCGGCCAGCCCGGAGGAAAAACGCACGATGGCCTGTTCATGGTGCTCCTCGGGAAACGCCGTGCGACCTTCGCGGTTGAGCAGCGCAGACACCGCAATCGACGGATGCTCCATCAGGTTGGCGCCCACCCCGGGACGGTCCGCAACCGAAGCGATGCCCAGCGACGCCAGCTCATCCGCCGGGCCGATGCCACTGCGCAGCAGCACCGCAGGGCTGTGGATCGCACCGGCACAGACAATGACCTCACGCGCCAGCAAGGTCTCGACGACGCCCTGACGGTCGATAATCCTGGCGCCCGTCGCACGGCCCGCCTCGGTCAACACCCGATCCACCACGCAGCGGGTGCGCAGGCTCAGGTTCTTGCGTTGGCGCACCTCATCGGTCAGATAACACACCGAGGTGGGGATTCGCTCGCCCTGCTCGCTGACGCCAATGGCGCCGACAAACACGCCCTCCTCCCAGGCGCCATTCTGGTCGGCCTTGTGCTCGAGACCGCGCCCGCCCAGGACCTTCATCACACCCTTGACGAAAGGTGAAAGGCGCTCCGATGGCGTACGCCGGATCCTCACCGGGCCGTCGCTGCCATGCAGCGCCTGGTCCTGCGGGCGGCAGAAGTCGGTGTCGTTTTCCAGTTTGCGAAAGTACGGCAGGCAGGCTTGCCAACTCCAGCCCTCGGCGCCCAGCGCCTGCCATTCGTCATAGTCGGCCGGCGCGCCACGGTTGGTCATCAGGGCATTGATCGCCGAGCCGCCACCGAGGATCCGCGCCTGCTCGTAGCGCCGCGCGGCGCTGGCACGCTGGCCCATCAACGCGGTCAGGCGCTGCCAGATATTGCTGACATCCAGATAGGCGCGCCCCGGATACCGACTGCGTATCTCGGGGGGCATCGTCTGCTGGGAAATATCGCGCCCTGCCTCGATCAGGCACACCTGTTTGCCGGGGTCCTCGGAGAGCCGGGCGGCCAGCACGCAGCCGGCCGACCCACCGCCCAGAATCAAGTAATCGATCATGCCGACACCTTACTGAACGAACTTGAGCCAGCGATCCTTGGCGGCAATCCCTTCGGCGGAAGCCCACCACTCTTCCGACATCAGGGCTTGCCTGGCCGCGTTGTCCGGCGAGCTTGGCAGTTCCTTGGCCCGCTCGGCGGTGATTTTGCCCGTCGCGAACGCCGCCGGGTTACCCGGACCGTAGTCGATGTAGAGCGGCAGGTTGGCCTGCAGCTCAGGCGATACCGCTTCGTTGAGGAACTTCACGGCCGCCGCATAGTTAGGCGCATTTTTCAGGATGCACAGCTGGGTGTTTTGCAACAGACCGTCGTTGTAGGTGAAGGCCACGTCGGGGTTGCTCTTTTGCACGGCGCTGGCGCGGCCGTTCCAGATCATCAACATGTCGACTTCACCATCGGCGAGCAATTGCGCCGACTGACCACCCGAGGTCCACCATACGGCGATGTTCGGCTTGATCTGTTCCAGACGCTTGTAGGCACGGTCGACATCCAGCGGGTACAGCTTGTCGCGAGGCACGCCATCGGACAGCAGCGCCGCTTCCAGGGTGCTCATCGGGTCGTTACGCAAGGCACGCACGCCGGGGAAGTTCTTCACGTCCCAGAATTCAGCCCAGGTCTGCGGCACTTTTTTCAGGTTCTTCTTGTTGTAGCCAATGACCGACGAATAGAACTCGTAGGCCACCGAGTACGGTGTGCGATAGGCCGCCGGCATGTTCTGCACGTTTGGCAGCTTGCTCAGGTCCAGCGGTTCGATGAGCCCTTCCTTGCCGCCGCGCAGGCAGTTGGACGGTGGTGTATCGATCACGTCCCAGACCGGTTTCTTCGCCTCGCCCTGGGCCTTGACCATCGGCCAGGCATCGGGGGCGCTGTCCTGTTTGATGGTGATGTTCAGCCGCTTGGCCGCCGGATCCAGAATGGCCTTGGTCTGGGCCTCCTGGTAAGCACCGCCTTGGGAGACGAAGGTGATTTCCTCGGCCATGGCGGGCATCGCGCACGCCACCGAAAGACTCAACAGGGAAATGACGGAACCGAACACTTGAGCAACAGACAAGGTTTTCATGGCAAATCATCCTGGACGTAGATTAATTCGGCAGCGTTAAAACCTCGACTGAACACCCTGCACCCATGTGCTTTGCTCAGGTTTGATTTTATTGTTCGACCGAGCGGGACATTTCGACGTTACAAGAGCATGACACCCGGGGGCAATGCACGAATAGTCAGGACCACCATAACTTCAGATCATGCTTATTTCACCGAGCACCCGCCAGTGGCTTTCCCGTGCCACAGGCTCACTTGAGCGCGGCAAACGGCAAGCGCCTGGCCAGTTCCTGGGAGAGATACCGGGCGAATACCGAGATGCGTTGCGGAATATGCCGGCGGTGCTGATAGACCACGAAGATATCGGCCCTGGGGGCCTGGTAATCGCTCAGTACCGCGCGCAAGCGCCCGTTTTCCAGGTGTTCCTGAACATTCCAGCGCGAACGCAGGATCAGCCCATGCCCGTCCAGGGCCAGGCGTAACGCCACTTCTCCATCGTTGCTCGACAATGTACCGCTGACCTTGTGCGAGTAATCCTGGCCATCCTTGCTGAAACGCCAGATCGCGTAATCACTGCCGAACTGACGCAGCACAATGCAGTTATGCCGGACCAGATCCCCCACCCCTGTCAGCTCAGGCATAGCTTCAAGGTATTGTGGAGAGGCACAGAGAATGCGCGGGTTTTCCAGCAGGCGCATCGCGATCAGACGCGAATCGGGCGGCTCCCCCATGCACACGCTGAGGTCGAACTGATCGTCCAGCAGGCTGGAAGGCTGGCTGGACAGCTCCAGAGAAAGCTCCAGCTCCGGGTGCAACCGGGCGAAACTGGAGACCACCGGCGCCAGGTGCTGCCGGCCGAAACCCAGGGTGCCGTTGATCCGCAAACGCCCCTGCAAGGTCGGTTGCCGACTGTTGAGCGCACTCTCCAGCTCCTCCAGTTGCCGCAGGATCGGTCGCCCGCCTTCCAGGTACAAGGTCCCTTCCGGCGTCAGCGACAACCGGCGGGTGGTGCGCTGCAGCAACTGCACCCCCAGCCGTGCTTCAAGCTGGCTCAAGCGTTTGCTCACCGCCGGCAACGACAGGCCGAGGTGGCGCGCCACTTCGGTCAGACTGCCGCGCGTCGCCACCTGCTGGAAGAAGCTCAAGTCATCGATCATCGCCACGGATTGTTTCCTTAAAACTAAGAATGGCTTTCACTCAAGGCTAATTATTAATACAGGGCTACTGCATACACTGGCAATCAGTCCACATCAATCCCAGGAGTCGAATCCATGAGCAAAACCAAGTACAAAATTGCAGTGATCCCCGGCGACGGCATCGGCAAGGAGGTCATGCCCGAAGGCGTGCGCGTCCTCGACGCCGTGGCCGCCAAACACAACCTGGAGCTGCAGTGGGACTGGTTCGATTTTGCCAGCGCCGATTACTACGTGGCCCACGGCAAAATGATGCCCGACGACTGGTTCGAGATTCTCAAGGGCTACGACGCGATCTACTTCGGCGCAGTAGGTTGGCCAGACGTCGTGCCTGACCACATCTCCCTGTGGGATTCGTTGTTGCAGTTCCGCCGTGAATTCGACCAGTACGTGAACCTGCGCCCGTGCCGCCTGATGCCGGGCGTCAAGGCGCCGCTGGCCAATCGCAAGCCCGGTGACATCGATTTCTGGGTCGTACGGGAAAACACCGAAGGTGAATACTCCAGCGTGGGCGGCAAGATGTTTCCCGGCACCGACCGGGAGATCGTGTTGCAGGAGACCGTCATGACCCGCGTCGGCGTCGACCGCATCCTCAAGTTCGCCTACGACCTGGCCCAGAGCCGGCCGAAGAAACACCTCACCTCGGCCACCAAATCCAACGGCATCGCCATCACCATGCCGTACTGGGATGAGCGCGTCGCCGAGATGGGCAAGCAGTTTCCTGATGTGAAGGTCGACAAGTACCACATCGACATTCTCACCGCGAACTTCGTCCTGCACCCGGACTGGTTCGACGTGGTGGTCGCCAGCAACCTGTTCGGCGACATCCTTTCCGATCTCGGCCCCGCCTGCACCGGCACCATCGGTATTGCGCCGTCTGCCAACATCAACCCGGAGCGCAATTTCCCGAGCCTGTTCGAGCCCGTGCACGGTTCGGCGCCAGACATCGCCGGCAAGGGCATCGCCAACCCGATCGGACAAATCTGGTGCGGCGCGATGATGCTCGAACACCTCGGCCACCCGCAGGCAGGCGCGGCGGTGTTGACCGCGATCGAAACAGTATTGTCCATGGGGCCGGAACACGCGCCATTGACTGCCGATATCGGCGGCAAAGGCAACACCGAAGCCTTGGGCAAGGCCATTGCCGCTGCTGTCTGACGCGGCCAATAACGCGCAATCTTCCGTTCGCGGGCCGTAAAACGGAAGATTGTTGCGCCTGACTTTGACATTGTGTGAACACCTTTACAGCGCTTGCGAGAGCCCCATGACCCTGTTGTTCAAAGTCGACGATGCCCGTGGCTGCGCCTGGAAATCGCTGTTCGAAAAACACGCGCCGGACATCGAAGTACGTTTCTGGCCGGACATCGGCGACCCATCGCAAGTGCGCTACTTCGCCGCCTGGCAACCGCCACGGCAGCTGCATGAACGCTTCCCGAACCTGGAAGTGATCTTCGCCACCTCGGCGGGCGTGGATCAATTTGACCTCGGCGAGTTGCCGGACCACATCCAGGTCGTGCGCATGCTCGACCCCGGCATCGCTCAAGGCATCATCGAGTACGCCTGCTTCGCGGTGTTGAGCCTGCATCGCCAGATCCCGCTTTACCTGCATCAGCAACAGGCCGGCCGCTGGCGGGACCATGCGCTGACCCCGGCAGCGCACCGTCGCGTCGGCGTCATGGGCCTGGGCAACCTGGGGGTCGCGGTGCTGCAAAGCCTGCGTGCGTTCAACTTCCAGCTGCATGGCTGGGCACGCTCGCAAAAATGCATCGACGGCGTGCAATGCCACGCCGGAGACGACCAGCTCCAGACATTTCTCAAACAGTGCGACATTCTAATCTGCCTGTTGCCCCTGACCGACAAGACGCGCGGCATACTAAACGCCAAGGCACTGGCCGCACTGCCAAAAGGTGCGAGTCTTATAAACCTGGGCCGGGGCGGTCATCTCAAGGAAGATGATCTACTTCAAGCGCTGGATAGTGGACAACTGAGCCACGCCATTCTCGATGTGCTCAACGAGGAACCGCCATCGCCGAATCACAAATTCTGGCGGCACCCGCAAGTTTGGCTGACGCCGCACATTGGCGCTATGACGGCACCGCACAGCGCGTTTGAGGGACTGTTGGCCAATATCAGACGTCATCAGGTCGGCGAGCCGCTACAAGGCCTGATCAAGCGCGATCACGGCTACTGAGGCTGTTTACAGGCGCTTAGGGAGTGGGTGATCCAGTTATGAATGCCGCCTGGATAATGCGCGGTACCTGAGCGCTTCAGGCCTTCGGCGTCGTGGATGACGCATCATTGGTGAATAAAGCTCAGCACTGCATCAATAGCTCACCGGCTAATCAATTAAAAAATAGCCTGTAGAATATCCTCATACCGACAACAAAATCATTCTGGATATCGAACAGGCATCTTAGTCCTTGCCGTCCTCGATAATCTTGCGTTATCTGCAGATAACACTAATGAGTGCACGCTCCCAAGCCCATGCACTATTAGACTCAAACAGCCTACTTAAATACTTATCTATTCAACGGCTCAGAACAAGCTTATAGCTATTCTCGCCCCCAGAGAACTCAGGACACTTATGAACATTGCAAAACTTACGGCCTCTATCATCTTAATCGCCGGCCTGGCTGGCTGTGCGACTGAAATTCCGAAGCTCAAGGATGGCGAATCCATTGTCAATCTCCAAGAGCAGATCGGTGATGAAATGCTGGCCCGGCGCCTGGATACGCAACGCGCAGAGAACCTGACTTATTTCAAAGTATCGCCCGGCCCGCATACGATGGAGCTCGGCATTGTTACCAAGAGCTATCAGGAAAGCCAACACCGCTGTATCGCTACCCTCTCCTATGATAATTTTTTACCGAATGAACATTACACGCTGCTGGAAAGCAGTGCAGGCAGGGAAGTAAAGATTGAATTGATCGACAGTAAAGGCAACACTTTGGCTCAAACTGACAAAGTGCCCTGCTTGTAATCATTCGCCCGGCAAATAACCGTGCGGCGCCACCCATCAGTACGTAAATATCATGGTAGTGTCAGTCAACACTAAAACAAGAACGCCCGGCCTACCGCCGGGCGTTTTTGTTTAGTCGTCATTCTTAGAGTTTTTGCGCGCCTCGCGCGTTCCATCCGCCACCCAGTGCACGGTACAGGTTCACTTCAGCCTGCAACTGCGCAAGGCGATCGTTGATCAGCCTTTGTTGGTTGCTGAACAGCGAGCGCTGCGCGTCCAAAAAGGTCAGGTTGCTGTCCACACCGATTCGATAACGACGCTCGGCAAGCCGATAGTAATCCTGACTGGCGTTGACGAGGTCATTCTGTGCCTGCAACTGATCGACGTAGGTCTTGCGTGCGGTCAATCCGTCGGAGACTTCCTGGAAAGCCGTCTGGATGGCTTTCTCGTAGTTGGCCACGCCAATATCCTTCTGAATCTTCGCGTAATCCAGGCTGGCGCTTAACGCGCCTGCGTTGAAAATCGGCAGACTGATATTAGGGATAAACGTCCAACTGCCTGAGCCGCTCTTGAAAAGCCCATCCAGATTTGCGCTCGAGGTGCCAGCATTTGCCGTAAGGCTGATGCTGGGGAAGAACGCCGCCCGCGCCGCGCCGATGTTAGCGTTAGCGGCCAAGAGCGAATGCTCGGCGGCAAGGATGTCGGGCCGACGGGCGAGCAGATCACTTGGCAGACCGGCCGGTACGCTGGCGAGCAGATCGCCATTCAAGGGCTGGGGCTCGGGCAAATCAGCGGGCAGTCCTGTGCCGAGAAGAAGCACCAACGCATTCTCATCTTCTGCCACTCGGCGCTGGTAGGTTGCCAGGCTCGCCCGCGCACCTTGCACCGATGTACTCGCCTGTGCGAGATCAAGCGCCGAAGCCACACCCACCTGATTGCTCCGTGTGGTCAGACGCAAGCTTTCCTCATAAGCGCCCAACGTATTCTCGGTGAGCTTGAGCAACTCACGGTCAGCTTGCCAGGTGAGGTAGGCATTGGCCACGCTCGCAACGATGCTGATCTGGGTCGAGCGTCGGGCCTGAGCGGTGGAGAGATAATTTTCCAATGCCTGCTGACTGAGACTGGCGATGCGACCAAACAGATCCAGTTCGTATGAACTCATTCCCAGATTGACGTCATATTGGCTGGAAATACTGGCCTGACCGGGCTGCGCCTGAGCGCTTGGCAGTCGCTGCCGTACTCCGCTGGCGTTGGCGTCAATCGCCGGAAACAAGTCAGCTCTCTGGATCCGGTATTGCGCTCGATAAGCACCAATGTTCAGTGCCGCGACCTTCAGGTCGCGATTATTGATCAAGGCAGTCTGGATCAATCGCTGCAGTGCCGGATCGTGGAAAAACTCACGCCACCCCTGCTCCACAGCGGCCTGGTCGGCAGCGAAGGTCGCCTGATAAGCAGGACCCTGCGGATATTGCGCAGCAACCGGTGCCTGCGGTCGCTGATACTCAGGGATCAGCGAGCAACCACTCAGAACAGCGGCGCTGATCGCGAGACCGATTAGAGAGCGAGTCATTGGCCTGCCTCCTCACGCATAGCTGTTTCGTCCTGCTTCTTGCGGCTGCCTTTAAACAAGGTCGAAACGGAAACGAAAAACAGCGGAACCCAAAAAATCGCCAGTACGGTGGCCGTTATCATGCCGCCGATCACCCCCGTGCCGATGGCGTGTTGACTGCCAGAGCCGGCTCCGCTGGAAATCGTCAGTGGCAGTACGCCGAGGATAAAGGCCAGGGACGTCATCACGATCGGACGCAGACGCATACGGCATGCCTCAATCGTCGCTTCAAGCAACGGTTTACCTTTTTCATTCAACTCCTTGGCAAACTCGACGATCAGGATCGCATTCTTTGCCGCCAACCCCACTGTCACCAACAGACCCACCTGGAAAAACACATCGTTGGAAAGTCCCCGCAATGCCGTGGCCATCAGCGCGCCAATTACCCCAAGAGGCACGACCAGGATGACCGCAATCGGTATCGACCAGCTTTCATAGAGTGCCGCCAGACAAAGAAACACTACGAGAATCGACAATGCATACAAAGCAGGCGCTTGTGAACCTGAAAGACGCTCCTCATAGGACAACCCGTTAAACGAAATGCCTACGCCGGGCGGCAGCTGTGCTGCAATTCGCTCGACTTCCGCCATCGCCTGGCCAGAGCTGTAACCCGGCGCGGGAGTCCCGAGAATTTGCTCGGCAGGGACGCCGTTATAGCGTGACAGTTTTGGTGAGCCGAAGACCCACTCGGCACTCGCAAATGCCGAGAACGGGACCATTTGACCTTGATTGTTACGCACGAACCATTTGCTCAGATCCTCTGCGGTGCTGCGCGAGTCAGGTTGGCCCTGTACGTAAACCCGTTTGACTCGGCCGCGATCAACGAAGTCGTTCACATAACTGCTGCCGTATGCCACTGACAGCGTGGTGTTAATATCGGTCAGAGAAATGCCCATCGCTCGCGCGCGCTCGTCGTCGATGGTCAGATGGTACTGTGGCTCGTCGGCCAATCCGTTGGGGCGAACGCCGGCAAGGACCGGGCTCTGGGCTGCCAACTCAAGAAACTTGCTGCGCGCTTCCATGAGTTTTTGATGACCTACGCTGTCTTGGTCCTGCAAGTAGAAATCGAAGCCGGTGGCGTTACCCAACTCCAGAACCGATGGCGGAACCACTGCATATACCAGGGCGTCACGGTACTTCAGGAACTCTTGCTGGGCACGCTGGGCAATCTTGAACACAGTATTGTCACTGTCTCGTTCATCCCATGGCTTCAAATTGACGAATGCGATCCCTGAGTTCTGCCCGCGTCCGGCAAAGTTGAAGCCGTTAACAGTGAAGACTGTAGCAACGGCCTTACCCTCTCCGTGCTCTTTGTCCAGTAGGTATTGAGTCATGCGATCAAGCACTTTTTGCGTGGTCTCAGCCGAGCTGTTGGCCGGTGTCTGCACCTGCGTAAAGATCAAACCCTGATCCTCATCAGGCAGGAACGAGGTCGGTATCCGGGCGAACATCCAGATCGTGCCGGCGACGATTACCAGGTAAACCATAAAGCCCGGCATCTTATGCCGAATGATCTGTCCTACGCCCTGCTCATACCCGTTGATGCAGGCATCGAACTTTCTGTTGAACCATCCAAAAAAACCGCGCTTGGGCTGGCCATGTTTCGTCGGATCGATTGGTTTGAGCAGTGTGGCGCAAAGCGCCGGCGTGAATACCAGGGCAACAAATACCGAAAGCGCCATCGCCGATACGATAGTGATCGAGAACTGCCGATAGATCACGCCAGTGGAGCCACCAAAAAAAGCCATGGGCAACAGCACCGCCGAGAGCACCAAGGCAATCCCCACCAGCGCACCCTGAATCTGTCCCATCGATTTGCGCGTGGCTTCCCTGGGTGAAAGGTGTTCCTCCGCCATCACCCGCTCGACGTTTTCAACCACCACAATCGCATCGTCGACGAGTAATCCGATCGCCAGGATCATCCCGAACATGGTCAAGGTATTGATGGAGAAGCCGGCCGCTGCGAGGACACCGAACGTACCCAACAACACAACGGGCACTGTCAAAGTCGTAATGATGGTGGCGCGCAGATTTTGCAAAAACAGCAGCATGACCAGAAAGACCAGCACCACCGCCTCGCCCAGCGTATGCATCACCCCGCTGATGGATTCGGTGACGACCGGCGTCGTGTCATACGGGTACACAGCTTCAATCCCGGCCGGGAAGAATGGTTTCAGTCGGTCCACCGTGGCGCGAATGGCCTTGGCGGTATCAAGGGCATTGGCGCCGGTGGCCAAGCGAATGGCGATACCCGAGGCAGGCTTGCCATTGGCTTGGGCGTTGATGCTGTAGTTTTCGCCGCCCAAACTGATATCAGCCACATCACTCAGACGCACCTGGGAGCCGTCGCTATTGACCTTAAGCAAAATGTCACCGAATTGCTCGGAGGTCTGCAGCCGCGTCTTGCCGATGATAGTTGCGGTAAACACCGTACCCTTGCGCGCCGGAAGTCCACCAATCGTGCCCGAAGCCACCTGCACGTTCTGGGCCTCGATCGCCTCGGTTACGTCGACTGGCGTCAACTGGAACTGGTTCAGTTTGGCCGGGTCCAGCCAGACTCGCATGGCGTATTGCGTACCCCAGATCTGAAAGTCACCAACGCCTGAAGTCCTCGAAATCGGGTCCTGGATATTTGAGACGATGTAGTTGGATAGATCCTCCTTGGTATGTTTTCCATCGGTTGAAACCAGGCCAATGAACATCATGAAGTTTTGTTGGAATTTTGTGACACGAAGCCCTTGCTGCTGCACTTCACGCGGCAACAGCGGCGTGGCCAGATTCAGCTTGTTCTGCACTTGAACCTGGGCAATATCCGGGTTGGTGCCCTGGTTGAAGGTCACGATGATTCGCATGCTGCCATCAGCATTACTCTCCGAAGAGATGTAGCGCAGATTGTCGATGCCGTTCATCTGCTGCTCGATTACTTGCACGACCGTATCTTGCACTGTCTGTGCGGAAGCACCGGGGTAAGAGACCTGAATCGCGACCGCGGGTGGTGCAATGTCAGGGTATTGATTGATCGGCAACTTGAGGATCGACAATGCCCCCACGAGCATGATGATCAGTGCAAGCACCCACGCGAAGATCGGTCTATCAATAAAATACTTCGACATCGTCTACTCCGCCTTAGCGCTGGTGTTTACCGCTACAGGAGCTCTGTTCGCCTCATCTGTCATCGCTTCCTGAGCGACTACGGTGACGCCCGGCTTGATGAACTGAAGCCCTTCGACGATGATTTTGTCCCCGGCGCTCAAACCGCTTTCCACCAGTACATTCGCACCGACGGTGCGGCCCACCTTGAGCTCACGTTGCTCGACTTTGTTATCTGAGGTAACGACCATGGCGGTCGGCGTTCCTTTGAGATCCCGAGTCACGCCAATCTGCGGTGCAAGAATGGCCTGTTCGGCAACTCCCTTCTGCAACCGTGCATGTACAAAAATCCCGGGAAGCAGCAAGTGATCCGGGTTGGGGAAGACCGCGCGCAGGGTGACCGAGCCGGTGGCTTCGTCCACCGAAACTTCCGAAAATTCCAGAGAGCCCGGCAGGGGATATTGGCTACCATCCTGAAGTGTCAGGCTGACTTTCGCAGCCTTGTCAGCGGATTTCTGCAACTGCCCGCTTTCCAGAGCCCGACGTAGCTTAAGCACCTCGCCATACGGCTGAGTGACATCGACATAGATGGGATCGAGCTGTTGGATGATCGCAAGCGGAGCCGCCTGGCCATTGGAGACGAGCGCACCTTCGGTCACAGCGGAACGTCCGATCCGTCCACTGATGGGAGCAAACATTTTGGTGTATCTCAGGTTGATCTGGGCGCCCTTGACTTGGGCCTCCGCCTGCATCTGCTGAGATCGGGCGGTGTCGTACTCCTGCCTGCTCACCGCTTGCTCGTCAATCAGTTGCCGATACCGAGTGCTGAGCGATCGAGATTGCTCCAGACTGGCCTGCGCGCTGGCGAGCGCCACCTCGTAAGTCGACGGATCGATCTGATAAAGCTGCTGACCAGCCTTGATATCTGCACCTTCCTTGAACAAGCGTTTCAAGACGATGCCATCCACCTGCGGCCGAACCTCGGCGAGGCGATAGGCACTGGTACGCCCAGGCAGGTCGTTAAACAGAGTCACAGCCTGGGGTTTCAGAGTCACCACGCTGACTTGAGGTGCTTGCGCCGGGGTAGCGGCAGTTTGCTTCTTGTTGCATCCACTGAGCATCGTGGCAAAAGCAATGGCGGTTACCAAAGCAGGAAAGATAGGCTTGAATGGCATAATGTCCTCGAACACAGCGCTGAAAAAATGCGCGCAGGAGTTTGCAAACTGCCGCAGCACAGGCTGAAACAGCTGCTGGTGGCAATGGAAGAAAGAGTTCGGCAAGTACGCGCAAGAGGCGCGGTGCGAGATCAAGCTTATTGGCCGGGTTAATAACCCGATGAGCCAATGCGCTGCGCATTGGATTGTTATGTGGCCATGCTAACAATCGAGATGCCTGGGGATTAGCCCACCTTTACTGAAATCACCAATGAGGGATATTCAGCAATAAAATGTTTTCAATGTTTTGCGGCATTTCGACAATGCTCTATATCGAGTAATCAGCACATCATTGCATGGCAATTAGTGAGTTTGGGTCAGGTCTGACTCAAGTGCTTTGTTACACTTATGCGAACCCAACACCAGCAGGACCGTCAACTCCAGACCTCTGCTGTTCAGACGCAAAAGTGCTCCGAGAACAACTCGATTCAAGCCGATCGTTTTCGTGAATCGTTGAAGCCCGCAACTTCAAACTCGCCCCCGCTCGCCCGTGCATGACCGCTTGCATCTCCCCAAGCACCGCCATCGCTACGCTTTCTGGTGTGTCTCCACCTATGTCCAAACCCATGGGGTAGTGCAATCGGTCACGCGCAGGCAGTTGATCTGTCTGTCTGATTATTTCATCAAGCAAACGCTCGGTCCGGGCACGCGGTCCAAGCTGACCGATGTAACGGGGGTTTCCTTGCAATGAGCCTTTCAACCAATGAGCATCCTGGCTGATGCTATGGGACATCACCGCGACAAATGCTCCCTCCACTAACTCCAGAAACTCGAAAGATTCGCCGATATGGGCGTTCAATACCGAATCCGCCTCGGGAAAACGTTCCGGGCGGGCGAAATGGGAACGGCTATCAATAACTGTGACATGCCAGCCGAGGATTTTCGCCATACGCACCAGCGGTTGCGCATCATGACCGGCACCAAAAATTATCACTCTCGGTGCGGGAGCGATGTACTCAAGAAACACTTCTATCTCTGTAGGACCCTCGGCGTAGTGCTGAAGCGAAGACTTTTGCCGATCGAGGGTGAGACGCAGATCCGCGGCAATTCGCTCATTCAGTCCAGGATGGTGGAGGCCTCCGAGGGGCGCAGCACCAGGTTCCAGGAACACGCGGTTTCCGACATCTGCTCGGCTGTTGCGCGAGCACGCTATCACTGTGGCGATTGCCACGGGTATTTGCTTGTTCCTGACATTGCGCAACGCATCAAGCAGAGCACATTGCTTTTGTGCTGGTATTCGCTCAAACAAGACATACACTTTACCGTTGCAGCCCAGCCCGAAACCGAGCGCGTCTTCACCACCCTCTTCGTCTGTAGCCTCGGCAGTGCTGTAGCTACGAATCACCGGGCCCGTCTCACTCAACCACCAGGCTTTTCGTACTACGTCACCCTCCAGACAGCCGCCACTGATAGTGCCCTCGGGACGCCCATATTGCGACACGAGCATGCGCGCACCCGGACGGCGATAAGCTGAACCCTCGACTTTCACAACAGTGGCGAGTACAGACTCCCGGGCCTCGATTTGTTCGCATTCGATGACGTCAAGCAATGCGTTCAAGCTGGACATATCAGACTTCTCTCCCCAAATCGAATCAGTCAAAACTACTGGCCACCGCCAACTATCCAAGCGGGCGCAGCTCTTTGATCAACTCAATCAGCAAACGTAGAGCAATGGGCACTTGCCGGTAGCTTGAGTAATAGATATGGAAACCTGGACCTTCACTGACCCAATCCTCTAAAGCCATTTGTAAAATCCCTTCCGCGACCAGCGGCGCAACAATGGGTTCGGCACAGTAGGTCAGCCCCGCTCCTCGGGTGACCATGGCGAGCATCATCCGCGTTTCATCCAGCACGACACTTCCAGACACTGGAATCTCTAATTTTTCCCCCTCCTTCTCGAACTCCCAGTTGTACATCCGACCGTTGCCTAGCCGGAACCTTAAACAACTGTGCTGCTTCAGATCCTCTGGATGCAGCGGCGTGCCACATCTTTCGAGGTAATCGGGGGCTCCGACCACGACCCATCGAACAGGGGGCGAAAGGCTTTGGGCAATCATGCCTTCAGGTACTGTAGCGCCATACCTGATCCCGGCGTCAAAGCCTCCTTCTACGATATCCACCATGCTGTTGGTCGTTGAGACTTCGACTTCGATATCGGGATAACGATGGGCAAATGTCGATAACACGGGGGCCAACAAAAGGAGCGCCGCGTCACTGAAAACATTCAGGCGTATGCGACCCGTGGGCTCGTCACGAAACTTATTCAACAACTCAATGGCCTGATCAATTTTGTCGACCGGTTCGCTTATCAACGCCAGCAGTTCCTGACCGGCTGCCGTCAGCGTGACGCTTCGAGTCGTGCGATTGAGCAAACGTACACCCAGTCTCGCCTCCAGCCCTTTGATCGCATGGCTTAGCGCAGATGCGCTGATCCCTACTTCAACGCCCGCGCGGCTGAAGCTTAAATGGCGGGCGACGGCTAGAAAGTAGATAAAATCGCCAAAGTTGGCACGGGTCAGCTGCATTAGTTCTCTGCCGTTAGTGTGAAACGTGTGAACACAGGACCGAACCGCCACTCAGACACCAAAGGCAGCTTTATCAGCGTGGATTTGATGTTTTGGGGATGGATCAATCACGCACCAGAGTGATCGTCACTTTTAGAGGCCCGGGTCGCGCGAGTATTTCCAGACCGGAATCAATCCTGCCAAGTTTGATAAGGCCACTCGAATACTTGAAGCCCTTAAGAAAAATCGCGAGATTTCCCCACGGCGCATAAAAAGCGAGGTCCCCCGCCGAAGGGGTAAAGCCTGCTGGAGCGCCCTGTGTCGACAATGGCTTGGGCAGGTCGCTGATTTTTTCGGTCGAGGCGTAGTCTTCCAGTGTCAGCTTCATCGGAAGCTGCTTAACGAAATCCTTGGAGACATCGTTGTTGTCGAGCGTTGCCGTAACCGGACCGTCTGCGTGATCGATACGTATTTTCATAATGGCTCTGCTTGGGTCCGATGGGCACCGCCTGCGGTGACCTGCATTGGATTGATCACCTTCGGAAATGTTAAAAACCAGGATGCTCGCGTGTCGGTCACCGTGGTTAACGTTCTCTCAAACTGGTGAGTTGAGGGTCAACGGATAACTTTTTATTCGCTGGAGAATCGGCTTCAATCGTTAACGCGGTGCGCCGCACGACCGCTCGCGCAACCACCATCACATAATGAGAGGTGATCGCGACGAGGCAGAGTACCGCAACCCAATGCTCGAAAAACGGGGCAACCGCGACCGTGAAATCCCAGAAGTCCAAGCTGGGATTGAACGTTAATTTAGTCCACGCGCCCAGTACCGAGAAACTCCAGATTCCGTACTCCGCCATCAAAACTGCTGCAATACGAAGTGCCATTGTTCTTGGCGTGCTTTGATAATTCAATTTCAAAGCCGAACCTAATATGGCCATGACTCGCGCCCAGTGCACGCCCACATGACTGCCTACCAAGATGACCACCCAGTAAGCTACGAACCAATGAACATCACGTATGTAAAAGTTTTCTCGGAAAGTAAAAAGAGTAATCACCGATTTTGAAATCAGAGCACTTGTCACCAGCAACGTAACGACAGCAACGATTAATAATAAGTGCCATACAAGAGAGACGACGCCACCTAGGTCATAAGGGGCCTTAAACATTCGTATAAGCCCTTTTCGGTTCCCGACGACGTGCCAGCCGATCAGTGAAAACAGGACAGCACCAAAGACCTCGTGTGCCAGATTATCGAGCCACCAATAGGCGAGCGAACACAACAGCAGCGTGGTCATCACGAGCGGAAGCGCGAAGCGTTTGATAAGGGCCATTTTCAAGGGGAAGTGCTCGACTGAAGTTTTTCGTGTCCAGCAGAAACTTTGAAATTCAGCGCCTCGTCCAAGGTGAACATGTAACTCTGTTCCCTGCGCGACCGCTGATGGCAGGCATAGCATTGGCCCACTTTCTCGTCGACCTTCACCGTTTGATCCGGCCAGAACCATTGGTACGCCCAGTCGTCAATTCCGGCGCCCGTTTTTTGCGCAACCAGATACCGCTCGAGAACATCACTCTGGTAATCCACCAAGACGACATGTGACCCCGCAGGGACAGGTTGACCCGTTTGAAGAGCATCAAGCGCGGCCTGGCTGGTGAGCATGTGCTCCCTGGTCACGCCGCGTCGTACAGTCGTGTAATGCTCCAATTGATCGAGCGGTGGAAACGTCACGGCATTCGGTTCGGCCCAGGCCAATGTCGGGCCTGTTCCATCCGGGGACAACCCGAAGGTCAGAAGCAGAGTGCCAAACCCCAACTGCCAAACCTTTCTTTTCATCCGTCAGGTCTCTTTGCTTGCTTCACTGTCTACGTTACGAGCCGCCCTGCTTTTAAGCCGACACCCCAAAATTGATGCCTGCCAAGGTATCAGCTGACGATAAAACTGAAATACCGCGCAGCGATTGAAGCCATGAATGAGATTTATCAATTCTCCTGCCTTGCCGTGGTGCTCCGGGCGGCCACCCATCAATCCAGCTCATGGTTATATGCAATCCATGCCGCTAGTGCTCCATTGTCCCTGTCGTAAAATCACGCCACGGCCCCTCGGGCTGTGCCTCCAAAGCCTTGACTGCCCCATGTCGGAACAAGGATCTACTGCTCCAGTCCCGTGAAAGATTTTTCTCAACAAGTGGAGTCCCATTGATGCCATCTCCGATCAAGCTTGAATTTTCCGAAAAGTACGACGATGAGCACGCACGGAATTATTTGCTCAAGCATCAGGATAATCTGGCTCGGCGGTTATCCCACAGACGCGATGAACAACTGGCCAGGTTGGCGTTGACCTTAGCGGGTGAGCCTGGGCTGGTCCTGGACTTGCCTTGTGGAGCCGGGCGTTTTTGGCCCTTGCTGGCGCAGAAATCCAGTCGGGTGATCATCGGTGCCGACAACTCAGCGTCCATGTTGAAAGTCGCAACTGTCGCTCAGCCTGCCGATGTGGTGAAGCGGGTACGCCCGTTGCAAACGTCTGCCTTTGATATCGATCTGCCGGACAATTCGGTCGACAGCATATTCTGCATGCGCTTGCTGCATCACATCGGAGACGCCCAGCACAGGATGGCGATATTGCGTGAATTTCACCGTGTCACCCGCGACAGCGTGATTATCTCGCTATGGGTGGACGGCAACTTCAAGGCTTGGAAACGCAAACGCGCCGAAGTGCGCCGTCGCAACAAAGGTGAACAGGACGGTTATCAAAACAGGTTCGTATTACCTGCTGCTACCGTAGAGGCAGAGTTTGAGCAGGCCGGTTTCTGCATCCAAAAGTCATTGGACTTCATACCGTACTACGCCATGTGGCGAGTGTATGTATTGCGCAAGAGATGACGGGATATTGAAACGTTCTATGTAGCCTCAAGCCGCAAACCTGATGACCTTGATCAACTGCAAGTTCCTTGCGGACAAAGCATGTCTCCATCGGTCATCAGAAACACCCCGGTAACACGACAACAATAACTACGGTCACGCTGTCATTAACCTATCCTGATAGCAGACCGCATATCAATTCTGATGGGATTTACAACTCATGCCCCCTCGAATCATATGCCACATGATCAGCTCACTGGACGGCCGCCTCGTGTCTTCTCGATGGACACCTCTCCCGAACGGGGGCAGCGAGCAAACCATTTGCAACCACTACGAGTTCATTGCCGACCGCTTGCGCGGCGACGGTTTCATCATAGGTCGAACGACCATGGAAGCATTCGATGGCATCTCTTCAAAACCACCGCTAGTTGTGGAACACAGCGGTGGCACGCGGCGCCACTCCATTGCGCATGAACCAGGGGCCCCGGTTGCAATCGTGATTGACCCCTCCGGGAAGCTGCACTACCAGACGAATACCATCGATGGCGGGCATCGGATTATCTCCATTCTCGGAGACTCGGTATCGGATGACTATTTGCAGGCGTTGCGAAATCAGGGCGTTTCCTACCTCTTCGCAGGCCCTAATTGTATAAACCTTGAGCAAGCGTTAGCGATGCTAGGCACTCAGTTTGGACTGAAGACCCTGCTACTCGAAGGCGGCGGCGTGACCAACGGGACTTTTTTGAAGGCCGGCCTGATCGATGAGATCAGCCTTTTGATTTACCCTGGAATAGATGGCTTGAGCGGGGTACCCAGCATATTTGAATACCACGGCCAGTCAGATGAACGCCCTGCGTCCGGCCAGTCGCTACGCCATATCAGTACGCAAACAATCGAGGATGGTTTCATCTGGGCCAGATACCTCGTTGCGAAGGCGCCATTGCGCACATGACACATGGCATCTATCGGTGGGTGATTCACACTGCCCGGCTATCATGAGTCGGGCAGTATGATCAGTCGAACCGCCGGTTGATCGGAAAATGTGCTGCTCTCCTGTCGCCCGCCCCTCCTTCTGACTCAGCTCATCCAGTTCCCGCCATCGACGTTGTACGTTTGTGCGACGACGTAATCGCTCTCCGAGCCCGCCAGGAAAATAGCCATTCCTACCAGATCCTCTGCCGTACCCATTCTCCCATACGGAACTTCAAGGCCGACCAGCCGCTTCTTCTCACCTAGTGGTCGGTTCTCGTGTTTGGCGAAGAGCGCGTCGACACCGTCCCAGTGTTCGCCATCGACAACCCCCGGGGCGATCGCATTGACATTGATATTGTGCTTGATGAGGTTGAGGCCAGCAGACTGCGTAAGGCTGATGACGGCCGCCTTAGTGGCGCAATAGACGCCTACCAGCGCCTCACCGCGGCGACCCGCCTGGCTGGCCATGTTGATGATCTTCCCGCCATGCCCCTGAATGATCATCTGCTTCGCTGCTGCCTGAAGCGTGAACAGCGTCCCGCTGACATTGATTGCAAAAAGCTTGTCGTAGCTTTCTCGAGTGATCTCGGTGATCGGTGCAAGATCGAACAACGCCGCGTTGTTCACAAGGATGTCCAGCTTTCCTGCGTGGGCAACAACCTCGGCGATTGCTGCATCTATGGACGCCTGGCGGGTAACGTCCATCTCCACCGCGTAAGCTTGCGGCCCAAGCTCGGAGGCTGTCGCTTGAGCTCTTTCCAGATTGATGTCGGCGATAGCGACCGTAGCGCCTTCACCGATATAGGCCAGGGCAAACGAGCGGCCAATACCGCGCGCGGAACCAGTGATCAAAGCGCTTTTACCTTCGAGACGTTTCATTGAATCTACCTTTGTGGTTCGTGGCGCGCTTCATCGAAAGAACGCGCCTGATGGAAGTCAGGCTGCGCGTGATGCCGCAGGGCTTACCGAAAGACCGCTCTCATCAAATAGATGGCAATGAGCGACATCGAGGGTGAGATAGCGCCGGGCGGCGTACGGCACTTCGCAATCCCCCTGGACACGTACCGTCAGGCTTTCTCCTGAATCGACATTTACGTGGCAGAAAGTATCGCTGCCCAGGCGCTCGGTGACATCCGTCGTGACCGGCACATGGCCTTCAGCGCCCAGGGTTAAATGCTCCGGCCGTATCCCGATCGTCACGGTTTGCCCGACCGACAATGCACTGCTGTCGCGTGGAATGAGCAAAGTGGTTCCAGAGGCGAATCCAACCTCAACCCCCGATGCATGCACGGCATGCACAGTCGCCTGCAAGAATCCCATTTTTGGTGTCCCAAGGAAGCCGGCAACGAATAGGTTGGCAGGATGATGGTAGAGCTCGAGCGGCGAGCCAATCTGCTCGATCCGTCCTGCGTTAAGCACAACCACCTTGGTGGCGAGCGTCATGGCCTCGACCTGGTCATGGGTCACGTAGATCATGGTTGCCTGCAGTTCCTTATGCAGTCGGGACAGCTCAAGGCGCGTCTGTACACGAAGGGCAGCATCAAGGTTCGACAGAGGCTCGTCGAAAAGGAAAATCTTCGGATTTCGGACAATCGCACGTCCAATGGCGACTCGTTGGCGCTGACCACCTGACAACTGCTTAGGCTTGCGGTCGAGTAGAGAACCAAGTTCGAGAATCCTTGCGGCCTCAGCGACCTTCCTTTCCACATCCGGCTTCTTCTCACCGGCCAGATCCAAGGCAAATGACAAATTCTTGCGTACCGTCATGTGCGGATATAGAGCATAGGTCTGGAATACCATGGCCAGGTCTCGCTTGGCAGGAGTCACCTCAGTGATGTCTCGGCCGTCGAGCTCGATCGTACCGCTCGTGACGTCTTCCAAACCTGCAATCAGGCGCAACAGGGTCGACTTTCCACACCCCGAAGGCCCTACGAACACCACAAATTCCTTGTCCTTAACCTCGAGATCGATGCCCTTGATGATGGACAGTCCCTCGAAACCCTTCTTGAGATTTTCTATTTTCAAAGTGGCCATGCGTAAAGTCCTGTATGAAATTTGAGCCTTCGCGAATTCAGTGGATGCTCGACGTCATCATTTGACGGCACCGAAGGACAGCCCACGAACCAGTTGCTTCTGGCTGATCCAGCCGAAGATCAAGATAGGTGCGCAAGCCAACGTGGAAACCGCGGAAAGCTTCGCCCAGAACAACCCCTCGGGGCTCGAGTAGGAAGCGATCAGCGCGGTCAGAGGCGCGGCGCTGGAGCTCGTCAGGTTGAGCGACCAGAAGGCCTCGTTCCAGCACAGGATCATCGACAGCAGCATGGTCGAGGCCAACCCACCCTTGCTAATGGGCAGCAGCACGCGCAGCATCTCCTGCCCCAGGGTCGCGCCGTCCAGTCTGGCCGCCTCCAGAATCTCGCGGGGGATGTCTTTGAAGTACGTGTAAATCATCCACACCACGATTGGCAGGTTGATCAGGGTGTAGATCACGATCAGCGCGATCCGGGTATCCAGCAACCCCGCCCCCTTCGCCAGAAGGTAAATAGGCATGAGCACCCCAACTGGAGGAAGCATCTTGGTCGATAGCATCCAAAGCAGCGTCTGCTTGGTGCGCTTGGTCTCATAGAACGCCATCGAGTAGGCCGCCGGCACCGCGATCAGCATGCACAACGCTGTAGCAGAGAAGGAAATCAGCACCGAGTTCCACGCGAAGTGGAAGTAGTCACTGCGCTCCTGGATGTGCAAGTAATTCTCCAGCGTAGGCATGAAGATGAACTGTGGCGGCGTAGCGAAGGCGTCGATCTCTGTCTTGAAACTGGTAAGCACCATCCAGAAGATCGGAAAGAACAACAGCAAAGCGGTGACCCAGGCCAAGGTGCCGAGCAGTACGCTTTGCAGGGACCGGGATTGTTTGAGCGTCATCATGGCGTTGTCCTCAGGATTTGTCGGTCAGGTTCCTGCCAATCATGCGCACCAGCACAATCGCCGCGATGTTGGCGATCACCACCGCAATCAGGCCACCGGCCGAGGCCATGCCCACATCGAACTGCACCAGTGCCTGGTTGTAAATCAGATAGGCGAGGTTGGTCGAAGCGAACCCAGGTCCGCCATTTGTCGTGGTGAAGATTTCTGCAAAAACCGACAACAGGAAAATCGTCTCGATCATCACCACCACGGCAATGGGCCTGGCCAAATGTGGCAGGGTCAAGTGCCAGAAGATGGCCAGGGCACCCGCCCCATCCAAGCGAGCGGCCTCCTTCTGCTCTTGATCGAGCGACTGCATAGCGGTCATCAGCAACAAGATCGCAAAAGGCAACCACTGCCAGGAAACGATGACAATGATCGAGAAAAGTGGGTAATGAGCCAGCCAATCGACGGGTTGTGCCCCGAAGAATTTCCATACCGTCGCGAGGATCCCGGAGACAGGGTGGAAGATCAGGTTCTTGAAGATCAGCGAACCCACGGTCGGCATGATAAAAAACGGCGAAATGAGCAGCACCCTGACTATGCCGCGTCCAAAGAACTCGCTCGCCTCAAGCAAGGCTGCAATCAAGACACCAAAAATTACGCTGATCATCAGCACGCTGCCCACCAATATCAACGTGTTAAGCGCTCCGGGAAGAAAACCCGAATCTGTCACGAAATAGGCAAAGTTTTCCAGGCCAACGAACTCGTTTTCCCCTGGATTGAGCAGGTTGTACCGAATCACCGAAAAATAAACGGTCATGGCCAGCGGCACGATCATCCAGAGCAATAAAAGTGCAACCGATGGCGACACCAGAAACCATCCTGGATTGATCAAACGGCGTGCGCGTGATGGCGCCGAGGCCGCAAGCTGGGCTCGAATAATGGAAGTGTTCATGATTATTTACCTGTGCGGCTGTGACCGCCGGCGCTAAGCCGGCGGAGGTAAGGGGCTATTTATTTTTTGGGATAGCCCGCACGCTTCATCTCGCGCTCGGTTGTGGACTGGGCAGAAGCCAGCGCTTGCTCAACCGACATTTGTCCTGTCAATGCTGCGGAGAAAAGCTTGCCTACAGATGTACCGATCGATTGAAACTCGGGGATCACCACGTACTGAATGCCTACGTAGGGAACAGGTTTGGCTGAAGGCTGCGAGGGGTCAGCGTGCTTCATCATTTGCAACGTTACCTGAGCAAACGGCGCGGCCTTGAGGTAAGCGTCGCTGTAGGTCGAGATGCGTGTACCGGGTGGCACGTTCGTGATGCCATCCTTGTCGGTCACGAGTTGGATGTACTCTTTGGAGGTGGCCCAGGTGACGAACGATTTGGCAGCCTCTTTGTGCTTGGAGGTGGCGGGAATTGCCAATGACCAGGCATATAACCACGAGGACCCCTTGTCGGTAACCTCAATAGGCGCAGGAGCGAAACCTACGCTGTCTACTACCCGGCTTTGCTCCTTATCGGTGGTGAAAGATCCAGCCACGCTTGCATCAACCCAAATCGCGCATTTTCCACTGTTGAAAAGGGCCAGTGTTTCGTTGAACCCGTTACTGGATACTCCCGGAGGCCCGTATTTCTTCAGAGTATCAATATAAAACGTCGCTGCTGCCTTCCACTCAGGACCACTGAATTCAGGCTGCCATTTCTCATCGAACCAACGCGCCCCGAAGGCGTTGGCCATCGTCGTAAGCAAGGCCATGTTTTCGCCCCAGCCAGCTTTGCCACGCAAGCACATGCCATATTGATCCTTCGAAGGATCATTGAGCTTGGCAGCAAACTCGCCCAGTTGCGACCAGGTCGGCTGTTCCGGCATCGTCAATCCTGCACCCTTGAACAGATCGGTGCGGTAGTAGGTGATGGTGCTTTCGCCGTAGAACGGCAATGCGTAGAGCGTATCGTTAACGGAAAGGCCCTGACGCACGGCAGGAAAGATATCGTCGACTTCGTAGCCGGCCGGGAGGTCCTTCATCGGCTCTAGCCAGTTCTTGGCACCCCACATCGGGGTCTCGTAGGTACCAATGGTCAACACGTCGAACTGGCCACCTTGAGTGGCAATGTCAGTGGTCAGGCGCTGACGCAGAACGTTCTCTTCGAGCACGACCCAGTTCAGTTTGATGTCGGGATGCTGCTGCTCGAAGATCTTGGATAGCCGTTGCATTCGGATCATGTCGCCGTTGTTGACCGTCGCGATGGTCAGCGTCTCAGCGGCATGGCTGGCAAGGGCGAATGACAGACCAGTAGAAAGAATTAGCGCATTCGTAATCTTCATGGGGCTCTCCACTCCAAGCCAGATGACCGGAGCTATTATTGTTGTTGTTCACCACTTGTGAGCAAAACACGACCGCATTGCAGTGGTGGGCGAATTGATTAGATCACCTGCGCGCCCCGCCCTCAAACGAATCGCGGACGCCGGATCGATACTTTTTTGATCGCGATAACCGACAGCCACGAGGGTTAAAAAAGTATCAACAAGCTGCAATAGCTGGGCTAGCAGTCCTGGACGAATTCGGCGTATGGTTGGCGCATTCGATCCACCGCATAACTATAAAAAGGGGCACGAGATGCCTGATAACCGCGCTGCTTTATTCGAGCACCGACCCGCCGACCTTGAAGTCATTCTTCCCGAACCCGATCAGAGCTTCCGATGGTACGAGCACGACTATCCATACGCCCTCGCCCGCTGGAACCACCATCCGGAATATGAAATCCACCTGATTCGAAAAGGAAGCGGCAAGCTTTTGGCTGGCGATTACATCGGACCCTTCACCGAAGGTCATGTCGCACTGATCGGCCCAGGTCTTCCCCATGACTGGATGGGAGATATCGCGCCGGGAGAACAGCTCGCAGGCCGCGACGTGGTGCTGCAGTTTGATGGCGCCGCCCTGCTCGACCTCCGAGGTTCATTGCCTGAGCTATCGGAGCTGAAAACGCTGTTTGAGATGGCACGACGCGGTATCGAATTTACTGGGAGGACAGCCATCGAAGCGGCTTTGCTGCTTGAGGCAATCGGCGAGGCGACGGGGCTTCAGCGCCTGGTCATGTTCCTGCAACTGATAGGTACCCTCGCAAGAGCGCCAAAGCGCGAAATTCGGATATTGGCCAGCGCCTGCTACTCGCCTTCACTGAACGAACGCAGCTCGGAGCGAATCAATCAGGCATTCGACTACCTGATCAATGAGCTCACGTCCGACGTCCGGCTAACCGTCATCGCAGAGCGGGTTGGAATGAGTGAGGCCGGTTTTTCGCGCTTTTTCAAACGAATCACTGGCCACGGATTCATGGACCTGATGCGCAAGCTGCGTATCCAGCGTGCATGTAGGCTACTCGTCCAGACACAGCTTTCGGTCGCCGAAATCTGCTTTGAGGTCGGATACGAAAACGTCTCCAATTTCAATCGCCACTTCCGTCATGAAATGCATCAGACCCCGAGCGACTACCGGCGTATCACTACCGTGAAGCTCTTCAACCGAGACAGTGCTCACCCACCGCTACCGATCACGCAGGTGCGGTGAGACCAAGTCTATCGATGTGACACACGAGAGTGTCCCCAGCCCGATACAAGAGAGAATGAATATGCAATTGCCGAGCGTAGTGGTGTTTGGTGAAGCACTGACCGACGTGGTTCAACACTCGCCCGGACGGTGGCAGGGCTATCCGGGTGGCGCCCCCTGGAACGTGGCCCGCGCGATGAGCCGCCTCGGCGTGCCCACTGCATTCGCCGGCTCGATCAGTACCGACTCATTGGGCGATGAGATCGCACAACAATCGAAAGCGGCCGGCCTGGACATGAGATTCCTCCAGAGAGTTGACGCTGACCCTCTGGTAGCGATCGTGCCATCCAGCCACCCTCCCCGGTATTTCTTTGCGGGCGAGGCCGATCTTCTTTTTGATGTCGACCAACTTCCGGCAGGTTGGTTGGATGCCGCTCGACTCTGTCACTTCAGCTGTATCAGCCTTGCCCGTCAGCCATTGGGGGACAGGCTTGTTGAGGTGGCCAGGAGGGCCAAGGAAGAAGGCAAGCTGATTAGCTATGACCCGAACTGGCGCAACCTGATGGACACCCGCTACCGCGAGCTGACTTTCCCGTCCATGGTGGAGCTTGCAGACATCATCAAGCTCTCGGATGAGGATCTTCGCCAGATATACCCTGGATTGAACGAAGAACAGGCCCTTCGAGAATTGCGAACAATGAATACTCGTGCCCAGATTCTTTTCACCCGTGGAGCGAAAGGCATGGTGTTGTATGACGCCGATCTAAAGTTTGAACAGCCCGCGATCGCCGTTGAAGTCGCTGATACGGTGGGTGCCGGCGATTCGAGTATGGCCGGCTGGCTCGCCTCGACACTTCTAGGCTTTCAAGAGCCGCGTGCACGATTGGAGTTCTCCGCGGCTTGTGCGTCGGTGTCTTGCTCACATGCAGGGTCTTACGCGCCTGGCCGTGAAGAAGTGAACAACTTGCTGTCAAGTCACATGCGCCACTAGTGCGGAAGCTCGCATAGAGTACCGCCTTCGATCAGCAGGCGGGGCTCAAGATACTCGTTAATTCAGTTTCCCAAGAGTGTCCAATGTCAATCACGAGCGAGGTTGAAATGTTTTCACTTGGTTTGTCATGCAGCAGCGCATGCGAAGCTGTTATCAGCGCTGGTACTACGCTTCGGTAAATGATCACTTTCAACTGTCTGTCATTTCAGAAACGATAAGGCTACCCGATGTTACTCTCGCCGCATGAGAGTGTGAGGTGCAATGCCAAATGCCTTGCGAAAAGCGTGGCTGAAATGAGAGAAGTCGGAGAAGCCGAAATCCAGCGCCGCCTGAGAAATACTGCGAACTTGACCGCGCTCAATAGCGTCGCGGCTCGCGAGCAATCGCGCCTTCCAAATTTCCGCGACCGGCGATTTCTGATGACGAGCAAAAGCGCGCGTCACAGTGCGCGTGGAGACATGGTGAGCTTGAGCAATGCGTTCGAGCGACAAGTCCACCTCAGTCATGTGTTGGTGGATGTAATTCATTATTCGGCCATACAGGTCCAGCTCATCATGAGTCTGCTTTAAATCCTGGAGTTCCAGGCTGACCACTAGAAGGTCGATCAACGTACTGGAATAACGACTGGATGCCCCCGTGCTAGGGAACCCTGAAGGCATACCTGCGGCTTGACGTAACATCTCGCGTAACGGAATCACTCCAGGGCGACGATCATCCAGTACCAAAGCTGTGCAATCGGCTATGCCGGGCAATCGCTGACTCACCAACTGTCGCGGAATGCGCACAAGGTGGTTGTCGGTACCACCAAAGCTGAATCTGAACGGCTGGGATGCGTCATAAAGAAACAGATCGTCCGCGGTGAGCTTCGTCCGTCGGTCAGCCTGTTCCAGTTCGCCATAACCGCTCCTGGTAAAGCCCAACCACAAATCGTCATTAGGATCACTGCGTAGGTGCTGGGCGGACCGCTCCCAATAGTGCAAGGGTGCGGACAACGTGCAAATGTCCAATGCCCCCATGCTATGCACCTCCAACACCCCATCGAAATCGCTCTGCGCCAGCAGTTTGCTGTCGGCGTCCAGGCAGTGATGACAGACCACATCTTTCCAGTAATCGAAGCGGAGTGGTGCCGTTACGGCAAGGGTCGAATAGTGACATGTCTGGCTCATTGCATTCACCTATCGGCAGCGATTCAACAAAAAAGCGGGGTAACGTTTTTGCGAGCCAAGCAATTAGCAGGCCACCCCAGGGCCTTATTCCAGCTGCCAGACGCACTACACGATGGCAACCGAAATACTTGGCTGGCGTATGAGTGGGTAGATCTTCCTAGACAGTCTCCTTGCAACTTCTCGGGGCGAATCGCCCCTTATTTCACGAGCCCCGCACCATTGCTGGGCATAGATATGCCGGCCATTTACACCTGTCCTTTTTAACCAAACGGTTGTCCATTCGAGCCAAGCGCATTCCATCTCCCCTCGATAATTTTCACTCCATGCCGTAGTCCCTACAAACACGAATGACGAGGTGGGTCATGCAACTACGAGAACAGCAGCGGCTGTCCGATTCATCCTGGTTTTTACAGCGATGGGACATGGCACCCGAAGAGTTTGCCACTTACCTGGTGCAGCTCGGGACCTTGGTGCTGCAACGCCGATGGAGTAATACCCACCGCAAAACAACAACAGCCACTGGAATGTAGAACAGCGAACCGTCCGTTTGAGACGGAAATAAAGGAGCCCCCCATGGAATCTGCAATCGATAAACATCTCAAATGTCCCCGGACTTTGTCCCGTCGTGTTCACGACGATTACAAGCCACCTTTCCCGATGTTTGTGGGGCGAGCTGACGAAAACGTGAAGCAAGTTGTGATGGCCTACCTCGGGGTGCAATTTCGCGACGAACAACGCGCCGCCGCCCTGCAGGCCATGCGCTACATAGACGCCAGCTTTGCCCTCGCCGATGGCCCTGGGAATCATGACCTGACCTACCACCTCGACAATCAGGGTTATGGAAACTTCATCGCCGTGGGCTACTGGCGTGATCCCGCCGCCTATCACCGCTGGTTACTTTCAGCACCTGTAGCCGACTGGTGGGGCGACGAGGCACGCCTGAACGAGGGGCTGGGGTATTTCCGCGAGGTCATCGCACCACGTGCCGAGCAGTTCGAGACGCTGTATGCATTCAAGGACGATTTGCCAGGTGTCGGCGCGGTCATGGACGGCATCAGCGGCGAGATTGAGGAGCACGGCTACTGGGGCTCGGCGCGCGACCGCTTTGCTATCTCACAGACCGACTGGATGCAGCCGACCAGCGAACTGCAAGTCATTTCAGGCGATCCCGCCAAAGGCGGTAGGGTCGTGGTACGCGGCCACGACAACCTGACGCTGATCCGCTCTGGGCAAGACTGGGTCGAGGCCGGCGAGGAAGAGCGCGCGCTCTATTTCAACGAGATGCTGCCGCCACTGCAAGACGGCATGAACTTCCTGCGTGACGAGGGGCAGGCGCTGGGCTGCTATAGCAACCGCTTCGTACGCAATATCGACCTTGATGGCAATCTCCTCGACATCGCCTATGACATCGGTCACTGGCGATCGCTCGACAAACTGGAGCGCTGGGCAGAATCCCATCCCACTCACTTACGTATTTTCACCACTTTTTTCCGAGTGATCGGAGGCCTTTCGAAGCTGCGGCTGTATCACGAGGTCTCGGTAGCGGACGGTAGCCAGCAACTGTTCGAGTACATCAACTGCCACCCGCAGACTGGAATGATGCGCGACGCGCAAGTGTCGCCCACCTGACTTCATCGCTGACTCCACTTTTAGCCCTGCGCGTTGCCTGACTGGCGATAGCGGGGCTCTTTTTGCCCGAAAAAAGGTTCTTCGATCATGAAACAGTTCCGCTACCTGTCGCTCGCAGCCCTCCTCCCCAGCCTTTCCTCTCACGCTCTCGAGGTGGATCCTGGCGATTACGAGCCGCTCCCCGTTGGAGCGACCATCGGCGTGCTCTACTACCAGCACTCCACCACGGACAATGCCTACTCCCAGGGGCACAAGACCAGTTCCGATTTCAACCTGACGTCCGATGTTGGCATCCTGCGTCTGCTACACATCTACCAGTTGAGCGAGCGGCTGACCATCGAGCCGCAATTCCTGTTGCCCTTCGGTCATGTCTCAGGCGGTGGTGACGCTTCTGGTCTGGGCGACGCCAGCGGCATCGGCGACCTCATTCTTACAGCGCCGCTCAAGTACCGTCTCAACGACGCCAACGACACCCTCGGCGCGACTGCTTACTTGTACGTGCCGACTGGTGACTATGACAAAGACGACGCGCTCAACCTTGGCGAGAACCGTTGGAAGGTTGATCTCCAGGCCGCTTACGTCAAGCACTTCACGGAGAAGTGGGCCATCGACCTCGTCGGTGACGCCATCTGGTACGGAGACAACAACGACTTCGGCGCCAGCTCTGCCCGCCGGGAGCAGGACGTTTCCTACGGCGCTCAGTTAATGGGGCGCTACATGCCCGACGAGACCACTGCGCTGGCTATTGGCTTCGGCCACAGTTGGGGCGGGGAAAACCAGATCGATGGCGTCAACCAGGACGACAGGATGGAAACCACCAACTTCCGTGTCACGGCCAGAAAGTTTTTCACCGCCAAGGACCAGCTCCAGGTGCAACTTGGACGCGACCTTGCGGTGGAGAACGGCCCCAAAGAGGACTTTCGCATGAACCTGCGCTACGTCAGGGTCTTTTAGACCCGCCCGTCTCTACCACCCGTTTTCCTTATCAACCAAGCGTGCGCCCAACGGCGAATTCAACCTGGATCCGTCGCAAGACCTCGCATCCCGTATCAATCGTGCCAACGCGACAGTTGGCTAATGAGATGCCTCTCACCCGAAACGGAGTAACCAGACAATGACCGACCAGCAACCCACCCTGGAACAACAACCCTCCCTCTATACCCGTCTTGGCGGCTACGACGCTATTTATCAGTTCGCCGGCGCAGTGTTGAGAAAAACAATGGGGCACCCCGCCATCGGGCACATCTGGGCCCATATGTCGGAATCGACGTTCCAAAAGGAACACATCAATTTTGTCGATTTCCTTTCCGAGCATTGGGGTGGAAGCGCCAAATACCGGGGTAGAGACATGGTCGCCGCGCATCGCGGGATGGGTCTGACCGAGGTGCACTGGCAAGCCGTGCTCGATTGTCTCGAGGCGTGCTACGACGACTACAGGCTGGCCCCGGATCTGCGCAAAGAGGTCAATGACTTCCTCATCAAGTTCAAACCGACCGTGATCGGGAGCCCCTCCTATCGGGACGTCGTACTCGCGCACCCGGAAATGGACCCCGCCAAAGGCATGAGAAGCGTTGGGGTTGTCTGGCCAAAACCCGGGAAGTCATCTGAGAAACCGGCCACGCCTGAATCAGGGAGTTGATACGTTATTCAACGACCTGAGCCACACCCCTGAGGCGTATACATGCCCTCCAGGCTGCCGAGAGCTCGCTCTGGCAGCCGGCGTCTACCGTGGTGTGGCTATAAAAAAACGGGCACCCGAGTCCCGCTCAACCAAGCGAATGTCCTCCTCAGCCAAGCACCGCTCAATGTGCGGAGATAGCTTTATACCGGCCCAGCCGCGACTTCGCCGACAGTGCGCACCGTGCCCGGGCGTCCCCAGATGACGTTTGAACAGACATTGCCAATCCTGCGGGTTGGCACAGGAAACAGGACACCCCCATGGCCATCATTCGCCCGACGCTCGAACAAGTGCAAGATCTCGCCAGCCGCCTGCACATACAACTGACACCCGAGCAAGCCAGCGAATACCTGGCACTGATGCAATCCAGTTTCGATGCCTACGACCTAGTCGATGAGTTGCCTGATTTCATCCCTCCAGTGCGCTACGAGCGCAGCTCTGGTTATCGCCCTTCAAGCACGGAAAATCCGCTGAACGCTTGGTATTACCGAACTGAGTTGATGGGCGCCAGTTCGGGCAAGCTCGCTGGCAAGACAGTCGCGCTCAAAGACAATATCTCTCTGGCCGGTGTCCCGATGATGAACGGCGCCGCACCACTGGAGGGCTTCGTACCGTCGTTTGATGCCACCGTGGTGACGCGTCTGCTCGACGCTGGAGCAACCATCCTCGGCAAAGCTACTTGTGAACATTACTGCCTCTCCGGTGGTAGCCATACCTCAGACCCAGCGCCTGTGCACAACCCTTTTCGTCATGGTTTCGCGACCGGCGGTTCGTCTTCCGGCAGCGCGGCGCTTGTGGCGTCGGGCGAGGTCGATCTGGCTGTCGGAGGAGACCAGGGCGGCTCCATCCGCATTCCGGCAGCATGGTGCGGCATTTACGGAATGAAGCCCACCTTCGGTCTGGTTCCCTATACCGGCGTCATGGCGATCGAGGCAACTTTCGACCATGTAGGCCCCATGACGAGCAACGTACGCGATAACGCTCTCATGCTTGAAGCGATGGCTGGAGCGGACGGACTCGACCCCCGCCAGACCGCTCCCGAGATCGATGCCTATAGCGATTACTTAGAACGAGGCGTGACCGAACTCCGGATCGGGATCCTCCAGGAAGGCTTCCAACTCGCTAACCAGGATCCACGTATCGCAGAAAAGGTGCGCGCCGCTATCGCCCGGCTCGAGGCTTTGGGCGCGCGGGTCGAGGAGGTATCGGTTCCCGAACACATCCTGGCGGGATCGTTGTGGAGCCCCATCGGCTGTGAAGGCCTGACCATGCAAATGATGCACGGTAACGGAGCGGGTTTTAACTGGAAGGGGCTTTACGACGTGGGCCTGCTGGACAAACAGGCCGGTTGGCGCAATCAGGCGAACGCGTTGTCGCCATCACTCAAGCTTTGCATGTTCGTGGGTCAGTTCGGTCTGGAGCGCTACAACGGTCGCTACTACGCCAAGGCCCAGAACATTGCGCGCTTTGCCCGAGCGGCCTATGACAAGGCGTTGAACACCTATGACCTGCTCGTCATGCCGACCGTGCCAATCACCGCCCAGCCGCTCCCTGAACCGGGTGCTTCAATCATCGATACCGTCACGCGGGCGTTGGAGATGCTTGGAAATACGGCCGCTCAAGACATTACGGGGCACCCCGCCATGTCGATTCCTTGTGGCTTGGTGGACGGACTGCCCGTGGGACTGATGTTAGTCGGAAAACATTATGCCGAAGGCACTCTCTATCAGGCTGCTGCAGCATTCGAGGCTTCTGTTGATTGGCGGACGTTGTGAACCTGCGTATCGCATTGGCGAGCAAACACCGGCAAGTAGCACTGAAAGTGAGTATCAACTTCAGAGGAATCAACACATGAGCCACACCCACGAACATCACCACGACCACGATCACACCCAGCCTCCTGAATCCATCGCCTTGCGTGTCAAGGCGCTCGAATCCCTGTTGATCGAAAAGGGCTTGGTCGACCCAACCGCCGTGGATGCTCTGGTGGACACTTACCAGCACAAGATCGGCCCGCGCAACGGCGCTCGGGTGGTCGCCAAGGCCTGGTTCGATCCCGATTACAAACATCGGCTGCTGGAAGATGCCACCGCGGCGATTGCCGAACTGGGCTTTTCCGGCGTGCAGGGCGAAGACATGGTGGTGGTGGAAAACACCGCGACCGTGCACAACGTGACGGTCTGCACGCTGTGCTCCTGCTACCCCTGGCCGACCTTGGGTCTGCCACCGGTCTGGTACAAATCCGCGCCCTATCGGTCACGGATAGTCATCGATCCGCGCGGGGTGCTGGCCGAATTCGGTTTGATTATTCCCAACGACAAGGAAATTCGCGTCTGGGACAGCAGTGCGGAGTTGCGCTACCTAGTACTGCCGGAACCGCCGGCGGGCACTGACGGCTGGAGCGAGGAACGATTGGTCGAGCTGGTGACGCGTGACGCCATGATCGGCACTGGCCTGCCGAAGACGCCGGGCGACGAAGCCTGAACCTGAGAAGGAGAAAACCATGAACGGTGTACACGACTTAGGCGGTATGCACGGTTTCGGCCCAGTGCTCACTGAAGAAAATGAACCCGTCTTCCATCACGACTGGGAGCGCAGGATCTTTCCGCTGTTCGCTTCGCTCTTCGTCGGCGGACACTTCAATGTCGACGAGTTCCGACACTCCATTGAACGCATGGAACCGGCTGAATACTTGCAGTCGAGTTACTACGCACACTGGCTTCACGCCTTCGAGACCCTGCTGCAGGAAAAAGGCGTGATCAGCGCTGCCGAACTGCAGGGTACGGTCAAGCCGACCTTACCGGCACAGCCGCCAACGGTGCTCACACCGGACATCGTCGAGGCGGTGATCCTTGGAGGCGCTTCATCCAGGGCAAAGGAAGCTGTCAGCGGCCGCTTCCGGGTCGGTGACCGGGTGCGGACGAAGAACCTCAATCCAACGACCCACACCCGACTGCCGCGCTACGCGCGCGGCAAGGTCGGGACCATCGAGATTGCACATGGCGCGTTTGCCACCCCAGACACGATGGCCCACGGTCTAGGCGAGCAACCCCAACAGGTCTATGCCGTTCGCTTCAGCGCTACAGAATTGTGGGGAGTGGCGCGACCGGACAGTGTTTGCATTGATCTTTGGGACAACTATCTGGAGGCCGTATGAACGCCAGCATGCGTCACATCCCCCCAATAGCCGGCCTGTCTCTCGACGATGAAGGCCCGGTGTTCGACAAACCTTGGCAGGCCCAGGCTTTTTCCCTGCTGCTACACCTGCACCAAATCGGTCTGTTTCCCTGGAAGGACTGGGTGCAGGTGTTCAGCGACGAGATCAAGGCGAGCCCGGCGCAGGCCGGAGAAAGCGTGAACGACACTTACTACCGGCAATGGATCGCAGCCATGGAAAGAATGGTCACCACACTCGGTTTAGCGGGTATGGAAGACATCACCCAGCGCAGCGAGGAATGGCACCAAGCTTACTTGAACACCCCCCATGGACAACCGGTCACGCTGCTCAATGCGAGTTGCCCACCGCCTCATGGACACGAGCACGAACACCTCCCACGGCGCGAGCCGGTAGCGATCAGCCGTGTCGCAAACTGACGCCGCAGTCAGCCGATTTTTTACTTTCGAGGTCGCGAAGCGTCCAAGGAGCAATCGTCATGCATATCGAACCGAATCTGGTGGAAGCTGGAAAAATCTGGCTGAGCTATGTCACTGCCGCAGGTGTCGGCGCCTACACCCTCAAACTCGCTGCGCAAGCCATCGGTGAGCGTGGTGTCTTTTCGCTGCTGGCTCGCACAATCACCGCCACGGCCCTGGTATTCAGCTTCTTCGAGCTATTACCGCACTATCCAGTCGGTGTTTCCGAAGTACATCTCATCCTGGGATCAACGCTGTTTCTGCTGCTGGGCGCCGCCCCCGCAGCGGCGGGGCTCGCCCTGGGGCTGCTGATCCAGAGCCTGTTCTTCGCTCCATTCGATCTACCGCAATACGGTATGAACGTCACCACCCTTCTGGTACCACTGTTCGCAGTCGCTGCCCTGGCGAAACACATCATCGCGCCAGACACGCCGTATGTGGCGCTGAGCTACAGACAAGCTCTGGGGCTGTCGACCGCCTTCCAGGTGGGCATTGTCGCCTGGGTTGCCTTCTGGGCCTTCTACGGACAAGGCTTCACAGCCGAAAACGCCATGTCAATTCTGACCTTCGGCAGTGCTTACATGACCGTCATCGCTCTCGAACCGCTGCTGGACCTCGCCGTGCTGGCCGGGGTCAAGGCAACCCATCGCCTTCGTGGTAGCACGCTGCTCGAGCGTCGACTGTACCAAGCCGCCTGAGTAGACGTACTCCGTCCATAGCGGACTGTCCCCCGGGCATTCGAAGACCGTAATGCCCGGCGCCATCGAGAAAAAACCACCCCGAATCCTCGTGAGCAACCCCAGAGGTATTTGATGTTTTTCAGAAATAACATCCGCAAGGAACTGAAGCTGCTTGGCGACAGGCTGGGACAGCAAGGCGAGAGTGTATCGGTAGCGGCGAAGGATTCGTCACTGCGGCGGGTTCTGGCCGGCATCGAACGCCTGCTCGCCGATCGCACGGCGCTCCGGGCCAACGTAGACGACCTTAATGCAGAGCAGCAAGGCATCAAGCGTCAACTAGGTGAATACGAAACACAGTTGCACGATCAACAGCAACTTTTGCAATTGGCGGTATGCGGGTCAGGGACTTTGCTCTGGAAGCTGCAGCTCAATGGCAGTCTGCAGCCCACCCGCGATGCAGTACTGCAATGGTTCGGCAACCTGCCCGCCCAAACGGACCTCCCCACATGTCTCGGCCCTTGGAACGATTGCCTCCACCCTGATGACCGACAGGCCAACTTGGATGCCCTGGCTGGTCATCTTTCCGATCGCAACGGACATACTGTGTACCAGGTGGATGTGCGCCTCGCTAACCACTCGGGAGAATACCGCTGGGTCCAAGTTGCCGGTGATACGCTCCGGGACAAACGGGGAATGCCACAGGTCAGCGTCGGTATTGTGCGTGACATCCATACCCAGCGCGTGCGAGAACTAGAGTTCGCGATACTTTCAGCCCGCTTCGATATTTTCCGCGAATGCATTCAGGACGCACTCTGGGACATCAATATCGTCGCAGGCGATCCAGCCAATCCGCACAATGTCATCTGGTTCTCATCACAGATGCGCCGCTTGCTCGGCTACGAAACCATCGAAGAGTTTCCCAATGTATTCGAAAGCTGGTTGTCTCGCCTGCATCCCGAAGACAGCCAGCGTGCCGTACAGGCGTTTGTCGAACATGTCGCCGACCGCTCCGGCCAGACACCCTTCCATGTAACCTACCGCCTCAGGCACCGCAACGATGAGTATCGCTGGTTCACAGGCAAAGGACAGACCCAGCGAAGCAGCGACGGCACGCCCTTACATACTGTAGGGGCGATCACAGACGTGCACACCCTCCATGAAGAAAGCCTGTTGCGTCAGACTCAGGAACGTCAGCATCAAGCTATGCAGGAAAACCTCGATCAGTTGACGCAAATCGTCGCCGCCATACAAAGCATCGCCAAACAGACCAATCTACTGGCTCTGAACGCGGCCATAGAGGCCAGAGCCGGAGAGGCCGGAAGGGGTTTTGCGGTAGGGGCCGACGAAGTTCGGAAGCTGGCCACCCGAACAAGCCAAGCAACCCAACAAGCGGCTGACATGATCGAGAGGTACTGAGTTCAAGTGAGCATCCGCACTAAACGTCGTGCGCGGAAATCAATCATCCAAGCCTCTAGATCGAAGACCGGCCCCTTAATTAGAAAAAATTATATCGACCTCCGGTGGAGCTCGGATATGCAAAACCACTAATTCAATATCTGAGCGCAACTGCAGGACCTAGTTGTAAGACAGCACCGAACCGCCAATTTGTAAGTGCAGAACCAGCAAACAGAGTTTATTTTTAGCACATATGAGAAAAAGTGATATTCCGGGTAAGTATGTGCATTTCTGAACTTAGGCTGAGCTTGGCAAGGTGGAAGCAACACCCCCATTAAAAGCATTACAAAAATCCCGGCGAATTAATAGAAAAGTTAAAAGCACGAGAAAATATAGACAGCCAGTGGATACGGCGTGGAGCCCTCATGGAAGATAATATTCCTAAACCCCCAAGCACTAAAATTTTTTACCGCCCTATCGAGGTAGCGGTGCGATGGTGCGGCCTTGAAGAATTTGAATCTAGAATACTACGTGAGGAGTCCTTGTCTGCTTTTCAGCCCAAGAAGCATGCGGTTCCCGCATGCATTCAGGAAAAGCTTGATATTCTCTGGGATGCCATTCTTCATGGAGAGTTAGTTTACGGATACTACGGTATTACAACCCCCGCCGCAGCTGTCATTGAACCCTCTCTGATTACAATACGACATGTAGATCTAAAGAACTGGTTTATAAAATTTTACCCTCTGGAAAAACCAAATTTTTTATTCAGTACGTTGGAAAGCAAAATCCTTTACGGCAACAATATTAATTTAGTAAATGCACTTATCACAGAAAATAACGCTCTAAAGGCACTTTACGAGAATGCAAAAGACCATTGCGAAAATCTGGAATTAGAAGCCCAAGCCCTTCGCAGAGACAACACCAAGCTTACAGACCTAGTCCATCAAAATAAAAAACCAAACGCTCGGAATGAACGAGCCTACCTTCAACTGATAGGCACTCTAATTAACCTATTTTTAGCGAAAACACCGAGTGGCAAACCCTACTCCCCCTTCACCAGCCAGGCGTCCATCATCAGTGCTCTGATGGCTCACAATCGAAACAAAGCTGGATTCAGCCAGCGTACTCTTGAAGAAAAGTTCGCAGCAGCTAGGCGCAGCATTGATGACTCAGCGTAGATACCGAAAACCGCGAGTCCCACTATCGCATTTTTCGGTGTTCATTTACCCATCCTGTTCTTGAATGGCAACTCCCCAGCAAAGCGCTATGGAGTGCTCCACATGACTAATCAATTGGCCCACAACTCGCCTAGGCGCGTAGACAATATTGAACGCCACATCATGCGACGTGACGAGGTCGAGCGAAAAACCGGCTTCAAACGCGCGCATATATACAACCTGATGAAAGAAGGTAACTTCCCTCAAGCCAAACGAATCGGCCTGCGTGCGGTTGGCTGGGACTCACTGGAAATTGAGCAGTGGGTCGCTGAGCGCTTAGACCCGCAGGCCTGATGTCATGCGTGTTTTATCGATGTTTTCCACTAAAGTGGACGAGGGCAGGACCACGGTGACCGTCAACCTCGGCGGCCTATTGGCTGACGCCCCCCTTCACGTCCTGCTACTGGACCTGGTTAGCCAACCCAGACTCTGCAGCTATTACGCTTTGAACCACAAGGCTGCAGGTGCCTACGAGTTCACCGCACTTAACCTAACTATACCTGCCCAGTTTAGTTCCTGGAGAGTGATTGCAGGGCATGATCTAATCAGCTCTAACTACGATCAAAGCCGACTGAGCACCTTGCTGCTGCACGCTTATGACGGTCGACTGCGTCTGCGCAATTTGCTCGATAATTTCCGTCCCACCTATGACGTGCTTTTGATCGACACCCAGGGCGCACGTAGCGTGCTGTTAGAAATGGCCCTCCTCTCCTCCGATCTCGCCCTCTCTCCCATCACGCCGGAAATGCTCGCCGCCCGCGAACTGCACTGCGGCACCCTTAAGCTGCTCAGCGAACTCGAACCGTTCCGCCACCTCAGCATTCCACCACCACCGTTGCAATTGCTGCTGAATCAGGTGAATGCCATTCGGCTGGACACTCGGATGATCATCCGAGGCCTGCGCGAGACTTTCGTGGAGGCTACCAATATCTCGGTTCTGGACACCGTAGTTCCAGACCGAGTGGCGTATCTCAATGCCGCCTCCCTCGGTCTACCAGTCCACCGAATCGAGGCGCGTCGCTCTCTTGAACGACGCTCGCCCTCAGCACTGGAAACCCTGCAGGCGTTGGCCATCGAGTTGTTTCCGGAATGGGGCGAAGCGATCTCTACGGTGGGCAGGTGCGCGGAGGCTTAATGATAAAAATCACCAAACCGGTATTTCTCACCCGATCATTTTGTTTGATCGACCTTGAGGCCGGCACCGTTTGGCCAGGAGTCTTTTAATGCTGGATCAACTTCCCATCACCGCTCAGCCATCCGTTCTACCACATCATCCACCGTGCGAGGAGTACTGCACCGTGGTCTTTCGTCTGCAGGGTGGGCGCTCGGCCATGGGATTGTTCCTCGCAGAACTTTCCCGACACTTCGAAGGTTCGGGGACTGCCGAGATCGTCAAGTTTGCGGTCGGTGACCATGTGCACAATCGGCGTTAACTGAGGTTGTTCCGATGAAGAAGCTCAATCAGGAGGAGATCACCGACAAACTGCACCAAGACCATTTTCCTCGGGGTCCAGAACTGGAGCGACTGTCCGATCCAGTCATCGACACCCCCATGCTGGTCACGCTGGAGCAGTTACGGCCCTACGAACACAACCCACGCTTCATCCGCAATCCGCTTTATGACGATATAAAAGCCTCGATCCGTGAACGCGGACTGGATCAACCGCCGCCGATTACCCGCCGCACGGGTGAAACCTACTTCATTATCCGCAACGGCGGTAATACGCGATTGGCGATTCTCGGTGAGCTATGGCAGGAAACCCACGATGAGCGCTTCTTTCGCATTCATTGCCTGTTCCGACCCTGGACCGATGAAATCAGCGCCCTACTCGGCCATCTGGCTGAAAGCGATCTGCACGGCCAACTCACCTTCATCGAGCGTGCTCTGGCAGTGACCAAACTTAAGGCCATGCTCGAATCAGATGGAGCACCACTCTCGCAACGTGAGCTGGCACGACGTCTTGCCGCTGGAGGCTATCCGATTTCGCAGTCGCACATCAGCCGGATGCTGGACACCCTTGAACATTTACTGCCCGCCATTCCACAAACCCTGTATGCCGGGTTGGGAAAACCAAAAATTGAACGCCTGATTGGCCTGCGTAGCCAGGCTGAACGAACCTGGAATCGTTATCCAACCGACGCCGTCGCTTTTCCCGAGTTTTGGCTCGACACCCTAGGGCAATTCGATACCGACCCAGAGTCCTTTGACCTTGAGCAAATCCAGGATGAACTGCTAGAACGCATGAGTCGCTTACTCGGACAGTCCTACCGCATGTTGGCCCTGGAGCTGGGCGACACCCAACGGGTTATCCAGGCGCCCGGCGTAGTCCTCACGCCACCGCAGAACAACCTACTGCCGAGCGTTGATGAGCCCGCGGCCGGGCCTCCTCCACCCGAGCCTCATCCCAAATCAGCTGAAACCGGGACGCAGACCGAAACAGAGCGAGAGGAACCGCTCACGCTGCCCGTAACGAATGTCGTATCAGCAGTCAGCCCTCCGTCACGTGTTCAGCAGATCCGCGAACAGATTGATCGCGCCACTGCATCCGAACCAGCAAAGACCGTCGCAACCTGTCCGATCGACGACATCTGGATCATCGCACCAACACTGGATACCCCCGAACAACTGCGCTTAGCCATTGGCGGCCTGGCTCGGGAAATGGCGGCCTATGCTGGACATCCCGAGAGCATCATCGACCAGAAGCATGGCCTGGGCTTCGCCCTCAGCATCGAGCAACTTGATCTTTCAGAGCCTCGTGCGGCCGGCGTTCACCTATTGCTCATGGCCCTGCTGCGTGCACAAGACGAAGTGAACTGGGAGGATCGCAAGCAATTGCCCTCAGCCCTCTTCGGGCAACTGCTATTGGGGGTCTATCAACTCCCGCTGGCCGATCGTCCCGCCGTGGACGTAGGACTGGAGCGACTGCCCGACTATCTGTTAATCAAACTGTATCGCCTCATTCGCTTAGCCCGGCGCCTGATCGACTTGACGCTTACTCCTGAAGACGATTCACCAAGGGAGCTGCCATGAACCTGTCCTTCAATGTGCTCAACCAGGCCATGCTGACTCAAGTCCTTCACGAGTTGCGTCTGGGTAATCTGCAACGCTGCAAAGCACTCGGACTGGGTGAAGACGACATCTACCTGTTGCAATCCTTACCGCCCAGCACACTGTCACGTCTGGCCCATGCCACCGTCCCCTGGGTTGAGGTCAAGATTGATTCGCCGGTGCTGCATCGATTGATCGCCCAGGCCGAACGCGACGAACAGAACGAGCGCCTGATCAACCGAGCGCTCAAGCTCGGTGCCAGCAGTACCATCATGTATCAGCACTTCGGCTTGGCGCATTCGGAAACCGCCCTGCGCCGACGTCTGCTCAAGATAGAAACCCGTAAGGGCCGTCCTCAGAACTTGAGCGAAGCGCAGGAACATGCGCTCTGGCAGCGTTGGTGCCAACTACGGGCTGAGGACGGTGCTGAGGATCAGCTCGACGCCATGATGATGTTGGCAGAGGAGCAACAGATCAGCTTGACCATCGTTTGGCAGCAGATCGACCATTACAGCAACGGAACATGAACACTGCCCCTTCCAGTCGCTGGCAGCGTGTTCTGCAGCAATGCACCCAGCAATTAAGTGAATGTTGGCCCTCACGCTCAACCACTGAGCATCCTTCCAACCAGACCCTGCAGGCGCGCTTTTTGTTCAGTGGCCAATCTCACGAAGTCGTGCCGCGTCGACTGCTGCTGGATAGTCGGCTAACGCCATTGGAACGGAATGCCTGGCAAGTATTTCGACTCATGCTGCAAGGCCAGGGCGTGGTCACGCCGCGCTATGAAGATCTGCAACCTTACTTGTCGAGCGTACCCTACGGTGCGTCAGCCTCTCGTGAAACCATCGCTCGCGTTTTGACGATGCTCCGGCTGACCCGCTGGCTCAGCTTGGTAAGTCGTGGCCGCGATCAGCTCAGCGGGCGCCTACAAGGTTCTCTGTACATCCTGCACGATGAACCGTTAACCCCCGCCGAAGCCATGGAGCTGGATCAGGATTACCTGGAGCTGGTCGGACACGCCCTCGATCATGCAACCAAGGCTGTGCGAATTGTCGCTCGGCATGTTTTGGAAGAAATTCGTCAGGACACCGATATCGATTTGGGTCGGCTCCCCACCCGGCTCGACAGTTGGGGCGACCATTGGACAAAACAAGGATTGGATAAGGCGCCCGATGAAGCGCTGCACGATTCCGAACTGGGTGGCGACCACCTCGTTCGGAATCGTGCGGGACCCGGTTCGGATTCCGAACCGGGTCCGAGCGCCAATGTTTCCGGCAGCGTTCGGAATCCGAACGCTGCCTGTACAGTATTAAAAGAAAGTATCAGTACGGTACCGCGCGCGACCCCAGCGGTGGATAACCTGCGCTGGCCCGATCCGCTGCAATTGAGTCCAAGCGAACGTCAGGCGGTCACCGTGGCGCTGGGCAAGCTTAAACCAGCGGATCGACAGGCGGTGCTCAACGAAGCGGGGGCGCGATGTGCGGCCGGCGGTATCCGCAAACCTGCGGCGTATCTGATGGGCCTGATCCAGCGGGCGCTGAAAGGCGATTTCCACCCTTGGGCAGGTCAGGCTGAATCGTTACCCATTGCAAAACCGCCACCCGCTCCCCCGCGCCAACTTAGGAAAAAGGGCGAACCCGCCTCTGCTCTCGCCCAAGCGTGCCTGGATGAACTGCGCCAGCTGCGTAGCAAACGCCCTGGACGTCAGTAGATTTGATGCCACTGGCATCACTATTGATCGTCTCGAAAATCAACCGTTTCGAACCAAATCGAACAGACCGCATTCAGCTTTTCGGCTGTCCTTGACCTTCATCTGTCGCAACGTTCCCGTCCAAGCCTATGCGAGGACAACACCGTGGCCGATCACTATCAGCTCAACTTGGGTTCATTGCGCAGCAGCATCACGCTGACCCTGCACACGCACCACGCCGCCCGAATCTGGCAAGGTCGAACCGCACGCGAAGGCGTCCATTCGATCATGGGCATGGCCGGCTACATCAGCGTCACCAACCAGATCAAACAAGCCGCAGCGCAGGACGATCCTTATGCCGATTGGGCGATCGTGCAGCTCGAAGAAAAATTGATGCAGGCCAAGGATGGGATGCTGGAACTGACCCAGCAGTTGGACCGGATCAGACAAGAGCTGCCGACGCAGATCGACATGGGCGACAACCTCAACATCCATCCCGTCACCTTACCGTTGTACATCGGCAGCCAACTGGGCTTCCTCGCCGTTTACCTGCTGACTGACTACGACACTTTGGTGCGACATACGCTGTTGGCTCATCACACCGCCTTGATCGGTCGTAGGGACATGGAAGCTTGGATCGACGACGGTGCTCATCTGCTGCGCAGCTTGTTTGGCCAGGCGCAGCGTTATCGGCATGCCGGCGTCACCCGTGATGATATGGCGGCGAATAACGCTCGTGCTCTTGCGGCTATGGAGAAGTTTGGATTACCCCCTATGGACATCATTGAGGGGCATCGCCGCTCCCAGTTCGCGCCACCCATCGTTCGTCATGGTGCTGTGGCGGTGGATGACGCTGAAGCGTTGGCGGAGAACGCGATAGAGCCATCTGCGACAGTCGATGAGCCGGAGGACGAAGTATGAACCCCGTGATCCCGACTCAACCAATGCCCCTCGAAACACTCACGCCGGATGCCTATCGACAGCTCGAACACGCTGCCTCCCTAAAAGGCCTTTTAAAACCATTTAAGGGTAAGGGGGAGCTAGAACACCTGGCGCAGGTGGCGAGGGGAATCGAGGCGCAGTTACGTCGCCTGATGGAGGCTGTGGCGCAGCACACCGAACAACCTCCTTACTCACTGCTGGATACCCGATTGGTGCTGCAGAACACCAGTGCGGGCAGCACCTTTTTGCGTTGGCGCACCCGAGACTTCGCTCGTATGGGGGTTGCGGTCTGGGAACGCCAGGTCTCCAACAAGGCCTTGCCCCAAGCCGTATGCGAGGGACTGCACCGTTTCGAATGCGAGCGTATCGCACTGAACTTGCAGATGAGCGTGGTGCATTCGCTCTACCGTCAGGCTTCAACCTGCGCGATCAAAATGGCCAGCGCCGAACGGCTGCTGCGCCAGTTCACACCAGCAGCGGAGATATCACAATGAGTACCTTTTTCGTCGGCGAAGGCAACATCGGTAGTGCGCCAGAGTTCCAGGAGTTCCCGTCAGGCAATGACGAGCCACGGCGTTTGCTGCGCCTGAATGTGTACTTCGACAACCCCGTGCCACGCGATGGAAGCTATGAGGATCGAGGCGGCTATTGGGCGCCGGTCGAGCTCTGGCACCGCGAGGCTGAACACTGGAGCACGCTGTACCAGAAAGGCATGCGTGTGTTGGTAGAGGGCCGCACCGTGCGCGATGAGTGGGAGGACAGTGAAGACAATGCGCGGGTCACCTTCAAGATCGAGGCGCGTCGTGTCGGCATCCTGCCTCATCGCGTGCAGAACGTGGCCATGCGGGAGCGCTCCAGTGAACCAGCCCAACCTGCGGCTCACGTCGGGCAGGCTACAGACCAAGCCAGCTCGCCTGCGTCGAAGTCCAAAAAGCGCAGAGGGCAGCCACCATCGGCATGACTGATTTGAGGCATAAAAATTGCGCCTTTGCGCGAAGTTCCTGGTCTGTCATTACTCGCTGCTCGTGAAGCACTGTTGTTCACGTGACTACCAGGTAGTAGCCCACCCCCAATCAAGACCGCCCTCACCGACTAATATGAGGAACCTGCCATTCAGGTTTCTCATATCTCGCCACAGCTGTTTCAAACAACGCTGCTCCGAACTCAACCCGGAGCAGTTCTATGCGTCTCTTTCTCTGCGAAAAACCCTCCCAGGGTCGTGACATCGCCAAGGTTCTCGGAGCCAGCCGACGTGGCGATGGTTGTTTCATCGGACGCGAGACAACCGTCACCTGGTGTATCGGTCACCTGCTGGAAACGGCCCCACCTGAAGCCTATGGCGATCAGTACAAAACCTGGTCGTTGGACCACCTACCGATCATTCCCGCGCAGTGGAGGGTTGAGGTCAAACCCAAGACTGTCGCGCAGTTCAAAATCATCAAACAGCTGCTCAGCGAAGCTACCACCGTCGTCATCGCCACCGACGCCGATCGCGAAGGTGAAATGATTGCCCGCGAATTACTGGAGCTCTGCAACTATCGTGGCCCAGTTCAGCGCCTCTGGTTGTCGGCACTCAATGAGGCGTCAATCCGCAAGGCATTGTCCTTGCTGAGGTCAAACGATGAGACCCTAACGCTGTATCACTCAGCCCTGGCACGCAGCCGTGCCGACTGGCTTATCGGCATGAACCTCAGTCGTTTGTTTACCCTCCTAGGACGGCGGGCGGGCTATGCCGGCGTGCTGTCGGTTGGACGCGTCCAAACGCCCACTTTGCGCTTGGTGGTTGAACGAGACCGCGCGATTGCCAGCTTCGTCTCTGTGCCGTACTGGGTGGTGGAGGTGCACCTGTCTTCAATGGGGCAATCCTTCATCGCGTCGTGGATACCGCCAAGCTCAGGACGTGACGAAGCCGGTCGCTGCCTGCAGCAGGCGCTTGCCAGCCAGACCGTCCAAGCGATTTCTAGCAGCAAGACCGCCACCGTAGTCTCGCTGCAGACTGAGCATTTGCGCGAAGCGCCACCCCTGCCCTTCGACCTGAGCACACTGCAAGAAGTCTGCTCACGCAAGTTTGGACTCGGCGCTCAGGAAACGCTGAACATCGCCCAAGCCTTGTATGAAACCCACAAAGCCACCAGCTATCCGCGCAGCGATTGCCGCTATTTGCCAGAGAGCATGTTTAACGAGGTAGCCGCGGTATTCGATGCCCTGCTCAGAATGGATCCCGCGTTACGCCCAGCGCTCGGAAGTATCGATCGATCATTGCGCTCACGAGCATGGAACGATGCCAAGATCACCGCGCACCACGCCATCATCCCCACCACCGAGCCGGCGAACCTTGGGCGGATGTCAGAACGAGAGCGCCAAGTCTACGAACTGATTCGTAGCCACTACCTTGCGCAATTCCTGCCGCATCACGAGTTTGATCGAACCGAGATCGAACTGGAGTGCGGCGCCGAACGTTTGACTGCTGTTGGCAAACAGATCCTCGTCCAAGGCTGGAAAATCTTGCTCTCCGACAGCGCCGAAGGCGATGAACCCGGTCAAAAATCCCAGGTATTGCCCGTCCTACAGCGGGGTACGCGGTGCGCAGTGGACAACGTCGAACTCAAATCCATGCGCACCGCTGCGCCCAAACCGCTCACCGAGGGTGATCTGATCAGGGCGATGAAAAATGTGGCCAAGCTGGTCAATGACCCGCGTCTGAAACAGAAACTTCGGGACACCACCGGTATCGGCACCGAAGCCACGCGAGCCGGCATCATCAAGGGCTTGATTGATCGCGGTTACTTGCTGAAGAAAAAACGTGCATTAACGGCCTCCGCAGCGGCCCATACGCTGATCGAAGCGGTACCCGCTGCAGTCGCCGATCCGGGTATGACAGCGATCTGGGAGCAAGCGCTGGATGAAATCGAAGCGGGACGTCTGACCTTGGATGCATTCGTTGCCAAGCAGGCGCACTGGATTACGCAGCTGATCGCAATCTGCGGAGCGCTTACCTTGTCGGTACCGGTCGAAGCCGGGCCGGTCTGCCCCATTTGCAACGCATCAATGCTCAGGCGGAAGGGAAAATCAGGGCCGTTCTGGTCATGCTCCCACTACCCAGACTGCAAAAGCACGGTGCCGATCAACAAAGGTATACGTCGTCCATGAGGCACCATTTGGCGCTCACATGAACCACGGGGGAAGTCGTCAGTGCATCATCAACGGCGCCTGATCCTTCTCCAAATCGTCTAGCGGTTGTCCGATTTCACGGGCCAAGGCGATGCCTGTCGCGATCCATATCTGCCCCAGTTCGTTGAACGCTTTCAGGTTAGCAGGATCTTCGTTTAGCCAATGAACAAGGCTATCGAGATGTTCGGGGCTATCAGGGCAATCATGGATCTTGATGAACAGCTCCAGTGTTCGATCCCAGATCAGGTCCGTGACGTTCTCGCGCGGCTCATCCATGCTCAACCTTGCCTCCATTTGGTCCTATCAGACCGCTCAGTCTTACTGGTCATTACGGGCTCTCATTCCTGCAGGAACACATGTCACGTCGCGACAAACAGGTATTTCAGTCAATATAACAACCCTCTAAGTCGATACTCAACCGTTAAGGATGTTCATGTCAACGGGTCTTTGCTCAACCATTCGGGTTGAATTGGAGAACTCATCACTTGGCACATAAACATCCAACCCAAGCCCAAATCGGACGCATGATCGCGAAGCACCGCACTCAGCGTAATCTGACCCAGGAGGAGGTGGCTGAACGTCTGGGGATCGGCAGCGAAGCCATTTCGCGTCTTGAGCGGGGTGTGGTGGAGCTTTCCGTGGTCAAGCTGATGCAACTTGCGGACATCTTCGACTGCCGGATGGATGAACTGCTGACGGAGTCGAGCAATCGCCCCAGCGACCAGGGCCAGATGATCGCGGGCCTGCTGAGCGGCCTTCAAGAAAGCGACCGTGCCTTTGTCCTGGCTACCGTCCAGCAATTGGCTGCTCATCTCGCCAACAAATAAGCTCATTCACTCGTATTCGATCTAGAGGACTTGAGGGTTGCCCTCTGTCTTGACGTCATCCTTACCTCTCTGCTGTAGTGCCTTTCGGATCACCGCCAACGGCGGCCCAAGACCGATGCGCTCCGGGTAGCTCGGTCGGACTCTTCGAGTTCGGAGCCTTCTCTTCTGCGGAATTTCATTCCTGTTTGTGCTCGACCTGATCGTGGTGGCGGATGACCACTGTTGCCTCTGCCAGGCAATAGCGGTCATCCGCTTCGGCGATCGTATTCAGGCCCGGAGCCCGCCGGGGAAACACTGGGTACCTTTTGTGCGCGGATGCGTGCCAGCAGGTTCCGACCCAGGCCACGACAAGGGTCGGTTGGTGAATCATGGCGCAGTCAAGCCAAGTATTGCGAGGCGCTTGCCGATTGCGTCAGACAACTAAAGGTGGCTTTTCTCTTCCTAGCCTGGCCCCCCGCCAGGCCCACTCTTCACTTTCTTCAGTCCAGTGACTACCACTGTACTCCGACCATAAAAAATCGGGTTGTAGCGTCTTGACGCTCCCCTATGACAGGCTTATACAAAGGGCGTGGTTTGCTGTCGTCGACAGCCCAGCCCAGGTAGCTTTAACCTTCAAGGCTACGCCACGCTTGTGGTGGTTTACCCAAGTGCGATCAGCGTTCGGAGGCTCGCACGATTACCGCTTCAGCGGTGATGAATGCCCACTACCCTAGGTCCGCAGACCACTGCTGCGGACTCTCTTCTGCTGCACCGCTATTCCCCAGGCGCATCGTTCTGTTTGTCATCGGCTTGCCGGTGGCGTGTCGTCATCGCTTGCCTTCACCTTAACCCACCCTGACGGGGCTCACTTCCCCGTCAGGGGTTGTGCGTCGCCGTTTTCCCTCGAAAGGAGAACCACCATGGCCCACGCCAACCAATCCCAAGAAGCGACCTCTTACTTCAATCTGCACACCGTCGGTATCGGCTACCTCAACCGTGTTCGTGAAGTACAAGTCCGGCGCGGCCAGCCGTTCATGGCCTGCGATATCGCCGCCCTGCACGGTGCAACCGATGCGGTCGAGTACACCCGCTTCGACTGCAAAGTCGCTGGAGGTGAAGCTGAACGCTTAATTCGTCTCTACATGGACGCCGTCAAAGCCGAGAAAAAGGTCTTGCTGTCGTTCCGTATCGGCGACCTGTGGATTGACCCATTTCTCTATGAGAAAGGCGGTAAACAAGGCCTGCCGGGTGCCAGCCTGAAAGGTCGTCTGCTGTTCATCGACTGGATCAAGGTCAATGGCACGTTCGAGTACAAAGCACCTGCCAGGCAGGAGGCAACAGCACCTGCTGAGCAAGCGCCGAACAGTGAGCCATCCCCAACGTCAGCTGATGCCGACGCTGAGGATACCGACAACCCAACGGAGTCCAGGATTGAACCTGAATCTCCACTCGCTCCCCGCACAGCTCGCCGTGTCGCCACACGTGCTGTTCAGTCCGCCTGAACAATCCACGAGGTGTTACATCAAGGCGCTCAATCGAGCGCCTTTTCTTCAATTTGCACAGGAGAACCAATATGGAATCCTTCTGGCTTTGCGATGACTGCCTCTTCGCTGCGGCTTACGAGGACTACAGCACGTTATCGCTCTACTACTCGACGGATGAGATCGAGAAACGCATCGCCGGTCTCCATCGCGGACTGGTTCGGTTAATGCCCTTCAGTGCCGACTTCGATCCCGAAACTGGCTGGGGAATAAGACCCCTCTCCCCGTTGCCCTGCGACGGTTGTGACTCCCATCTTCGCGGACAACGCCATCGATTCACACGGCTATAAACGGCGCGCCGTCGGGCAATGCCGGTCACTCTATATCCACCTTGGGGACACCACTCCCCTCGGGCGTGTGCCCCTGATTGCTCCCTTCGGAGGTACCTCATGAGCACCCAACTCACACTGATTGAAACCTCGGATGTCGAGGCTGATCGCATTGCCCAAGAAAACCGGCTGATCAAAGAAGCGTTGCATATTCTGGATCGTCGGCTGTTCACTCGCGGCCCAAACCTGACGTCACCTGACGCCGTGGCCTCTTATCTGAAACTTCATATTGTGCAACAAGAGCATGAAGTCTTCGGTGTGATTTTTCTCGATGCCCGCCATCGCGTTCTGGCATTCGAGATCCTCTTTCATGGGAGCATCGATGGCGCCAGTGTTTACCCCCGCCAAGTCGTCAAGCGCTCCCTCGCACATAACGCAGCCGCTGCCATTGTCGTTCACAACCACCCCTCCGGTTGCACGGAACCTAGCCTGGCGGATCGCGCCTTGACCGCACGACTGAAAGAGGCCTTGGACTTGATCGAAGTGCGCTTATTGGATCACTTCATCGTAGGCGAAGGTCGTCCTCTCTCCCTTGCCGAGCATGACTGGCTTTAACCCCCCAATAGGCGTCTTCGGACGCCTTGTTCATTTCCTTCTGGAGCACCCTCATGAACCCTTCACCCCAACCCCCAGCTCTGCTGGAAACATCAAACCCATTTGCTCGCGGCTACGACTACTTGCATATTGAACGACTGCTACAGATCACCTACGCAAACGACTGCCCTCCCTGCTTTCGCCCCGTACATGATGCACAAGCCCACCTGCCCGACGATGCGTTAGAACTGTTTCCCTGCCTGTTCAATGACGACTTCGCTCTGATCAGCGAGGGTCAATCCATTCCGGATGAATTGAATGAACGCTGCCAGTCCATCGGGCTGGTGCGACAAGTGATCTATGCCGTGACTGGCGAAATGCTCAACGAACGACATCATGTCGGTGACCTGTACTCCTTGGAAGAAGCCCAAGCCATGGTCCATCGTTTGAGCTTCGACACAGGACACTACAGTCGAGCCTGGGAGATCAGTACCGCACACCTCACTGACGAAGCGCTGCGCCACCTGGAAAGCTGGGTTGGCAATTTCGACTCCAAGCCAACCGGACTGCTGTTTGAACCCTTTGCCCTGCCAGACTGCAATGGCGTCGGATGTAAGCTAATCGGCACGCCCTGGGCCGACGATAACTTAGTGCAGATCGAGGGCAATCCTTACTCGTCGCTGAGGCAAGAACAGCTCGACGCCGGAACGCCGGAAGCCTTGGTCAACGTACTGTATCTAGCGGCATTGGCGGATGTGAGGTTGTTGATCTTCGACCCCGACGCCGCCGTCTTGGATGGGCTCGCGATTTTTGATGAATAGCAACGAGTTCAGCGTTAACACGATCCACCTTGAATCAACTTCCTCACTGAATCGCTCCTTCACCTCATGTCAGGTTCTGCACTGAATCTGACATGAGGTTTTTTCCATGGAGCGTTTTTTCACGCCTGTCTGCCTGCTGGGCTTGTTGAGCGCCTGCACCGCGCCAATCCCAACCCCATTGCCGACTCATCCAGAGATTGACGGTGGCTCCAATCGACCCCAGTTATCGAGGAGCCCAGCCGACGAAAGCCATCCGTCAGAGCTCCGCTATGGCCGCTATACGCTGGTCAGCACCGAGCCCACCACGGAACAACGTGATCTTCTCGCTCAAATCGTTGACGTGAGCATTCCGTCCAACCTGAATCCTTCGGTACAGGAAGCAATGCACTACGTGCTGCAGCGCTCGGGTTATTCGCTCTGCCCTGCCGAGGAACCAGTGAAAATACTGTTTACCCGGGCTCTGCCCGCCGCCCATTACCGACTCGGCCCGATCTCATTACGCAACGCGCTACAAGTGCTGGCAGGCCCCGCATGGCAACTCACGACCGATGAGGTCAGCCGTTCGGTCTGCTTCGAACGGGAGAAAAATGACGCTGGCACCGTGCAGATCACACCAACCTCGTCCCATCAGTCGGAGGCACGCCCATGAAAGCCTCGACGTTTCAAACCCTCATTGTCGGCTCACTTTGCCTGGCGGTCTCCGGGCTGAGTGGTGGTTTGTATAACCAGTATCAACGCGTGACCGAGCTGGAAAGTGCGAACACCCAACACCTACAGGCCCTGGACACCCTGCAACGTGATTCAAGCACTCTCATGGATGCACAGGAAAAGCTGCAGTACGCACTGAAAGACCTGAAGCAGATGGTCGATACCGGTGAACAACAGGCCAATACCCTCGATCCGATGCTGGATCAATGGGCGCAAGAGATACAGGAGCTACGCGACGGTCTGGCAGACCGCGCCACCGAAGCCGACATGATCGCGCTACGCGCACGACTTGAGCACGTCGAGCAGCAACTCCTGGACATCAAGACCCAGCCACCACTCCCACCACCAACGCCCTCCTCGGTCAAGCCGAATAAAGCCGCTCGCGCCAAACCTACCCCGCTCTCACCGCCATTCTCCGTGTTGGGTGTCGAATCTCGCGGTGGCGAGCGCTTTCTGGCCGTCGCTCCTCCTCATAGCCGTTCGCTCAAGGATATCCAGTTGCTGCACAGCGGCGAGCAGCTAGGCACATGGCACCTGAAGGTGCTGGAGCCGAACACGGCCATCTTCGCGGTGACCACTCAGCCAGACCAGACCGTGCAACTCCCTTGAGAAACGATCATGAACCGAGCGCTACTGTCCCCCGTCGTCTGTCTCGTTTCACTGCTTAGCACGGCCGCTGCGATGGCTAACCCTGTCACGACACCGTCACGGGTCCAGGACACACAGTCCACTCCGCTGGGGCGCTCGCACCCTGAACAGGCGACAAGCTGGGGTCTCACGGAGCAGGAGTGGACACGCTTCGAACAGATCCAAGCCAGCCCACGTGGTTTCTGGAGCCCGAATATCGATCCGCTGACTGCGCTCGGCGTCGAGGCAGAGACCGACCAAGAACGCCAGCGCTATGCCGAATTGCAGGTGGCGTTGGAAGCCAAACGCGCCGAGCGCGAGTTGGCTTACCAAAACGCTTACACCGCGGCTTGGGCCAAGCTGTTTCCTGGGCTGTTGCCGATTCAGGGTATGGCATCCCCGCCCACCGCTAGCTCACCGGTAGAGCCGCGCCGAGCTTTGTTTGTCGAGGACCATTGCCCAGCGTGTACCACCGAAGCGCAGCGTCTGCAAAGCAGTGATACGGCGTTTGATATTTATCTGGTGGGCAGCCAAGGCGAGGATGAACGCGTCCGTCGCTGGGCTCGGCAAGCGGACATCGATCCGGCCAAGGTTCAGCGCCGGCAGATTACCCTGAACCATGACCGAGGTCGCTGGTTCAGCCTGGGTGCTGCGGGGCCATTGCCCGCCACATTTCAACAGGTGAACGGACAATGGCAACGCTTAGACTGAGTGGACTTGCGCTCATGCTGACGATGCTCGCAGCCCAGGCTGACGAACTTCCGCCGCCTGCCTATCAACTAGCGGCGCATGACGCCAGCATCCCTTCAAAGGTGCTGTTCGCGATTGCGCTGCAGGAGAGTGGTATCCGCGTCCGTGATCAACTGCTGCCCTGGCCCTGGACCCTGAACATCGCAGGAATACCTTACCGATTCACCACCCGAGCGGCCGCCTGTCACGCCTTGCTTCAAGCACTCGCCCGGCATGACGCCAAGCGAGTTGATGTCGGTCTTGGACAAACCAACCTGGGTTACCACGGACAACGTTTCCCCAGCCCTTGCGAAGCCCTCGATCCCTACCGAAATCTCGCCGTGACTGCCGCGCTGTTGCAGGAGCATCACGCCGCTACCGGTGATTGGGTGTCAGCTGCCGGCCGCTACCACCGCCCGGCAGGAGGAACGCCGGCCGCGCGTTACCGCGCCGGCTTTTCGCGACAACTCGAACGATTGCAGGTTTCCTTCAAACAGGGCACGCCACCATGAAGCGAATACCCCTTATCTGCTATTTCATCCTGCTCTTGGCTACTTTCGCCCAGCCGGTACTGACCGTAGCCGAGGATCAGCCTAGCGACTTCACCCGCCTCCATTTTCAAGTTTCCGGGCTGCCAATAAACCACAAGATCCAGCTTGATCGGGCCATACATGCAGACTTGTCCACCTATGCCGATGAAGCCTGGGTACTGCCCATCCGCAGCGCTCACTTGAGCCCCGGCCAGATCACGTCTCGTGCCCTGAACATGCCGGGCTTACGACCATTTTTCCTGGTCGGTGAGGATCCCCAATCGTTGGCTTGGTTGCATCAACGTGCGGCTGAACTGCAGGAAATGGGGGCCGCTGGTCTCGCCGTCGAAGTGACCGACGCTGAAGCCCTGGCCCGGATTCGAGCAGCCGCTCCGGGCATCACTATCCTGCCGGTCAACGGCAACGACATTGCCTCCCGCCTGCAGATTGAGCACTACCCCGTCTTGATCACCGCCACCTCACTGGAACAGTGAGTACAGGTCATGGCTGAGCATGCGATGGAGTCCAAGCTCCGGCCAGCGGTAGAACTGTACACCGTAGCGATCTGCATCGCCGCCGCGGTGTTGTGCGTGTACTCGCCCTGGGCTGTAGCTCTATCACCCGAGATCGGTCTGGTTGCTGCGCTGGCCTATGCCTTGTTCGGCCTGATCCGACTGCGACAAGCCTGGGAGGTGCTGCGCTATCGGCGCAATATCCGTCGGTTGCCCCGCTACGAACTGACCAGCCGGCAGATTCCGGTCAGCCGCAAGCGTCTGTTCATGGGCCGCGGCTTTCGCTGGACCCGCCTGCACACCCAGCGCTTGGTCGAGGCGCAGGATCCGGCTGTCGCGCACTATGTCGACCAACCTCCCCGTTACCGCCTGGCCCGCGGACTCGAACGTCGGCTGGAACATGCACCGTTTCCACTCTCGACATTGGCGCGTGTCACGGCCTGGGACAGCGCTTTCAATCCGTTGCGCCCGTTAGCACCGGTCGGTGGCTCGTCGCTGTTGCATGGGGTCGAGCCCGATGAAACTGAAGTCGGTCTGCCGCTGGGTGAACGAGTCGGACACACCTTGGTGCTCGGTACTACTCGTGTCGGTAAGACGCGACTCGCTGAGGTGTACATCACCCAGGACATTCACCGCATCGACCATGAGGTAGTCATCGTCTTCGACCCTAAGGGCGATGCCGACTTGCTCAAGCGCATGTACGTCGAAGCCAAACGCGCCGGCCGAGAGAAGGAGTTTTATGTCTTCCATCTGGGCTGGCCAGAGATCTCCGCTCGTTACAACGCCGTGGGACGTTTCGGGCGCATTTCGGAAGTGGCGTCACGCATCGCCGGACAGCTCAGTGGTGAAGGTAATTCTGCAGCTTTTCGTGAGTTCGCCTGGCGTTTCGTCAACATCATCGCCCGCGCTCTAATTGAGTTGGGCCGACGCCCAGACTACCTACAGATCCAACGACATGTGGTCAACATCGATGCATTGTTCATCGAATACGCCCAGCAGTTTTTCGCCAGAACCGATCCGAAAGCGTGGGAAGTGATCGTCCAGCTTGAAGGCAAGCTCACCGAGAAGAACATCCCCCGGCATATGGTGGGACGCGAAAAACGGGTGGTGGCCATCGAGCAATACCTGGCGGCGAAACGGGTGTTTGATCCGGTGCTGGACGGATTGCGCTCGGCTGTGCGATATGACCGTACTTACTTCGACAAAATCGTTGCCTCGCTATTACCGCTACTGGAGAAACTTACCACCGGCAAGACCGCCCAGCTACTGGCTCCCAACTACACCGATTTAGATGACCCGCGGCCAATCTTCGATTGGATGCAGATCATCCGAAAACGCGGCATCGTCTACGTTGGTCTGGACGCGCTGACCGATGCAGAGGTCGCCGCTGCTGTGGGCAATTCCATGTTCGCCGATTTGGTCTCAGTCGCAGGCCATATCTACAAACATGGCATTGACCATGGCCTACCCCAATCGGGCGGCACCGGCGGCAAGCTGCCGATCAACCTGCACGCTGATGAATTTAACGAGTTGATGGGCGATGAGTTCATCCCGCTGATCAATAAGGGCGGCGGTGCCGGTATCCAGGTAACCGCCTACACCCAGACCCTCAGCGATATCGAAGCACGTATCGGCAACCGCGCCAAAGCTGGCCAGGTCATTGGTAACTTCAACACTCTGCAGATGCTGCGGGTGCGCGAAACCGCCACTGCGGAACTGCTCACCCAGCAGTTGCCCAAAGTTAACGTGCTGACCAAGACCCTGGTGTCGGGTGCGACCGACACCTCCGACCCTGAAGCCAACACGGACTTCACCTCCTCCTCGCAAGACCGTGTCAGCAGCACCAGTGTGCCGCTGATCGAGCCTGCTCACATCGTCAGTTTGCCCAAGGGGCAAATGTTCTCCTTCCAGGCCGGTGGGCAGCTCTGGAAAGTCCGCATGCCTTTACCTAAACCCTCCAACGACGACGCCATGCCCAAAGACCTGCAGGAACTCACTCAACGGATGCGGGCCGCCTACAACGCGCAGGCGGGACAGTGGTGGACTGCGAGCGGGGGCGGCCCAACAACACACTTCGATTTGGATCAGGTGGGATAACCCGCCCCGCTGCAGGTTTCGATTCAGCAGTAAACGATCCAGCAGGCGTCGTGCCCACATCAACTCTGCAGCGCGCAATGGAGTGAACGATGGCGACTTCCGCACAGAACACGCCGCCACAACCGATCCAGCGCCCAGGACTGATTGTCTCGGCGATCAGCCAGGTACTGCGCATCATTGGCTTGCTGATCGCCTCGTTGCTGTTCTCGATTCTGATTGAGTTCGCGGGCCTGATGCTCTTCTGGGGTGATCAGGGCTGGCGACACAGCCAGGCCATGCTAACCAATGAGTTGGGTTGGCTCAGCGACCACTTCAAATCCTCACTCATCATTCAACAACCCGGGCAAACGATTGTCCAGGTGCTGGATTTCCTCAATCAGTGGCTACTGGTCAACACCGGCTTTGCGGACTTTGCCCAGCAGGCGCGGGTATCGAGCCAGGGTAATGGCTTCTGGAGCGGGATCAATCGGCTCTACGTAAGCATTGAGGATTTCGTGCTGGCGGCGGTGTATGTAACATTTACCTTCGTGGTGCACCTGTTCATTCTGGTCCTGGCTACCCCTCTGTTTCTGCTGGCCATGCTCACCGGTTTTGTGGATGGCCTGATGCGCCGAGACCTGCGAAAATTTGGCGCTGGGCGAGAGAGCAGTTTCGTCTATCACCGTGCTAAGCGGGCAGTGACACCATTGCTAATCGTGCCCTGGATTATTTACCTATCACTGCCCTTTTCGCTCAACCCACTCGTTATTTTTGTACCGTGCGCCGCGATGCTTGGGGTAACAACGGCAATCACTGCGGCGACATTCAAGAAGTACCTTTAAAATTTTACGACTGCACTGTGGATCAATGCACTAGCTATGATTGGCATTGGAAATTGCCACTTTACAACCACTGGCGATTGTATCCACAAAATCCTTCAACATAGGCTGAATCCATTCCCCACGCTTCTGGTGTTCCGAAAATGGTTTTGAAAACATAAAATTGACCATATCTCTAGTCTGTTGCTCCGCATTTGGGCTCCCGAATTCGACTCCCATACTCTCGAAGTACGAATGTCTATGCTGAAGAACCTCTGCGAGTTTAGCGTCCAGCGTCTGTCCCACCAAAACATAACCGGCCCTGTCTTGATACTGTCGAGAGCCATCACACACTTGTAACATGTCGATATCCCCTAACCCTGACAAAGCCCCCTTTTTATTAAACTCGTTGAGATCAGCTAGAGCATCAGACAATGGACCGCTACCAATCGGCATTGCCTCGGGGTTATGCTGTGACTCTCGGATGATAGACTGTTCAACTCGACTAGCCAGCACAAACTTAACATACCCTGGGCTAAAGTATTTCAGTGGCAAATCATCGGGTATCTCACGATATGCAATACCCAAGGGAATTTTCACACCGAAAGGCGCCTTGAGATCAGTCCTCCAACTCCTCTCTTTAACTTGCTTAAAGTACTTTGTCAGATATAAGTCATCAGCACGGATTGCCACAAGACTCTCCACCAAATCCTCTATAGACTTAAAACCTACCCATGTCATACGTAGACCTGTACCAACGAAAAACACTTGCAGTTCTTCGAGTGCACATAACGCCTCTTCAGCCGTAATATCCCCCCGACGCCCCATATGTTCATAGAGGGCTGCCGGCGTAACGGCCAAATACGTCTCGCGATCGCTCCAACCTGTTACAAACCTAGTGAACACAGTATAGGACAATGCCTGCAGATCGCGGTTAGCATCAGTCAACCTGTGTTTAAAGGACTGAATAATACTATTATCGAGCACCAGATGCATCGGCCCTTCGAGCTCGTAACTTACTGCATACTTCCTTGCAAATGTCGCAGTTGACCTAAAGAATTGCAAAATCTCCTCATCAGAGCGCCCAGCCAGGCTTTCAGCAACTTCAACTACAACTCTATCCTTAATTCCTTCCAGCACTTCCATAGCTCCATAATGACAACTGAAATCAAAAACCGATCACACCCAGCTCGAATAATCTGCTGACGCTCTCTCTTCCCTCGGAGATCTTAATTCCAGACCAATGTCGGGACCAACAAAAATGTCCGTTTTTCCTATTCGTTTTCTCATGCTCACTCTGATTGCGGCTCACAGCGACAGCTATGCAGCGGGAGAGCAGGAGCAGCAGCTCACTCTACTCATCCGACAGCTCGATACCCTCGACACGTTGGTACAACGGGCGTCACGTTCTGAAGCACCAGAATCAAATACACGTTATCGCTTTGACTACCCTCGCCTGACTCACGATATCCAGCGTATTCGCCAAGGTGTGAAGGGCTATCTATCCCCTTCCCGTGCGCAACCCCGCGATCCAACTGAGTTGGTCGGCGATTACCGACTCGACATCCCGTCCGCGGAGTCCTCGCCATGAGCATGACTGACGCCCAGACCGCGGCCTTCCAAAACGCATCCGGCTTTTCGGCGCAGAGCAGTTCGACACTTTGGCTGTCTCTGGTTCTCGTCCTGGCTTTGCTGTGGTGTGCCTGGGTGATGTGGACGGCTTACCGTGGTTGGGCGAGCGGCAGCGTGCGATTCGGTGCCTTCGGCGGCAGCGCCGCGCGCGTCTTGCTCGCCCTGCTCGCACTGATGTTCTTCACCCTGTCCTAATCCAGGAGATCGCCGCCATGCTCAAGTGCCTTGCCCCCCTGAAAAACAACCTGCGTGATTGTGCCAGTCAGCGCTTGATTGGTCTGCTGCTGGTGCTCGGTCCAAGCTTGGCTTTTGCTGAACTCCCGACCATGGAAGCCCCGTCGCGTGGTGAAGGTTCCGGGTTGATCGAAACGATCAAAAACTACGCCTACGACGGCGGCATCCTGCTCGGCCTGCTGATCGCCCTGCTCGCTTTCTTGGGTGTGGCCTGGCACTCGCTGACGGTGTATGCCGATGTGCAGAACCAACGCAAAACCTGGAAAGATCTCGGCGCTGTAGTCGGCATTGGCGCCCTGCTGGTGGTGATCATCATCTGGTTCCTGACCAAGGCCGCCGCGATTCTGTGAGGTCGACATGAACGACACTATCGAACGTCTTGCCGACGGCACCTTGGTCTTTCTGCCGGAGCGACTCAATCGTGATCCCGCCGTATTGCGTGGTTTGACCAATGATGAGATGTGGGTAGCGCTCGGTGTCGGCGCACTCGTCGGCCTGCTGCTGGGCGTTCCTCTGGCGATCGCCACCGCTTCCATTGCCGTGGCACCGACCGGCATGATCGCGGGCATGGCGCTGGTGCTATTTGCCGGTGGCACGCTACTGCGTCGGGCCAAACGGGCACGTCCCGAGACCTGGTTGTACCGCAAGCTCGAATGGGTATTGGCCAGCCGTTGGCACCTGGGTCGCGGGAGTTTGATCCTTCACTCCGGCGCCTGGACGGTCCGTCGCTCGCGTCGGCTGCGCCCTGCTCTGTCCCGGAGGCAGCGATGAGCCGTTTTCGGAACAAGGTGGATGCCCAGCAGGCCCACATCTTCAGCCTGCGTCTGGCGGTAATGATCCTCGCCCTTGTCTGTGCCGGACTCTGGTATGGCTGGCGCTCGGCGCCGACCGATCTGACGGTGCATGTACCGCCAGATCTGCGCTCGGGCAGCACGCGCAAGTGGTGGGATATCCCCTCAGAGAATGTCTATGCCTTTGCCCTGTACATCTTCGGTCAGCTCAACCGCTGGCCCTCGGATGGCGAGCAGGATTATCGCCGCGCCATCTATGGCCTGCAGTCTTACCTGACACCCGCCTGCAAGGCCTTTCTCGACGGTGATTATGAGTACCGCAAGGCCGCTGGCGAACTGCGCCAGCGGGTGCGTGGCGTCTACGAAATTCTGGGGCGAGGCTACAGCGAGGATCCGGAGCTCAGGGTCAAGCAACTCGACCGCGACAGCTGGCTGGTCAAGCTCGATCTCAATGCCGATGAGTATTACGCCGCCGAACCGGTGAAACGGGTGGTGGTGCGGTATCCATTACGCGTAGTGCGTTTTGACCTGGATCCCGAGCGTAATAAGTGGGGGCTGGCACTGGACTGTTATCAGGGCACTCCGCAAAAAATTTCCCTGCCTGGAGGTGAGCCATGAAGCGGATTTCTACCCTGGGACTCACCGTCGTACTGATGCTATGGGGAGCAGCAGCACAAGCCGTCGAACTGATGCGCTGGGAACGCCTTCCTCTCGCGGTCCCACTGGGGATCAATCAGGAGCGGGTGGTCTTTGTCGATGAGGCTGTTCGCGTCGGCGTTCCCTCAACCCTGACGGGCAAGCTGCGTGTGCAATCGACCGGCGGCACGCTGTACCTGCAAGCGTCGGAAGCCATTGCCCCGACCCGCCTGCAACTGCAATCGGTCGCGACGGGCGAAATCATCCTCCTGGATATCGCGGCCACGCCTGGCGATCACCCGCTGGAGCCCGTGCGTATTCTCAAGAATGCTCAGGGGCAAGGACAAGCTTCCGAGGCTGAATCTAACACCGTCCCTGTTCCCGAACGTACACCGATCCCGGTCGCGTTGACGCGCTATGCCGCACAGAGCCTGTACGCGCCGCTGCGCACTGTAGAATCCCTGCCCGGCATACGCCGCGTACCGCTTAAGTTGCGCACTGAACTGCCGACCCTGCTGCCGACGGAAAACGTGTCCAGCACACCCATCGCCGCCTGGCGACTCGGTGATTACTGGGTAACGGCGGTGAAGCTGCGCAACCGTGGTCCAGAGACAGTGCAACTCGATCCGCGTCGGCTGCAGGCCCAGCTGTTCGCCGCGGCCTTCCAGCATGCGTTCCTCGGGCCTGTCGGCAGTGCTGAAGACACCACGATCGCCTACCTCGTCACTCGCGGTGCCGGCCTCGAACAAGCGGTGCTACTCCCGCCTATTGCGCGAGGTGCTGACGATGAAAGCTAACGCCTTGCTCAGATGGCTGGTACCGGCTGCGCTGCTGGGCGTGGTTCTGATCATCCTGAAAACCTGGGTCACGGGTGGCAGCACCCTCTCTCCGGAGAACCCGGTTGATCAGAAAAACATTCAGATATCCGCCGAGCAAGCCAAGTCGCTCGGCATTGCGGGCGATACCCCACGCGACACGGTCGCCACCCTGGTCGGGCAGGTGAAGGCCATGCGCAGCGACATGCTCGGTTTGAAGAAACACAACGATTCGCTGCAGACCGAGAACAATCGCCTGCGCGAGCGGGAAAACAGTGTCGATTCGCGCATCCAGACCGCGCTTGGTAGCGTGACCCAGCAGGTCGACGAAGGCCGTCGACAAGCCAACGACGCCCGGCTCAAAGCAGAACAAGACAGTCGCCAGGCTCGCGGCCTACTGACGCAATTGCAGGAACAGTTATCGGGGCTGACTGGCAAAAGCAAGGACATGCCAATCGGATTGGGGCTTGAGCCCGGCGACGGCGCCCAGTTTGAAGGGCGACAATTTGCCAATGATGCACTGCAGTGGATTGAACCCTCGGATGCTCCAGTCTCCGACGCCCGAGCCAAAACCAAGACTTCCTCCGCACTGAGTCTGACTACCGCCTTCAACTCACTGGAAGGCTTGAAAGATAATGCTATTGATCGCAGCCAGAAACAGCTGCGCGCTGCCACCAAGGGTGAGCGCGACCTGACGCGATCCGTTGATCGTACCGAAGGCGCGCAGCCGATCTACACCATTCCCGAAAACGCGACATTGATGGGCTCGGTCGCCATGACCGCGCTGATCGGCCGAGTCCCAGTAGACGGCACCGTGAATGATCCCTACCCCTTCAAGGTGCTGGTCGGCCCGGAGAACCTGACCGCCAACGGCATCGACCTGCCGGACGTTGCGGGTGCCGTGATGAGCGGCACCGCATCCGGTGACTGGACCTTGTCCTGCGTACGCGGACAGGTCGAGTCGATCACTTTCGTATTCACAGACGGCACCATCCGCACGGTACCGCAGCCGAAGGCGGTCACTAACCGCAATGCCTCCACCACCCAGAGCTCAAACACCGACAAGATCCGCGGAGGACTCGGTTACCTGTCCGATCCGTATGGCATCCCGTGCATCGCCGGCGAGCGCCGCTCGAACGCCCAGCAGTACCTCGGTAGCCAGAGCCTGATCACTGCCGCCGGCGCCGGCGTCGCTGCCTTGCTCGGGGATGAGCAGAACAACAGCAGCGTGATCAGTTCGGGCGGCAGTGCCTTCGGGGTCACCAGCAGCAGTGGTAATAGCGCACTGAATTCAATCCTCAGCGGTGGCGTCAGCGACATCCGAGAGTGGGTCAACAAGCTGTATGGCGAGGCCTTTGCGGCCGTGTACGTGCCACCGGCCGCACAGGTCGCCCTGCACCTCGACCATGAGATCACCATCGACTACGAGCCCAAGGGCCGGAGCGTTCGCCATGAAAAAGACCATGCCTCTCTGCCTGACCTGGATTAGCGTGTTCTGCTGGGTTCTGGCGGGGTGTTCCACCGACAAGGACACGCTGCTGCCCCATGGCGAGCAAACCATGCTGGACATCTGGAACGGCGCCGGTTCGCAAGGCACTCAGCAGCAACTGCTGGATGCTCGACAGCAGTTACGCCGCCCGCTGGCCCAGGCAGATTTCTCCATTGCTCTCCAGGAACCGTACACGCGTACAGCGACGAACGAGATCCACAATTTGTTCCCTCGCCTGCCCAATCCCGATCTAGTGCTATACGTGTATCCGCATTTGAGTGGTACCGAGCAGGCACCGGTCCCGGGTTACTCGACTGTCTTTCCGTTCTACCAACGTGTGCAGTACGCATTGCCGGGTGAACGCCAGGAAGACTTGTAGTGCGTACCGGCGACTCGGGCAAGCGCACTCCCGCGTGGAAAGCCTGGCGCAACCCATTGCGCCCTCGTGCCACCTTGACCGATGAAGCCGCACTGCATGCGCACCACCCCAGCTTCACCGATCACCTGCCTTGGGTCGAATACCTCGACACCGAGCAGTGTTTTCTGCTGGATGACAATCGTTCGGTGGGGGCGGTATTCGAGTTGCTGCCCATCGGCACCGAAGGGCGCGAACCCGATTGGTTGATGGCCGCCCGCGATGCCCTCGAGGATGCCCTGCAGGATAGCTTTGACGAACTGGATCAAGCGCCTTGGGTGGCGCAGTTTTTCTGCCAGGACGACAACGACTTCACCCCCTACCTGACCCGGCTCACCGATTATATTCAAGACAATGCGCGAGGCACGGTCTTCACCGAAGCCTATTTGGAGCTTACTCGCCGACATCTGAAGGCCATCGCCAAGCCCGGTGGTCTGTTTGAGGATAAGGTGGTGACGCGCCTGCCGTGGCGCGGCAACAACCGACGGGTGCGCCTGGTGGTCTATCGCTGGCTTGAGTCTGACGCTGAGGAGACGGGACTCACCCCGGTGCAATCCCTGCAACAGGCTTGCGAACGTATCGCTGCTTCGTTGCAGGCGCGCGGGGTGCAATCGACGCGGGTCGATGGCCGAGGTTTGTATGCCTGGTTGTTGCCCTGGTTCAATCCAGCACCCAGGCTCACTGATGACGCACCCGAGGAGTTCTACCGCCGTGTGGCCTATCCGGAGTCGGGCGACGGCGAGTCGCTGGAACTGCCCTTCGATCACGATTTCGCCGAGCGGCTGTTTTTCAATGAGCCGCATTCAGATGTGCAGCGCGGACTCTGGTACTTCGATGGTCAACCCCATCGGGTCATGGTGGTGGACAAAGTGCGGCGCCCCCCCGTGATTGGCCAACTCACTGGTGAAACCCGCAAGGGCGACGCGGTGAATGCGCTGTTCGACCAGTTACCCGAAGGTACGGTGATGAGTCTGACCTTGGTGGTCAAACCCCAAGATGTGCTCGAGGAGCAGTTGAACCGCCTGGCCCGCAAAGCCATCGGTGAAAACCTGGCCTCGACCCAGACCCGCCAAGACGTTGAAGAGGCTCGTGCGATCATCGGCCGCCAGCACAAGCTGTACCGCGGCACGCTGGCGTTCTACGTGCGCGGTCACGATGAGCAGCAACTGCACCAGCACTCGGTCAGCCTTGCCAACGCGCTGCTGGGTGCGGGGCTGCAACCGGTACGTGAAGGCGATGAAGTCGCCGCCTGCAACAGCTACCTGCGTTGGTTACCGATGGCTTACAACCCGGCCCGCGACACGCGCAACTGGTACACGCGCCTGATGTTCGCCCAGCACCTGGCGAACCTGGTTCCCGTCTGGGGCCGCAGCACAGGTACCGGCCACCCTGGCATCACCCTATTCAATCGCGGTGGATCACCGCTAAGCTTTGATCCGTTGTCACGCCTGGACCGGGCCATGAATGGTCATCTGCTGTTGTTCGGCCCCACCGGCGCCGGCAAGTCGGCCACCCTAGTCACCCTACTGATGCAGGTCATGGCGGTGTACCGCCCTCGCCTGTTTATCGTCGAGGCCGGCAACTCATTCGGCTTGCAGGGAGACTACTTCGCGACACAGGGCCTGTCGGTCAACAAGGTCCAATTGAAACCTGGCGCCTCGGTCAGTCTCGCCCCGTTCGCCGATGCTTGGCGTCTGGTCGAGCAACCGGATCAGGTAGCCAGTCTGTCGATCGATGAGCTGGACGATGAGGTGGTAACCAGTCGCGAAGAGCAGCGCGATGTTCTCGGCGAACTGGAAATCACCGCCCGCCTGATGATCACCGGCGGCGAGGCCAAGGAAGAGGCGCGCCTGAATCGAGCCGATCGCAGCTTGATCCGCGAGTGCATTCTGGATGCGGCGCAGATGTGTGTCACCGCGGGCCGTCAGGTACTGACCCGCGACGTGCGCGACGCCTTGCTGCGCGTCGCCGCCGACCCGCACTTGCCGGAGAAGCGTCGTGAGCGTGCCCAGGAAATGGGCGAGTCCATCGACCTATTTTGCCAGGGTTTCGAGGGCGAACTGTTCGATCGCGAAGGTACGCCCTGGCCCGAAAGCGATGTGACCATTGTCGATCTGGCCACTTACGCTCGCGAAGGCTACGAAGCACAGATGTCCATCAGCTACATCAGCCTGATGAACACCGTGAACAATCTTGCCGAGCGCGACCAGTATCTGGGCCGACCGATCATCATGGTCACCGACGAGGGCCATATCATCACCAAGAACCCGCTGCTGGCGCCATTCGTGGTCAAGGGGACGAAGATGTGGCGAAAGCTCGGCGCTTGGTTCTGGCTCGCCACACAGAACCTTGCCGACTTCCCCACGGCCGCGCAGACCATGCTCAACATGATCGAATGGTGGATTTGTTTGAACATGCCGCCCGCGGAAATCGAAGAAATCGCTCGCTTCAAGAAACTCACGCCGGCACAGAAAGCCTTGTTGCTCTCCGCCAGTAAGGAGCCGGGCAAATATACCGAGGGGGTCGTGCTGTCGAAGAAGCTCGAAACGCTGTTTCGAGCCGTGCCGCCCAGCCTTTACCTCGCCCTGGCCATGACGGAGCCCGAGGAAAAGGCCGAGCGTTGGACACTGATGCAAGAGAATGGCTGCTCAGAGTTGGAAGCGGCTTATCGCGTAGCTGAACGAATCGATAGAGCGCGAGGAATAGAACCAGCATAGGGGAATATTCAGGCCTCGCGCCCTAAAGCGAGTGACCAGTTATTGCGCTACGCCCCGGAGCCGTTGCTGAATCCTCAACAAGAATCCGGCTTCAAAGGCATCCTGGCAGTCACCGACAGGGAAGGTCTTGCGGGTTTGAGCCAGCTCCCACCACAGTGGAATCTCACCCGGCGTATCAAGCCAAGCTTGGGCACATTGCACGCCACGTTCAATCATTGGGGCAAATTCGTTGCCCCAAGGTGTCAGAAGACTTGGGCAACCATCCGCCGCAGGAATTGAAATGTAGTTTTCGTCCATACCCACCCTAGATTTCTGATTTATTGTTAGACGCAGAGTCCAGCCTCGAAAATCCTAACGACACCAAATGAACGCTCAATAACAGGCATGAGCATCAAATGGCCTAGATCAGTACCAATGTAGACTATATCCCGTGGATTGAGAGTCCCTCAAGGCGCAATTTGCGCACATGACTCAAGACTACGAACAGCTTCGTCTGCAGCTGGCGGAAAACATCCGCTTGATGCGACGCGTGAAAGACCTTACCCAAGAGCAGCTTGCGCTCATGGCCGAGGTGGATCGCACCTACGTCAGTCAAATCGAACGATGCACGGGCAACCCGTCGCTGTTGGTCCTGTGCAAGCTCGCCAATATTTTCGAAATTACCGCAGATCAGTTACTTGTGGAACCCGATATCCTGCGCAGCGCCCTTCACGTCAAATAATAGTCTCGCGTTTCACAAACCCGATAGATCCGCCTTCATAATTTCCACTGACAATCTTCAATCCCTAACCGAACCTGCCCAGGCCATACACCAAGAGCCTGGATCATGCCTGTTGCCTGCTCGTCAAACCCACCCACAAAGCTAAGCCCATTGGCGCTGAGCGTCCTGCTGGCGTGCGGCCCAAGCATGGCGCTGGACACCGGCAGCATCACGTCCTCCGTGCTTTCTCCAAGCTGTCTCGAATACAGGGTCGTCGGCATTTGTTTCTGGCTCCTCTGCACGCCCTTCGGCTGCACAGTCAAAACCTCGACCAAGGTTCGTCAATTCATTCCTGAGCTGGTGGTCTCGAGCTACGCCACCACCGGCAATAACCCCTGGACCGAGATGGCCACCCTCTCCGCTCCCATCAGTGGTGCGGAAGGTGGCGGTAACCTGATCACGCCGAACACTCATCGCGACAATCTACCCCGTTTCAAGAACGTCGATGGCATCGGCCACCCCGGTGGCTGGGCTGCCACGCAACTGGCTTCGCAATCCGGCTATGCCTGCGCCAGCGGTGCAACTGCGTTCATGCCCTACTACCTGAGCACCCTGGACTCGCTGGCGTGGCGTCATGGCATCCCGGAAAGTCTTTACCCCGAGTCGCTCATGCCGGGGATCCGTGAAATCGGACGTCAGGCTTCGGGAAACATGTGGGGCAACGTTTATCCCCGGCAGGGCTTTCTGGTACAGCCCGACGATTTCAAGGCGGCCGCAGTCATGGCGCAACGGGCCGGCGATGTGATTACCCGCAACTGGCAGCCGCATGTGTACTTACCACTCACGCCCGCCAAACTCGACGGCTACTGGCCGCCGGGTCCGATCGTTGAAAACGACGCTTCGACCCACAAATGGCAATTGCTCTACCCCCAGGTGCAGCCCACGTGCGCCATCTTCCCCAGCGATCCGGTACAGAGCGCGGATGGTGGCTACGCCTGGTCGCTGTGGCGTCCCTATAGTTGCTGCAAACGTGAGGGACATACCTTCCTGTTCAGCATCGACTTTGAAGGAGGTGCGTCATGAGTCAGCTTCTCGCGCGACCCTGGTTGGGCACGATGAGTCTGTTGCTCTGTGGACTGCTCGCCATGGCCACGCATGTCCATGCCGCCGAGGACAATTACCGTCTGGGCACTCAAGGCGAAGTGCTCGACGACCGAGTGATGTACACCATCGGTGGCGGCTCGGCAGTGGGCTCACCGAGCTCGCTCTACCGACCCAGCGGTCTCGGTGTCGGCGGGTCCTGGCGAGCAAACATGATGTGCGGAAACATGAGCCTCACCAATACCCTGCAGAACCAGTTGAACGGCGTCACCGAAGGTTTCCAGCAGATCATGGGCAGCATCGTGCAGAACGCGACCCAAGCCGTGATGTCGCTGCCAGCATTGATCATCCAGCGCGCCAACCCCGGACTCTATGAGTTGCTCAGCAACGGGGTGATGCAGGGGCGTATCGACTTCGACCGCTCCAAGCTGACCTGCCAGGCCATGGCCGAAAAGATGGGGGACAAGGTCGGTCAAGCCGGCTGGGGCGCGCTGGCCAAGAACCAGGAGATGCAGGGCAACCTGGAGCAAACCGGCGGTGATGCAGTGGCCGCAGTGAAAAACACCGAGGCCCAAAACGGCAACAATGGGGTGTCCTGGGTCGGCGGCTCAAAGGCCGGAGGTAACGGGCAGACGCCCATTCGTGTGACTTCCGACGTGGTAAGCGCGGGCTATAACCTGCTGCATAACCGTACGGTGGATGACAGCAGCTCGATCAGTAGCAGCGACTGCTTAGGCGGGGCTATTTGCCAGACATGGACCTCGCCCCAGGAGGAATCCGAATGGGCCGTTCGCGTGTTGGGCGAGAGCGAAGTCGCGACCTGCGACACCTGCGAAACCCTGCGTGCGACCGCTGGCAGCGGATTGACACCGCTGATTCAGGAAGCCTACAGCGAACGCCTCAAGGCCCTGCAAAGGTTGCTGTCGGGCTCGCTGCCGCTGACCCCTGGCAACCTGGCGAAAGCCTCCAGTTCAATGCTGCCGGTGACCCGTGGTGTGATCGAAGCCCTGCGCGACGATCCCGATCAGGAACTCCTGGCGCGGCGTCTGGCCAGCGAGACAGCCCTGTCCAGCGTGCTCGACAAAGCGCTGCTGCTATTGCGCACCCTGCTGGCGGGCAGTCACGAACCGAACATTGCTTCCGCCGAGCCGGCCCAGACCGCCTTGACGAAAAACATCGACGCTCTGGAGCGCGAAATACGCCTGCTGCAGACCGAACTGCAGGTCCGGCAGATGCTCGCCACCAATACCGCCAGCCTGGTGCTCGATCGACATGCCGGCGGTGGCGAGGCTTCGCGTACCGTCGAGCAAGGCGACCCCGAGCCCGGTCGACTCAATGATGCTGACGCTAGGCGCAAGTGAGCCATGAAACGCTCAGTGCTATTCACTCTGCTTTCGGGTCTGGGGATTGCCGCAGTGATGACCCTCGCCGCCGCACTGGTCGCATGGATCGGCCGCACTGCGCTGGGTAGTTTTGAGGCCTGGCAGCAGGCATTCGAATCCGCACGGCCTTATCTGCGGTGGTGGCGCGCCCTGCTATACGCCGCCCTCTTTGCGCTCTGGTGGGATCTGCTTCGGCGCTACCGACATCGACCACAGGATCGACTGCGCGTGAAGCGCATCGGGGCATTAGGGCTCGTGCTTTTTACCTGCGTCGAGCTCACCCGACTGTGAGGTCACCACCATGCTCATGAGCACCAACAGCTACCTAGAGTTTTACCTCTCGCTGCTAGCCTGGATCATCAACAACGGCCTCTGGAGTGTACTATCCGATACCGGGCTGTTTGCCGCGCCCTTCGGCGCGATCATCCTCCAGGAATGGCTGTCGGCCCGTCAGCAAGGCGCGGATGAAGGTAACAAGGGATTGCTCTCGGTGCCGCGGATCGAGAACCGGTTATGGCTGGCCTACATCGTCGTACTGTTCGGCTGCGCGCCGGTCTTTCCGTTGAGCCTCTCGTCAATGGCGTTCGATGATGCAGCCAGCCAGCGCTGCGGCGTGAGTGTGGCCAAGCCAGCGGAAACCGCCTGGGGGACGACCTTTAATACCATCGGCGAACGCTCCGCGAACGTGCCGATCTGGTGGTTTCTGGTGCATGCTTTGAGCAAAGGCGTGACCGCGGCGGCCACCGCCTCCATCCCCTGCGAACCGGATATCCGGCAGATGCGCATGGAGATCGACAGCTCGCGCATCGACAGCCAGGTACTGCTGCAGGAAGTCGCCGACTTCACCCGCGACTGTTATGGCTATTCCCGTTCTCGGTTGTTTACCAATCGCCCGCAACTGGACAAGGCACAAAGTCACGACGCGTCCTGGATCGGCTCAAGCTATCTTCTAGACACGCCCGGCTACTACGACACGAATCGTTCACGCACACCGCGAATCAGTTGGCCGTATGACGAAAGCCGCGATGTTTCCTTGCCGCGGCTGGAGAATGGCGCGGGCTACCCCACTTGCAAGCAGTGGTGGAGCGACAGCGGTGTTGGTTTGCGCGAGCGGTTGATCCAGCAGGTTGATCCATCTCTGCTGACTCAGCTGAAAGGTTGGCTGACTGGCCGCTCGAGCAACGAGATCGAGGATGCCACCCTGCGCGAACTGGTCAGTCCGCGCCAGCAATCGATGTCCATGTCGCCCGGACAGGTGTACGAGGACTATGGTTCCAGCGCTCGTGGCGGCTCGATCAATCAGGGGCTTAATAACCTGGCCACCAATACCGGCTTGGCCCTAGGTTCCTTCAGCAACTTCCCGGCGATGAATGCGCTACGCGCCGCCCTGCCGATGGTGCAGGCTTTCCTCATCATGGGCGTCATCATCAGCTTGCCGTTGATCCTGCTGGTCAGTACCTATCAGTTGAAGACCGTCATGACCGTGACGTTCGCGCTGTTCACCTTACACATGCTGAGCTTCTGGTGGGAACTGGCGCGCTGGGTCGACTCCAGCATGCTCGACACCTTGTACAACCAAGTTTCGGCTTCCAATCAAGCGCTGTTGTCGCTACCTACGTCCGGGTTTATGGACGGGACAGTCACGGCACAGGTGATCGAGTACGTGATGGGGGCGATGTTCATCGTGCTGCCGATGCTGTTTCTAGGGGCCATGAGCTGGGCAGGATATAGCGTGGGTTCAGGCGTAGAGGGAATGCTTAGCAGGGGAACCCACGCAGCACAGACAGCGAGCTCTAACGGAACCTCTCAGTTGATGAGCGGTGCAAGAATTGTTTCGGGTAAATCGAGCTCAAAATAACCAAGAGACTACTTCAGAGAACCCCACTTATCGTACCGCTCAGGCCAAGACGTTCTATGCATTGGATCATCGAGATCGTCAATATCTGGAGTGTCTGGACCTTGAATTGGGATAGCTGCTAATACGACGATTGTGCACATCAGCGCAAACAACCAGAAGCTAACAAAAAGAAATGCTCCGAGCAGAGCTAACTGGACAATCAGAAAGCTCCCGCGAACGAGTAATTTACCCGCAGGCATACCTGCCGTCACCGCACGCTCAGCCAGGCGGGATTCAAACGCTTTCAATTTGCGATAACCACGCTTTACCGACATGCCACAGGCGTATGCCAAGCGGTGAGCACGTAAATTCTGAACAGGGTTCTGAGTCGGCATGTTCTCGCCCTCTTTTGAGCGTTTTCATGATTGAGACAGGAGTAACAGCCTACTACTGAAAACTGTCCGTGCTTGACCGTTTATCAGCTTGCCCAGTCAAAAAATCGTCACTGGAAGACAGAAGACGAACAACATGACACAGCTCCTCTTCGGAGGTTGACCGGTATAAATCGCTCCGCTAAATACAAGGTACGGATCGCTGTTATCGACAGCACCCTGCTCAGGCAGCCAGAACCTTCAAGGCTACGTCACTTCGGTGATGGTTCTTCCCCAAGTGCGATTAGCGTTCGGTAGCTCGCACGGTCACCGTTTCTACGATGATGAACGCCTACTGCTCTCCTGAGCGCCGTCCGAGCTCTGCTCGCCAGGCAAACCTTCTTGTTTTTCTTCAACCCACCGCGGGGAAATTCTTTCCCCCACGGGATGGTTTCTTCGCGCTTTCAACGGAGACACACCATGTCCGACTCACTTACACCCGAAACTCTGAACACCCTTCGATTGCCCATTGTGTTCACCCCTGCCGCCTGGCAATGCGCAGTACTGCTCGAGCGCTCAGGTCATCCTGAGAAGCTGCTGGTCGATCGCCTGAGCAACGTATTGCGCGCAGCTTTCGAGGCTCATCTGGCCTATCCACACGAGCCCTATGTGGTGTTCGAGGTAGCACACATCGCGTCAACCGATCATCCACACCAAAACCCTTTGCTGCAACTGAGCCTCTGCCTATTCCACGAGCCGGACCAGCCTGACGCCTTGCTGATAGCGCTTGCAGGAGAGCATCAGCGCTAAGCGCATTGGCGGCGCGCCCCCCCCCCCCACATTCGGACGGCATGCAAGACCTGCATCAATCCAGCCCATCACCCAACCGGGGAACCCTCCCCGACGGGCAAGGCGTTCCTCCGCTTTCTATTGAGGAAAATGCCATGCGCGATATCTATCAAGACGTGACAGACAAGATCGTTACTGCATTGGACCAAGGCGTTGCGCCCTGGATCAAACCCTGGTCCTCAAGTGGCTCAGCTAACGTCGGTCATCATCAACCCTACCCCATCAACGCAATCACGCGGCGTCCCTATTCGGGGATCAATTTGCCGTTGCTCTGGGCCGAGGCCCGATTGCAGGGGTTCACTCAAGATCGTTGGCTGACCTTCAACCAAGCCAGAAAGGCCGGTGGGCACATCCGTAAGGGTGAGCACAGCACCCTGGCGGTGCTCTACAAGCCGATGGAGCGCGAGGAACAGACCGAGTCAGGCCAACCGGTCCTCGATGAGAACGGTCAACCCAAGGTCGCTCACTTTGGCATTCTCAGGACGCATTTTCTGTTCAACATCGAGCAAACGGAGGGGCTCGAAACGTTCAACGAAACCTTACTCGATACGGACCCGACCGATCCCTTCCTGGCCAACAGTGCTGCGGAAAATCTGCTGTTAAGTTCCGGTGCACACATCGTTCATCGATCTGCCGACGAAGCCTTTTACCACCCGATCAGGGATCTCATCCAACTGCCGACAAAAGCGCAATTTCACAACGGAGATGGGTACTACGCCACCGCACTGCACGAGCTGACGCACTGGACCGGACATCACTCTCGGTTGCAGCGCGAAGGCGTGACCTCATCCTGTCCGTTCGGCTCGCCAGGCTACGCATTTGAGGAGTTGATCGCCGAAATGGGCGCCGCTTTTTTATGTGCCTACGCCGGTATACAGGGGGAGCTGCGGCACGAAGGCTACATCGACTCCTGGCTCAGGCTGCTCAAGGCTGACAAACGTGCGATCTTTCGCGCCAGCGGTCAGGCCCGAAGCGCCTCGGAGTATGTGCTCAACCTGGAGCAGCAACTGAAGCAGATGGTAATGGATGACTCACGATGCATGAACGATGGAGTGTGATCGTTACCTCACCGCTGCAATCGCATCACAGGGCCCAACGCGAGTAGGGCCCTTTTTTCTGTTTCCAGAAAGCAGACGGAATCATACGGCGGGCCCCTCACGCAAAGAACAAGAGAGGGGCACACACCCGCAACCTGTCATTCCGCATCCAGGTTCTGCGCCAGAAAATCCAACAGCTCGAGCGGACTTCGGCTATCGATTACCTTGTAGATCAGATCACGCTTACTGCGCGGCAACTTCTTGACCACGCTCTTCGCCGAGGCTCGGACGGCTTCGTCGGTCCCATGGATACGTGCCGCAAGGAGCAGCACGAGCGTGGCGTCAGTGAGGTTCATGGCAAGACCTAAAAAATATGCACCGCAGTGTACCGACTCTTGTCTTTTCCGTACTAGCCCCTCAAAAAAATGATGCCTGGCAGTATCCATATTCCGATTGCCGCATAAAGGGACACGAGCCAAAAGGACGGATAAGGGTTGGAAGGGAATGGGGACTCAAGGGTAAGAGCTCTATCCGAAAAGGCTAAAAGGCCACTGACCCTGCCACCTCCCGGAGGTCACGATGCTCAGTCTGTTTCGCCACAAAAGGCAGAAGCCCCCTCCGCCACCGACCGTGAGCGTCGCCGAAGGTTACCTGCCCATCGAGTCGGCCCACAGCTTGTTGGCAGCGGAGCATCGCCGCCAGTTGCTCGATCGCATCTGGCAGTACACCGCCCTCTCCCACGCGCAGTTCATCCAACTCTATTTAAATCCGATCCATCGCTACGCCGAACAAGTCCAGCAACTCCCGGCCAGCGAGACGCACCACCATGCTTATCTCGGCGGCATGCTCGACCATGGACTAGAACTGGTCGCCTGCAGTTTGAAACTGCGTCAGTCGTATCTGCTTCCGACCGGCGCTGCGCCCGAAGACCAGGCCGCCCAGACTGACGCCTGGTCCGCTGGCATCGCCTATGGCGCCCTGCTGCATGATATCGGCAAGATCGCCGTGGACCTGCTGGTCGAACGCCAGGATGGTCGTGTTTGGCATCCTTGGCAGGGCTCCCTGGATCAGCCCTACCGTTTTCGTTACATCAAGGCTCGTGATTACCACTTGCACGGTGCCGCCGCAGGCTTGCTCTACACCCAAATTCTCGACCGCCCAATCCTCGATTGGCTCAGTGGATTTCCGCCACTGTGGGCCAGTCTGCTGTATGTCCTGGCGGGCCAGTACGAACGTGCCGGCGTGCTCGGTGAGTTGGTCATTCAGGCCGATCGTGTTTCCACTGCACAGAACATCGGTGGCAACCCGAGCAAGGCGCTGCAAGCGCCGATTCATTCGTTGCAACATCACTTGATCAGCGGACTGCGTCATCTGGTTCAACAAGAACTGAAACTCAACCAGCCGGGCGCCGCGGGTTGGTTGACTCAAGACGCACTGTGGCTGGTCAGCAAAACGGTCACGGACAAGCTGCGAGCCTATCTGCTGTCGCAATCGATTGAGGGCATTCCTTCATCCAACATTGCTGTGTTCGACGAACTGCAATCACATGGGTTGGTTGAGTCCACACCAGAAGGCAAAGCCATCTGGACCGCGCTTGTTGCACAGGGCAACTGGCAGCAGAGCTTTACCTTTCTGCGCCTTCAACCGGCGTTGATTTGGGGGAGCTTCGAACGCCCCGAGGCTTTCAGCGGAACGGTGAGCGTTGCGGCCGATGAGCACTCACCCGACGCTCCGGTATCACCACTACCGCCCAAGGCAGTCAGTACAAAATCAACTCAAAGCCCATCGCAGCCCAAGCCAATGCCGATGGAGAATGCCGACTACCTCGGAACGTTGCTGGATATGTTCGAAATGGGAGAAACGGAGGTGCGTGATACGCCGTCAGAAAATGCTCTCGAAGTCTCAGGCCCCCCTTCGAACAACCCAGGTCAGGTTTTCCTAAATTGGGTCAAGGAAGGCATCCATAACCACAAGCTGATCATCAACGACAGCAAGGCTAAAATCCACACGGTGAGCGGCACCGTGCTATTGGTCACACCAGTTCTCTTCCAACGCTACGCGCGGGAGTTTCCTGGTATCTCACAGGAATCCGATCAAGAGATTGAAGAGTGGCGTTGGGTGCAGAAGCAGTTCGAAAAACTGAAGGTTCACAGGAAACGGGACGATGGTTTGAACATCTGGATCTGTCGGGTCGAAGGCCCTCGGAAGAAAGCAAGACTCAAAGGTTACTTGCTAGAAAGGCCGGAACTGCTGTTCGAAACGATGCCTGCCGACAATCCTTTTCTTAAAGTCGAAAAAGCTTAAATTCCGTAGCATCCCATTGGAGCTCGACACGCAGAATCGACTATGGGGTGCACTCGCTACTGAACCGCTCTCTTGCCGCTCCCCGACGGCTCATGGCGCTCGATAATGGATTGGATGCAGTGAGCACCGAAAACCCTGCCCTGTCAGACCTTTCCGCTCCACTCGGACTGTATTCGTCCGGGACGATTGGGACAGGAGCACCTGCATAGCGTGCGACCTCAAGCCGAGTTGATATGATCACTCCTGGGGCGTCACACTGTCCCCGCAGTGCGCCCGCGCACTTAAGACCACCGGATTGCTTTACCTCATGGATTGAACAACGTCCGTCATTCACGGACAGTACGGATAGTTGAGAGGCATAATGACAGAGCCAGCCAACACCATGCCCTCAGGAGAGGGCGAACGCAACGCTCAACGCGGATTCGTTCAACAGTATCAATCCGGCGCAGCAGCGATCTATGCCGCGTTAGATAAAGACCAGTTGAATTGGGTTGGACTAGCTGATCGTAGCGCAGGCATCGCTGACGATCTCGTACTAGGCCTTCCGGGAATGGCAGTCGGTCACCAATTCAAGACCTCCACGTTCCCCAAAGCCTTCCAGGTTGAAGCCCTGCTGCTTGGCGCAGAAGGCATGTTGCTGAAGCTGGTGACCGCATGGGCGAGTCTGCGCCAATCCCATGGTGAGGCCTTGACAGAAGTTCGCTTCGTTACCAACGACATACCCACCACTAATGATCACTTGCTAAGCGACAAGGACGATCACAGCGCTGCTTTCTTGCGTGAGTTTGAGCTTTACCACAGCCGCACCCTATCCGAATGGCAAGCCACCCGTTGGCAGCCCTTCATTGACAAACTTGCGGCGGCGTCCAAACTCCCTGACGCGGATTTCGAGACGTTCCTGCATGCCGTCCATTTTCTAACGGGATCAGCCGCTGACTTCATCTTGAGCCATCGCCTGTCGTCAGCGTCGTTAAAGCTAGTCCAGCAAATTGCCTCAAAACTCCCCGACTTGGTCGCCGACCGACGCAATAAGGATCGTTGGAGCCGCGCCGAGCTGCTTGCAGAACTTGGCTGGAAGGATCGCTTCATCGTGCACCGCCCCCACCAATTCCCTATTGGCGAGCACGTTCAGCGCAATCGTAAAACCGAACAACAACTTCTGGAATGCATTGACCGACTGGACCACGGATACCTGGCCCTTGTCGGCCCTCCAGGAGCTGGTAAGTCAACTCTACTCCAATCGGCACTCAGTGGCGGGCCGAAGCTGCAGCTGGTGTGATACCTTGCCTACATGCCTGGCGAAGGCCAAGGTATTGGCCGTGCCGAAGCCGATGACTTCCTCGACGATCTCAACACTCAGCTTAGGCAAAGTGGCTTGGCGGGACGCTTGGCCCGCAACAACACCCTTCAAGAGCGACAGCTAGAGCTTGAGCAACTGCTACGCCAATCTGGAGACCGTTATCGCGATGAAGGCATCCGCACACTGATCATCGTCGATGGATTGGATCACATCCCCCGAGAAGAGCACCCTGCTCGCTCACTACTGGCAGAGCTGCCACTTCCAGAGACGCTGCCAGCGGGCGTATTGATCCTGCTCGGAACCCAGCGACTGGAACTGACTAGCCTCAAGCATCAGGTTCGGGAACAAGCCTCCCTGGCGGATCGTAATATTCAGATCGCACCGCTCTCACCAGAAGCCGTCAGCGAGATGGCACTGAAGCTTGGGTTGGACGAAGCCGTGCCCCGACCTAGCATCTATGAGCTTTGCCAGGGACACCCTCTAGTAGCGCGGTACTTGATAGAAGCTCTGCGTCAGGCAGACACAGCTCGTCGGGACGCACTGTTGAACGGGGCCTTCAGCTTTGAAGGCGACATCGAGCGCGTCTACAAGGCGGCTTGGCGCGAAATTTCCGATGATGCAGACGCGAGAAAGGTCATCGATTTTATTGCACGCGCTGAAGGTCCAATCCCACCCGAATTGCTGGCAGTGGCCACGTCAGAGCACGCTGTAGAAACCGCATTGAGGTCGACGAGCCATCTACTCAGCCAGACCACTCACGGCTGGAGTGTGTTCCACAACAGCTTCCGCCTGTTTGTACTGGAACAACCCAAACTTCGCTTTGGGAAACTCGACCCAGACTATGCACCATTGATCTATCGCAAGCTGGCGGAGCTCACCCGCCTTGCAGAATCCGATAACCCGCAGCGCTGGCTCGAGTTGAGGTACCTGGCACGCGCCGAGCTACACCAGGAGGTACTCAGGCTGGCACAGCCGCGCCGATTCAGGCATCAACTTGCAGATTCACGCTCAGCGACTGAGATCCAAGGTGACATTCGCTTGGCATTGATTTGTGCCAAGCACGAGCCAGACGCATCTGCGGTCTTTCGTCTGCTGCTCGCACGAGATGAAATGGAACGCCGCTCCTCCGCAATTGAGTACGCCCCTTCAGTTGTCGATGCGTTGCTGGCGCTCGGCGATATTGATGGGGTCCGAACGATGGCAGAGGGGCAAATCGGTGACCACTACAAGGCTATTGATGCGCTTCTTGTAGCAGGCGAAATCGATAGTGCCAAGGCTCTATTCAATGAGATTAACCCCTTCTCCAAGGACTCACAGTCGTCCCCTATTCACTCAGATTTGGAAGAGTGGGCACAGCGGGTCTTCCACTTTCGGGACGCGGAACAGATAGAGATGTGTTTGGCAAAGTTGACCGCCACCGAAGGCGGACACGGGCTGGACACTGTGGACATCACCACACTTCGGTGCAACATAGCCCGTTCGGCCATGCTCGCTGATCCTGATAGCGACCCATCGCTCACGGCACTGCAGCTTGGTGTCAGTGACCCTGAACTGCCCTACCTGTTGATAGAAGCCGGCCTACGCGCATACGATCGCCGAGAACTTGATAGAGCACACACATTTGTCGACGCCGCGTATACACATCCAAGCTTCCCAGGCATTGCTAGTGGTATGCGCAGGCAATTGGCGACCCTCGCCCTGCGCCTCGGTAACGAAACAGTATCCACTACGATTTTTGAAGGACTGGAAACTCCATCCATCGCATCAATGGATAACGCCATCGGTGAGCACAATGCGGAGAACATCACCCATGCAATCATACAGCACGCAGCACTCGCCGCAGCACTTAGGCTACCCGTTACCAATACCGCAAAGTCGAAGAGTCCGGTACTGAGACCACTGCAGCATCATGCCAACACGATTGGCATGCTGCTGGGTCGAGCACGTACTGGTCATGAAATCGCGCTAGGCGAAGTCGTTCAGGCGACTCAAGCTCTGCTTGGCTTTCTCGACAATGCTCGCGCCGCCAGTTCTAGTGAATTCTATGCGACCCATCAACTGAGCAACATTGATCCGATCTTGAGCCAGATGATGATACGGATCGCCTCAATGTGTGGCGAGCAAGAATTCAAAGCAGTGGTGCAACTGTTTGACTCGTCATTTGCCAATAGAAAGGGGACCGCCAAGCAGAACATTCCTTCCCGAAGAGCGGCGATTGAAGAGATTTTTCACAGCAATGGCGATATGCAAGCAGCCTTCGATCGACTGGAAGACCTTTTGGGAGTGATCCACGGTAATACCCCTGAAGAACACATCGATCTGATCGCAGGCCTGGCAAAACTGTTCGCTGAGATGGGCAACACCGAACGTGCCCGCGAACTGTTGCAACAGCTGCATACCAACACGCTCGGCTACGCCTTGCCGGCCAAAAAAGATCCACAATACTCTTTGTGGGGAGATCTTCTAGAATGCGCCAACCATCAGGATCCTGACGGTCGCGCGCAGCGTGTAGTCCTTATGCTAGAACAGCTTGCCGGCATGAACCTGACGGAGGGCCGTGATGCTGCTCACCGTCTGGCCTCCAGAGCGCTGACAGAGGCGGCGTTGTGCGATTCTGCACTCGGGTATCGCGCCGCCAAAGTGCTCACCTCAGAGGGGCTTTTGAGCTGGGATCGCGCTATCAATGCGCTGATGATCGGAGTAGTCCGACGAAATCCAGAATTGGCCGCGTCATGCGCGGTCACTTGGAGATCACTTGCCCTTCCTTTCTACACCGAACCTTACTACCGGGAGGATCAAACCGGCGAGTTCGTCAGCCAAGTCGTTGCCATTGCTCCAGAATCAGACCTTTCCACGGTTGTTGGAAACCTGCTGGATGGTATTGAGATTCACAGCACGAGCGCAGCACGAGTCAGGTTGCTTCAGCGCCTCGTCGCGGCACTGAGGCAAAGGGGAATCGAAAACGAGCGCGCCAATGATGCACTGCGTCGTTGGCAAGCTGAGACACCCATACCTCATGATAGGGGCACGCCAGGAAAGTACGATGGCATTGGCTCATTGAGCCTCCTTGATGATGAGCTTAGCCGCGATAAAGCTCCGAGCTACGACTCCGCCCGCGCATTCTCGCGCCTCTTGGATACCGCAACACTGGAAGAAGCGACTTCCATTTTTGAACGCTGGCCCTTCATCCAACGCGACAGCCATGCCCGCTTCTCACTGATCGAACGAGCGCTTGCCGAAGATGACAAGACACTGGCTAGGCGTCTGGTGAATGATAGCCAGAGCCATGACGATGGACGCCCTGGCTGGAGCTACTGGAGAGGCGCAGCGAAGCTAAAGTACTTTCAAGCACTCATCGAGCTTGATGGATCAAAGGTGCATAAAGAAGCCTACGCAGACTTACTCGAGGAACTCATTACCGCACCGGACAATTCATCTCCGATCCTATTTGACACTAAGGATGTGCTGTCGACTATCTGCGCAACGCCAAATTGGGCAGCAGTGTGGGAGCTTCTTGCCGAACAACTTGCAACGACCAGAGAGCATTCGCTCGCTCAGATGAACCTTCCAACGGAGGCCCCTGAATCTGATGAAGCACTGATTGCCGCGCTGTTCCAATGGGCCTTTTCCCTTTCTGCCATTGAACTGACAAATCTTGCCCGCGCTGGTGCCCTGCAGCTATCGAGGGCAACCCAAGGCAGGGCGGCCTTCCATTTACTGGTGGATGCCCTATTGGAAGGCAACACGGATGAGCCAGCGGAGGCGCTTCAGCTACTTCTGCGCGACATGCACGCTGCTGCGACGGATTGGGCCGATCGGATTTCGCCGTTGGTAAATGATCCGGACTACGTAGTGGCTGTCTTCGCAAGTTGTCTTCTGGATCGTTGGGGAAACGCCTGGGCAATGACACGACAAGAGCTACCATTTTTCTATCGTTTGCAGATGCCTGCCCGCAAGGGTGAACTCGACCCCTCGTTTCTGACCGACCCCTCGTCCGGGGCGATGCGTGTGAACGACCCACTCGGATGGACAGCTGCACTCACCTCTCAAGTCGATGACCTTGCCCGAACCGGCATCTCAATGGCAACCATCCGCCATCGCTGCTACTCCCTGATTGAGTCATGGGGTGGGTTGGAGGCATTTGGCCAATCCGAGACAACGCGCTTGCAATCCGGGCTGTCTAAATTGGACATGAAGATCACCTTCATGAGACCGCATATGCTCGCAGCGCTCAGAGCGCTTCGCCATGTTGCGGGAGAGCTTCGTCTGGCAGGACTAGTGGGAGCACCCGCCATCCCCAAATTGCTCTATGGAATGAACTATCAAGCCGACGCGCCACCGCTCATTGGTCCGACGGTACGACCAGCCTTCATGCCACGTCCTTCCGCGCACCGAGACGCAGGGTGGCATTCGGGGCAGATGCAGTGGCTGGATGAGACTGAACTCGACATTTCGCCACTGATGGATAACGGCGACTCCGTCATTGCCGAGATATCCCATTTTTACTGCCGTCTTGTCAGACGCAACCTTGAAATGACAAGGGCAAGAGCGCCGTTCTTTGCCGACAAGGAACGCAGAGCGAGCACGGGCTACTCACTTCCCGGCGCCCTGTGGATTGAAGGAGTGTGGGCGCCTGAGGAGCCATCTCCGACTATTGTCCGAAGGGTGTCGATCAGTCGCATACCTAGTTATCCAGAGCATTTATTGGTGCTGTGCCCTGAGTGGCTGCAGCGTCTGGAGTGGCAACATGATCCAGATAATTGGATGAACTACATTGATCAGGCCGGCGATTGCGTTGCGAAACTAATCTGGTGGCGTGATGGCGCCCCGCTGGATGTTGATCAAGATCAATTCTGGGGAGAAGGAGTCGCGCTCGTCGTTACGTCGAAGGGGCGCAAAACTCTAGAAGACGTTGCAGGCCCTCTCGATATCTGGGTACACGCTTGTCGCTCAGTGGACGGTGATAAACCTGCGGAAAGCTACCTGAGCCGAGTTGAGCGATAACCTGCTAATTGGAATAGCCCCGTCAGAACGATGATGGGGAGTTCTTGCTCCTTTACTACCCAATCAATCTGTGAGTTCGTTCATAGATCACATTGGTTGCGTTTGCACGCAACACGCCACGTATGATGCACCCTAAATCCACGAGCAATGGGTTTAATAGGAACTAGTCCTTCGCTTTCGTGGGCTTCCTCTTGGGGACCGCAGGCTTCGATGACGCCATACACTCTGATTTGTGCTGTCCCCAAGCTTTTAGGGCAGGAAATGGGAACTCCTGACCACAGCGTGGGCACGTATGTTTTGCGCTCCAATGAGCATCCATTTTTTTCGCCTCGATAGTTACCTTAACCCAAGAGATCGCTCGGAATGACCCGTAGTTGCAGCTGTAGGGGCGCCCACTCAGAAAATGCAATTCAATCCTGCCATTCTGACAGACTCTTACAAAATGATGTCAATGCGACATTCATTAGCACTGCTGAATTAAGAATTCATCTGCGCATTAAAGCGCACGATGTATTAGGGGGGCAGTCCGTTGACCGTCAATGCTGGATCATCTTTGCGGCAGCCCATCAGCGAACCTTTTGCGGCGGTCCAACCCCCACCAACTAGCGGCACCCAAGGCCTCCATTGTCGCTGTACGTCATCGGGGCAATTCTGCACGTTATTATGTTTCTGATAGTCAGATGCTCAAGCTGAATCATCGGCCGGGCGGCAAAGGGACGAGCTCTGGCGTGGCCGAGCAGACTACCAGCCGCGCTGAACCACGTGTCATGGCGACGTAAAGGTGTTTGGCGTCCATTGTCTCTGGACTCGGTATGACCGCTACTTCAGCCTCCAAACCCTTCAGCAACAAAGTACTACCGATGGAACGACGCGCCAGCGGTCGCCTTTCATGCCGGTTGCGTTCGCGCTCTCGAATGGTGGCTTCGGCAAAGGAACAACCACCACCCGCCGCAATCTGCATCGCGCGTATGCAGCCACGCAGGATTTCAGGCCGAAAGACGCGTGCATTATCCTGACACGTCAAGGCGCGAAGTGCGTTCTCGGCCAGAGGGAAACTCGGGCCCGCCGCGAAAGCCAATAGCGCTGCCTCCGCGAGTGTTGGGGGATTGCGTGCGGTGCCACGCAAGAGGCTTTCAAGCCGCACCAACAAGGCAGCCACACCGACCTGGGTCATTAGTTCGCCCGCGAAATGGACCAGCCGTGTCAATGCATCCGCCGCGCCCAGATTGAAGAGCAGACCGAAGGTAGTAAGGTCGGCCCAGTCCACCGGCTCTACGGCGGTAGCGCCTGGTGTCTGGCTGGCCATCTGCCGACGCCCCCGCGGGTTACGGCTGTCGCCAATCACCAACACCTGCCCCCCTGGGGTCACCGCCGCAGTCCTCGCGGCTATCAGCCGTTGATGGTCGACCGTACCGACGAGTAACTGAACCCAAGTGACCTCAGCGGGAGCCTGACGCAGGTCTATATTGCCACCTGCGGACAGGACATGGCGACAATGCAGAAGCCACTGGCCAAGGGCTGCGGTGCCGGCATTGATCCAGCGCCAGGGATGGTTGAGTTCCCCAATAAGTGGAAACTGAGGTAACACGTGCGCATTCCAGTCCACCAGTTGGTTTCCGCCAAAGCCAAAGATGGCTTGCATCGGGTCGCCGAGCACACAGGTGGGCAGCGTAGCGGCGATGGCTGTGACTAGGGCGTGCTGAACCAGGTTGCAATCCTGGTATTCATCTACGATGAGATGCGCGTACGACGCCGCCAGGGTCTCGTTCAGATGTCCTCCCTGTACCAGTTGGCAAGCGGCCTGCCGAATTGCGGGATAGTCGGTGCCCGGACTCCTGAGCTGGAGGATGCCAGGAGAAATCTCGCTCCGCTCAGGGAAGGTGCCTACCAAACGCATAGCGAACCCGTCTAGGGTTGTGATGCGGTAAGCGGAAGAAGGAACGTTACCGCGCTGCATACGCAGCCGCAGCGTGGACACGCCCGCATTGGTGTGGGTAAGGATGAGAACAGGCTTGGCGCCAGCATGCTGGGTCAGCGTATCAGCGATGATTTGAGTCTTGCCACAGCCCGCCGGGGCCGTGATGGTGCCGCGACGAAAAGCAAACAGATCGTACTCAAGCGGCATGTGCCCACCTGTACAACTGCTCGATAAGGCCGAGGAATCCGGCATCCGAAACATGGAGATAAGGGCCAACAATATCTCGCGCCAGGGCCTCAAACTTGGTCACCGACTTGAACCAACCGTTCTTCCGATAGCGTGAGGTTACGGCAAGGATTTGCCGAGTCTCTGGGGAATACGCGATCCCCTGTTGCCGCTGCTGCCGAATGCCCGCGAGAGTGACCTGGCCGTTCGACTGGGTCTGGAGGTGCGCCGACACCAGTTCTTCATCGAGCAGATCGACAGCACGTTGAAGCAGCAAGTCCACCGCGGAGTCGGGCAGGCTGAGGAACAGCTCGTCCTCCAAAGCGCGGCCCTGCCTCCAGGTGATGAACTCTCCGCCTAGGGCTTCGTACTCTTGTACGGTCGCGGGCGTTGGCGGCTTGTCTGCATCTACCAGCACCAGGACGCGGTAGCCCAATTTCCGGAGCGCGATTCCGCGAACAAAGCATCTGTCAGGCTCGCCTCCACCTACGTTGACGTAGGCAGTCCCCGCCGCCAGCATCGAGCGCCCGTCCGCAAGAGTCCAACATTGGTCCAGACCGCGAATAAGCCCTACCTCGCTTGCACCCTCACAGACTATCACGCTGCGGGCGAGAAATGCCTCGGGGTCAAGCCGGATAGTACTTTGCACGTCATCGGCGATACCAACCAGTTGGACTAGATGCGCACCGTCCAGTCCTTTTCGGACCACGAATATCTGGTCTCCACTGAGTTCTCGTACGGCAACCGGCGAGTGTGTCGTAAGGAAAGCCTGTAGCGGTGGCGGATTTTCCTTCGCACCGAGGGAGTCGAGCAGCCTGACAAGCCGATGCGGTTCCAGGCCATATTCCACTTCGTCCACCAGGGCTATGGATGCGCGCTGCGCCGCGGCACGCTGCAAACCTGCAACAAGCAGCCGGGACGAGCCTGTGCCCAGTGAGCGCAAGGGCACACCGCTCTCATCATGCAAGGCGATTGCACCGTCTGCGATGGAAACAGCGTGTGCATCCAGCAGGGCTTGGGCTTGGGCTCCGACGGGAACCCCCAACTCATTTGCCTTCTGGGTGACGATTTGCAGCGTCTCAGCCAGTTGGATGCCCGCCTGGTTGCCAAAGCTGGCCCGGGCCTCGCGGGCAGCATGCGCCAGTTCAGCCCCTAGGTTGGGGCGCTCTTCGGAAAGCCGGTTGAGTACAGATCCGCGCGTCCATGACAGGTTGGAGCTGGAGTATGTCCCCAGTCGTGCAGGCGCAAGCGAGAGCCGGTCCTTCCAGGCGATATTGCGCTCCAGGCCTAGCGCCTGGGCACGCTCGGAAACGAGCGACCAGGCCGGCTCCAGTTCGCTGTCCACAGTCAGGCGCAACGTGAGTACGGTTTCGAGTCCCTGTCGAGGCTCTTCCTCGACCAAGCCGGTCTCCCTGTTGAATGCCTGCAGATAATGGCCATAGGTATCCAAGTCCTTCAACGGGTCAGGCAATGCACCTACGGTTAGCGTGATGCGGATAGGCTGGGTAACATCCAGACTGAAGAAGTCGGTATCCCCGAGCGCGACATTGCGCCGAGCCCCTAGACACAGGTCGATCGCATCGAGGATGGTAGTCTTGCCGCTGTCTCCTGGACCAATCAGGCAGTTCAGACCCGACGACGGCCGCCAGGAAAGGGATCGAATAGACCTGAAATTCTGGATCTCGATTTTGCAAATTCGCACCACACAACAGCTCCTCTGGTTTCATCTCCTGCCAGCCAATGTGGCGCTGGTGATGTGATAGTCCACCGCAACATCGGACAACGGTACTAAAGAGCGTTCTTTAAGTAGTCCGGCAAATTGACGTTAGCTTTAAGTGCATCACGGAATGCCGCATCATCGACCGCTGTGATGGGCGCCATGGGCAGCGGCCTGAGTATTGGTGCGGCTTTTCGTACCTTGTCTTGCACGCCCCTGAAGTCTTCGCCCTCATCGAGGTCAAAGTCGATGCTGAGCACCTGATCCTCAATCAGACTGAACGCCATTGCCGTGGGGACCGGTGCCTCAGCGGCCAACTTAGTCAAGTTGGCCAGGCCATAGGTGAGTTTGGCTATCGCGGTCCCGAGCGAGAGTCCGGCCAAAGGGTCGTCACCTTGTTCGGTGAGGTCAAGGGCGTAGTCCTTGCCGCCGATCACGAATCGCTCCTGCTGGCTGGCATCAAAATCGAGAAAGCCCATGCGTCCGTGGCGAGGCCGGCCGTCAATCACAACAGCAATGACATGATCTTCGCGCGCCGTGATCAGTTGCTCGTAGGGGTCTTGGTAGCTTCCCTCAAGTATCAGGATATCTGCCTTCTTGCCGCGCTCAATACTGCCGACCAGTCCTTGCCAACCAAGCATCCTGGCTGGCGTGGACGTCACCATGCGGACAAGCTCTTCGTCAGTGAATAGGCTGTTGTGATGCTGGCTGACCAGCCTCGCGATCTTGAGTTCACCCAGAAGGTTCTTGCTGCCGCTGGGTGACCAGTCCGAGCCGAGCGCGATTTGGACCCCTGCTGATTTTGCTGCGACGACATTCGCCGTTTCTCCATAGAGAAGCAAGTTCGACAGCGGTGACCACACCATGCCGGCGGCAGCCTCTAGCCGAGGAAAATGCTCCGCCTTCAGCGCTGTGCAGTGGATCGTGATGAGGTCGCGATCGATGGCCCAAGTGTTGGGCGCGTACTCAAGGTCTAGGAAGCGCTGACGGGCATCGTCATCGGTGCCTTCACTGAGGTGATAAAAGAAAGGACGATCCTTCTGCAGAGCAGGTACCAGGGCCGTGGCGATTTCGGCGGGCAGATAGTCCAGCGTGTGGCCGCCCGCGGCCGGGAAAACAGGGTCATATGGCGCTTCAACGTTCCGGGTCAGCCCGCGGTACCATTTCTTGCCTCCCGTGCCGCCGGAGCTGAGGCCCTGTGTCGTGGTGGTGCCTCCCAACAACGAACGACATTCGACAAACCGGGCGATACTGCGCGCATAGTCCTGATCTACATTCGAGCCGAGGAGCTTGGCTGGTAGAGCAACAGAGATGTCGTAGTCCGGTTCTTGCGTACGCCATTGGTTACGATTGGTGTAGCGTTTGGGCACCGACCACAAGGGCAGGAAGTTGTAGCTCAGGTGATTGTGCAGTTCGATGAGACCTGGATAGAGGGTGCCTTGCGTCTGGACCGCAGTCACATCGGCGAAACTGGCCGGAATGTGGGCTGGATCCGATACTACAGCAGAGATCCGATCGCCCTCGATACATAGCGCACCGCGTTCATGCACTGTACCGCGATCATCCATGGTGACAATTCGGCCGAGCAAGACCTGCTTGTCGCCCTCCATTGATGCCTGAAAATGCGCCATCCCCCGCCTCCATTCTATTGGCTAAATGCAACACCGAAACGTCCACGCAGTAATTTAATGGAGTCCAACGTTTTAGTGAGCACATCCAGTAAAGGTAGCTCGAGGACCGAATTCGGCCACCCGAAATACCAGATAGCCCCTGTCATTTGCATCTTTGTTGAGTTTGCATACCTCATCCCTCCTTCCAGAAGATCGACTTAGTTCTTGGAGAGCCGGCATTGCTGTGCCTAGCTAAGTGCTCATCCCTTCAGAAATCTTATAAAGTGTTAGAAATACGTCTGCTTCGGTCACGCCGAGCAGGTCTTCAAAGATGGTCACAAGGACGGTCTATGGCCGCCAAGGATGAGCAAATGATTGGTCGTGGGTCTGAATGGCGTCGCTGGGAACCGCACATCCATGCGCCGGGAACTGTCCTAAATAATCAGTTTGGCAGCGACTCCCCTTGGGATGTCTACCTCAAAAAGCTTGAGACAGTCGCGCCGAAAATTGAGGCGCTGGCGGTGACTGACTATTACCTTACTGACACCTACGAAGAGGTGCTAAGGCAAAAGGCGGCTGGCCGTTTACAAGATGTGCAGCTCATTTTTCCCAACGTCGAATTGCGTTTAGATGTCGCTGCAAAGTCTGGCTTCGTCAATTTGCATCTCCTAGTCAGCCCTGAAGACCCGAACCACGTCGCAGAACTGCACCGCATCCTTCAGCGCCTTCAATTCCAGGCGCATGGCGATACCTTCAACTGCACCCGCCAAGATCTGATTTCGCTCGGAAAGAAAGCCGACACTAGCATTCTCGATGATCGTGCGGCGCTTTCGCACGGTGCCACGCAATTCAAGGTAAATTTTGACCAGCTTCGCCGCGTTATGCGAGAGAGCGATTGGGCGAAGACCAACATCCTCATCGCGGTTGCAGGCGCGACGGGCGACGGAACTTCGGGGTTGCGCCAAGCCGCAGACGCAACCATGCGTCAGGAGATCGAAAAGTTCGCCCACATCATCTTCTCAAGTAGTACGGCACAGCGCGAGTTCTGGTCTGGTCGTAAGGGCGTGACGCTCGACCAACTGAAGGAGCGATATGGCGGCTGCAAGCCCTGCCTCCACGGCAGCGACGCACACGACCAGAAAACCGTAGGCCAGCCGGTTGAAGAGCGTTATTCGTGGATCAAGGGTGGTCTAGAGTTCGATGCCCTCCGCCAGGCTTGTATCGACCCCGAAGGTCGTGCTTATGTCGGCAGCGAATCGCCGTCCACGGCCATGCCTTCCCAAGTTATCTCGAACATAGCTATTGGAGATGCCAGTTGGGCAGCAACTCCGGACATACCACTTAATCCTGGGCTCGTCGCAATCATCGGCGCGCGCGGCTCAGGCAAGACCGCGCTTGCTGACATGATTGCAGCCGGCTGTGACGCAATCACCCCAGGTAGCTGGAGTGCGAGCGCAAATATCAGCCCGTCATTTCTCGTCCGTGCCCGCCAGTTGCTTGGCCACGCGACTTCAACGCTGACATGGGGTGGAGGTACTTCAGTCACACGCTTCCTCGACGGTCGCGATGCAAACGGTCATTTAGCCTTTCCCCGAGCGCGCTACTTGTCGCAGCAATTCGTAGAGGAGCTTTGCTCCTCTGCTGGCGTCTCCGATGGACTTATCGAGGAGGTAGAGCGTGTGATCTTTGATGCCCACCCGCAGGATGATCTTGACGGCGCAATCGACTTTGCCGAATTAAGGGATTTTCGCACCGCCCGTTTCCAGCAGGCCAGAGAACGGGAGGCTGAGGCAATCGCCGATTTATCCGAGCGCATTGCCACGGAGATTGAAAAGGAAGCTGCTGTCATAGGCCTAGCGCTGCAAGTCACGCAAAAGAACGGCCAGATCAAGAGTTACAACGAAGATCTCGCCAAGCTTGTCGTAAAGGGAACTGAGGCGCAGGCCATTCGCCACACCCAGCTCGGACAGGCCGTGCAGACGCTGCGCGGCACGATCCAGGCCTACGGCAATCAGCGCCGAACATTCGTTGCTCTGCAGGATGAGGTCGTCAGCACTCGCAATACCAAGGCCCCCGAGCTGCTTCGCCAAGCCAAGAGCGGCATGTTCTCAGCGGCCTCAGTCAGGAGCAATGGGATGAATTCCTGCTGATCTATAAAGGCGATGTCGATACGAGTTTGACCAGCTATGTCACATGGTCCGATCAGCAGATCGCAGCGCTCACAGGTCCGGCCACTCCGACCAGCGACCCGAACACGCCGCTCTTCCCAGATACTGCTGACCTATCCAAATTAACCCTCAATACGCTGTTGGCTGAAATGGCCCGGCTGGAGGTCCTACTAAGCGCCGACAATATCATTCGCGGTCAGTACTCCACCCTGTCAAAGCGCATCGCCCAAGAGAACGCCGCGCTCATTACCCTTCAATCACGCCTAGCCGACGCTCAAGGAGCTGGCGCGCGTCGTAAGGAACTCCAAAGCGAGCGCGATGAGGCTTATGGCCGAGTATTTCAGGCGATCATCAATGAGCAGAATTCGCTCTCCGATCTTTATGGACCGCTGATGGCGCGCTTGAATGCGTCCACCGGCACACTTCGCAAGCTCGGGTTCTCGGTTCGCCGCGTCGTCGACGTTGCCACCTGGGGAGCTGTGGCTGAAGAAGACCTTCTCGACCGACGGAAGGCCGGGCCATTCCAAGGCCGCGGTGCACTAATCGCTCTGGCGGACACAACCCTACGATCAGCATGGGAAACAGGGTCGGCTGCCGACGTACAGGCAGCGATGGCGAACTTCATTTCGCTATACATGCGCGACCTTCTGAGCCAGGCCCCCTTTGGCCAGAATCAACAAGCAGAGTTTCGTGGCTGGTTGAAGCAGTTCGCGCACTGGCTTTTCGCCACCGATCACATCTCTGTGCGATACGAAATAGTCTATGACGGAATGGATATCCGCAAACTGTCGCCTGGAACGCGGGGAATCGTACTTCTCCTTCTCTACTTGGCACTGGACGATGCTGACGATCGTCCACTCATCATCGATCAGCCAGAGGAGAACTTGGACCCCAAATCTGTGTTCGAGGAGTTGGTCGCCCTGTTTATCGCGGCCAAGGCCAAACGCCAGGTAATCATGGTCACGCACAATGCCAACCTCGTCATCAACACCGATGCGGACCAAATCATTGTCGCCGACGCCGGTCCGCATCCTGCTGGTGGTTTGCCCCCATTCAAATACACTTCTGGCGGCCTTGAGAACACTGCTATTCGCAAGGCGGTTTGCGACATTCTGGAGGGCGGCGAAGAGGCTTTCCGCGAACGCGCACGTCGATTGAGGGTTAGGCTGGATCGCTAACGGCTGCGGCATTGAGCTCTCGATGCGTAGATTGATTGTCCGATGTTTGAGAACAAACATCGGTTTTCCTCACCGTGATGCTTTGCACCGGTATGGACGCAAATTGCACCTGGGTGTGATCCCATCGACCAACGGAAGGATGCAACAGCTCCAATGACGGCCTCCGCTCCTATAGACACTACGGGCCTGCTCACCATATTGGGAGTCATCGCCGCCGTGTGGGCGCTCATCTCTCCCACTAACCGACTCCGGCTTCGCTTCTGCACGACCTGGGTGGATTGGGTCGTGGGTGGAACAGTGCTTTTTCTTGTCCACTACTTGGTGTTCGCCCCGGCCTTGGTGCAACTTGGGCTGTACTACAGCTTGGGGCCTTGGAAATGGGGGCTCGACAGTTCCAGTGCGGTGTATCTGCTGCTGCTCTCGGTGGCGCTCTACTTCTTTTGGCGAACACGCTTTCCGATACTGGCCCGAGGGCGCGTTCACGTCTTTCGTGAGCTAATCGAAAATCTGCACCTGACGAAACGCTACGATGAGCTGGTGCTGCTGGTCGAACCCCAACTGCCGACACTCATTTCCCTGACCCAGCAACAGTCTTGGCTGGTGCGCTGGATCGAAAACCGGGGCAATTCCAAGAATGAACTGGCTGCGCTCCTGCGTGGGGAAGCCCCTAAATCCCCTTCAGCCTGGCGCAAACAGTTGCGCCGCGTGTTGCAAATATTGAAATCAAGATGCGCGGAGCGAGACCAGGCCAGCCTACAAGCCCGGGAGATCCTGTTGAATCTGCTCACCTCACCTGACTTGATCGTTCACTTGGCGCAGGCGCACCCACATTTCTGTCTAAAACTGCTGGAGACTGACGAAGCAATACGCTCCGACTTCATAGCGCATTACATCGACGCATTGCTGGACGCGCCGGGAAGCCGCCTCTATGTCGAGCTGAAAAACAATCAAAATCTTAATGGTGGAAGCCGCTTGTATTTGCCGGATAGCAATCGGTTACTTCGCTTTTTCTTCGCTGATGCAGCCATGGCGGTGAAGAACGGCTTGGAGGCGGCAATAGGTGACTCAGTATGCCGCCGCTTGGATGAAGACCGGAATTTGGCCGAGAAGCTTAACCAGCCGCTAGGCTCCTACCAGCAGAGTGGGCGGTTTCGCTGTCCAATCAATTCCGGCATCACACTCTTTGAGATCATGGTGCACGAAGGCATCCACCAGGGACTCCAAGACCATATGTGGCTGCACTACTTTGACGACTTCGCCGAAAAGATCCTCAAGCAAATGTCCGGACCACCCGACGAAGATGCCTATCAGGAGTGGCCGACGCCCTTTCACTATATCCTCTATCGCCTCGTCAGCATCGCCACGGATTGGGCTGAGCAGTGCGCGCAGATGGATGACTCTGAAATCCCGCAGGCAACGCTTTCTGCCGGTAATTTTGATCGCCACTACATCTCCAAAGAAGCTACTAAGGTGCTTGGCGCAATGCTGCAAGACATCATTCCGAGTGAGAAGCTATCTGCTTCCTTCAAGACGTATCTGCTAGAAGTCGCCATTCGCAGCCATGTGCAACTCCAGGGCGATCCGAAGATGGCAGATGTTGCAGCGTCATTCCTGACCGCCGTGATCCAGGGGGCCAACTTGCCAACGAAGGTCGCCTACCGGCAAGAGCTTCGGAATGTATTCGGAAGTTTAGATCACGTTCTGAGGGGCAACGCATCTGCCTTCGAAACAGTGCTGGATGCCTCCCTGCCTTGACCCTCTACTGCGCTCAGGTGTCCGCCGCACGGGGGTGGGCCGTGATGGTGGATGACACCAGAGTTGAATCACTCATTCGGCATGTCGGACGTTGGCTGTAGCTACTACTTGATTGAGGCCATAGCCTCTTCGCTCATCGCCCTCGTCAATGAGTCGCATCATGGCCTCGCGCAGTTCGCTCGACACGGGCGTACTGGCGTCCGTGTCGCGAAAGTAGCGCATCACGGTGCCCGCAACGATGTCGGCCAGCTGCACGCCGATGGCCTCATGCGATTGCGCAAACTCGATGCTGGCTTCTTCCTCGAACCGGTAGTCAGACTGCGGGGTGTAGGGCAGATCCACGGAGCGGCTAAGGTTTTCGGCCGTCATTTTTCCCTGGCGCAGAATGTTCTCCACCTCCAATTGCTGGTCGTGTACCAAGCGGATGCCGGCCAAGCGCTTACTGTAATAGCGATTCATCCTGGCATAGATACTCGTAAATGACGTCAGGTTCGGCAACATCCAGACCTGTTTCGCATGTTTGTTGAGATCGGGGGGCGGAAGAAACCGCGACCAAACCTCGCCACCGTTATCACGTTGCTCGCCGTATTCGGCTTCAGCCTCCTGCACCATGTGGGCAATGCCTTCCGCGATTTGCATGGCCGATCCGGTGTAGCCCAGATCTGTAGCCATGTCGCGCAGCACGGCGAATGAGGCGCGGAGCGTCGTGTCACCCGGCGCCAGGCACGAGGCGACGAATGTATCGAGGACGCGCTCGGACGCGTGAAAGTACAGGAAGTCTGCCACCGTGTTCTTGATGAAGTGGAGCTTTACCGACTCGGTATAGCCAAGGCATGCTGGCAAGAGTTGGAACGAGGTGATGCTGGTGCAGATAAAAAAACGCTTGTCGACCACCTCGATGAAAAGCGGAGCGCGCTGATCAAGCAATCCATGGATGACTTCGGCCGAAAATCTTGGCTTGGCTGTCAGCGACTTAGACTTGAGTTCGCCGGCAGAAATGCGGTGACGGCTTCGCAGCTCATTGATGCGATCATCCCAGTCATGACCGTCCTCAAGACCAATACCGGCCAGGGCAAAGTAGGGCTGGCCCTTGAAGTCGTAAGCATTGCCGCTGTTGATCATGTCCCCGCTGTGGCCGCTTTCATCAATATAGACGGTGGTCATGTTCTGTCCCTAAAATGATTCGCCTTTAGATATATAGCGCATTCTGAACGCGCGCTCGACCTAGTGTTAAGGATCGGGCGCGTCTGCGCCTTCCTTTGAGCTGGCGGCTTTTGGTGTCTTCCTGCCACCTCTGCAGAACGTCAATGTCCCGTTGCAGGGAAGAACGACTCTTTGATCAAAGTGCGCCAAAGTGCCTGCTGATCCGTTGATTCAACTGTCTTTGACCATGAGGTCGGTGCGCTGCCAATGCTAGAAATCTCCCCAATCAGCCAGCGCCAATTCGAGCTCTATGCCCTGTCGCTCGAACACGGTCCCAATTTCGACCCCGCACATATTTTCAGTGCCTATCAGGCCGGAACTGGTGGCGTAACCGGCTGCATTCTTCTTGATCCGGACACAGGAGCTTTCACATATCTGGCCATGCGCCGCCGCATCGACCACTGTTGGATCAAAGTAGATGAAAGCGGGCCCTACTCCACACCCGAGGCTGCACTAGAGCGACTCACCGTCGCTATGCGTGCCAGTGATCCACCGGAACCATTGCCGCCAGGAGTCAGGCGTCGCCCGCATTTGCTGAAACCGGGGCCGCGTGGGACTTCTCCAGAGTTCCAGCTGCTGACAACCACGATCAACCATCTGCCGGCGCTCATGGCGGTCGGCGAATGCTACCTCGCGCTTCCCAACCCCGACGCCAATTTCGTCTCGGATTTTCAAACCAACAACTTCGCGTCCCGTCTGTTCGAGCTCTACCTTTTCAGCTGCTTTCGTGAGCAGGGTTTGAACGTCCGACAAGACCATGTCTCTCCCGACTTCTTGATCGAAAAGGAAGGTAACGCATGCTGGATTGAGGCAGTTACAGCAAACTCCGAGCTTCCACGCGCCGGCGGCATCGGGAAATGGGTTCATGCCCCAAAGGATCGCATTGAACGGCTCACAGGCAACCCGGCAGAACGATTCGCAAAGACGCTGCGCGGCAAGCTCCAGCGCAACTATCATGAACTGGGCCATGTAAAAGGACAGCCGTTCGCCTTAGCGATCGCCGACTTCCATGATTTCGGCTCCATGGTTTGGAGCCGCGAGGCTCTTCCCACCTACCTTTACGGCTTACGCGCGGACGTCACCGGAGATGGCACTGATCGTCGCGCGATTGGAGTGCCGATCGCAAATCTGGCGGGCCAACACAGCATTCCTGCTGGGCTCTTCCTCGACCCAAATTTCGCACACCTCTCGGCCGTCATCTTCAGTAATTCTGCAACGCTTGCCAAATTCAACCGCATGGGTTTCTTGGCAGGATGGCGACCGCCCGGGCTGACGATGATCAGGCGCGGCATTCTCTTCGACCGAACTCCGGGCGCATTAGAGCCTATCGATTTCAACCTTGCCGTCGACAGTGCCGAATACCAAGCACTCTGGCCGTGGGGCGAAGCTTGGTGTCAGGAACTGGAAGTGTTTCACAACCCATTGGCAACACATCCCATCCCGTTTGATCTCATCCCCGGCGCGACCCACTGGTTTGAACGCGATGGCGACATCGAATGCAGCACGATTTGGGCGAACTCAGTCATCTCATCGGTCACTCATCTACAGATGGACGGCAAACCCGCTGTGACGAGCAAGCCGCGTGACCGTCGCCAACCACCTGCCCCCCACGAGCACAGAATAGACAACGACAATGACGAATGAGCCATCTGATCGGACGATCATCCTACATCTCCTCCGCGGCGCCGTGCCCGAGCGAGCCGATGAAATAAGCGGTCTTTGGAGCCAATACGGCCATGCCGTCGAGATCGCGCCAAGTAAAAAGGGCGTGACGATGAATGCCAACGAGAAGCGTATCCAGTTCGACACTAAGACGATCGACTTGTTCTGGCTGCTTGGTTTCAGCTCGTGGCGGGCCATCGAAGTGTACGCACCAGCCTTAGTTGTCGCGACATCCAACGGGTTACCGCTCGACCAAGCCCTCAGTGTCGATGAAGAGCGCGGCCAATATGAATTCGACTACAAGCAGCGCATCGCCGCCGCCCAGTCGCTCATCACAGCCGAACAGACCTCAGACGTATCCTGGCCGATGGACATCCCCCTGCCGAGCGCCGACCGTGATGGCCTGGGCAACATTCAGCACATGGCGGCATTCGACCTTGTTGCGCTCGCCTTGGCCTTCGCCCTGCTACACGAATTCCAGCACGTCATGTTCTGCGCCGATAAACGCGCGCCCTCTACGCGACCTGAAGAGGAAATCGCCTGCGACACCTATGCCCGAACTTTCATGACAAGCGAGCTCGCCGCCTATGCGAAGGTACACGGACACGATTTCGCCCAGGTCCAGAGCAAGCGCGCGATGGGCATCACGCTCGCTGCCGTTGTCGTTCATGCGATGACGCCGCCCCATGCACGTTGGGGCGATAGCGAATACCCACCGATCAACGAACGGCTGACAGCAATGATCCGTGGCTACACTTTGCCAGCCGATTCATCATTCTGGGCCTTCACGGCCTGTGTCCTAATCGCACTAATGCGGCAGGAAAACCGTCCGCTCGACATTGTCGCCTACTCGAACAAAGAAATGGTCGAAATGCTGCTCGACCGGCTCGGTTGAAGGCCTAGGGGAAATAAGATGCCGGTCTATTTCATTGATGAAGATGAAAACGGATGCTCTTCTATCAAGATCGGGGTGGCGAAGAACATCGAGGAGCGTAAGCGCAATCTCCAGACCGGTAACCCTCTTGATCTGAAACTGCTCGGATGGATCGAAGTAGCCGATGCCTTTCAGCTTGAACGCCAGCTTCATCAGCACTTCGAGTCGCCCCATGTGCGCGGCGAGTGGTTCGCAATCGAGCCTGCAGATATCTTGCCCATTCTCATGCGCGCTGGCCTAGACGGATTTGTCGCCAAGAACGCTGATGCGTGCCAGGTCATTGGCTATGACTGTGACGCTGTGCCGGAGTATCTTGGGGTATGGGAATGGGGCGATCTTGAGATCCATGAATGCTGCCCCTACTGCGGCTGCCTGTGCGGCATGCACTTTCAAAATGCATCACAGATGTACCACTGTCTGAACTGCGACACGCTAACGGACTTTTCGGACTTGGACCCACGCCACGAATACTTGGACGACTGAGCCATGACTGACAAGGAACTTAGTGCAAGTGAACAATGGCTTGAAGCCCGAGCCCCCGGCTTTCGGCGCCTACCAGATCTTGATCGCCGCGTCATATTCGACTTCGCCTTTCTTTGGAGTCTTTTCGAGGCACAGATCATGGAGAACCACGCCCGGACTGATCGCATCCGCGATCGAATCGATGCCTGGTCTTTGGACGGAACGCTAGGAGCTGAGCTCTACGAGGGGGAGCTTGCCTATTTTCGGAACCGTTACTATGCCGACGGTGAATAGACTCACCATTTCCCTCACCTGAAACTCCGGCCCTCAGACCACCTTAGTCTCGTTCAGGAGGTTGTTGAAGGAGTGAACGACACCCCACGCGACCGAATGTTAGTTCTCCTGATGATCGTCTGGCGCCTACGCAACAATCTCTTCCATGGCGAAAAATGGGCCTATGAGCTTCGCGATCAGCGCGAGAACTTCAGTCATGCGAACAGCATTTTGATGCGAATACTCGAACGCCATGGCCGGCTCGGCTAACAGTCCAGCCGCCCTTGAGGACCGTTCCCTAGCCAAATTGAACCGGTCCCTCGCGCTCGATCCAGGCTCCAGGATCCCCGAATGCGCAGTGTGGGACCGTAAGCCTAGTGTGTCCTACGCGGCTATTTCGGGTCGCCCTTCTTAAATCCTCTGTCCCATACCATAAAGGCCTCCAGCATGTACGGAATGAGAGTCGCTGCATCGACGGTCTCGCCATACGCTTGACCGTGTAATGCCGCATAGCGGTCCAAGTCGGCTTTCAATCTCGCTGGGCACATGGTGGTCGGCTTGACGCTCTCGGTCTTGGAGAGCGGCCCCAGCCGCAGCTTGCGCGATGCGCTCATCTTGATATCCCCCGATCGAAGAACAGAGGCTGATACGGCCCCAGAATCAGATCGCGATTGACGATGACGCGGACCGGCAATCTGGACGCTCAGTCAGCGTTGACTGGATGTTCAGGTTGCGTCGGGTCATCTCCTGCCCCACCTCATTCACGCTGTCCTGTATGCTGTGACGCCCTGCGATGATGACGCGATCACCGTTTTGGCGATTCTCCGGTGCGGCCAACTCCGCACCGACACCCAGCAATGTCGTCAACGCAGCACCTGCAAAGATTCGATCCCAGAGCCAATCGACACCATCCTCAAGGCCAGCGTAACCAGCCGGATCAGTGCCCGCTAGGTTGTCGAGCGCGAGCGAAGAGGTGTCCGGCAAAATGATGCGACTCCATACCATCTGCACGCGGCTCGACCAACTCGGAATGTAGCGAGTCAGAAGGCACGATCACCAAGGCCGTGGCCATCCGCGCGACGAGCCGTAGTTCAAGCATGGCCTGATTCATTCTCACTCAACCGGCATGGCTGTCGTGGCAGTCGTAGCCGTTGCCATCACTGTCACGCGCGCGACGCACAGCGCGCCTAGCTACGGCTCACGTAGACCAGCCGCCTGGGTTTGCCGAGCAGCGAGCAAGTTGAAAATGATAGATGCGCAAGGACGCTGTACGGTCCTAAAGTGCGCTTGACGCCCTGCCCTGGGCAATCAATCATCAGGCATGCTCCGAACAAGCCGACTGGCGTACACTGAAAACCGTGGAAGTCCATCCTGCTCCGCATCAGAAATCGCCAAGCCAAATCGCCCGCTCAACCGCGGCGACTGGGGGCAAAATTGGGGGCATAGCTTAAACATTTCTCTGCAAAACCAGCGTAATAGAGCCAAGTCAAAATGTTCTTTGGCGACCCTGATAGCCTGTAGCAACTACTTGCCACCCGTCACATCCAGAAAAGTCCCGGTTACAAACGAAGCCTCCGCGCTGGCCAGCCACAAGATGGCCCGCGCCACCTCTTCCGGCTGACCGCCCCGCCCCATCGGGATCGAGTCCTTCACGCGATCCACCCGTCCCGGTTCGCCGCCGCTGGCGTGCATGTCGGTATAGATGTGCCCCGGGCGAATGCAGTTGACCCGAATCCCTTCTCGCGCGACTTCCTTGGCGAAGCCGATGGTGAAGGTTTCCAGCGCGCCTTTCGATGCTGCGTAGTCGACGTATTCATTCGGGCTGCCCAAGCGCGCCGAGGCGGACGAAATATTGATCACCACGCCACCCGTTCCGCCGTGGCGCAGTGCCATGCGCTTCACCGCCTGCTGCGCACACAGGATTGGCCCAAGGGCATTGACCGCGAAGATGCGCTGCATGCGTTCGAAACCCAGGTCTTCGATGCGGGACTGTTTCGCCAGCACGCCAGCGTTATTGACCAGCACGTCGATCCGCCCGAATGAATGATCAATTGCCGAGAACAGCGCAGCAACCTGCTCGGGGTCAGCGCTATCGGCGCGCACCGCCAGCGCCTTGCGCCCCAATGCTTCGACATCGGCCACCACCGCCAGCGCGGCGGACTCGTTGGCGACGTAGCTGATGGCAACGTCGTAGCCTTGTGCTGCGGCGAGTCGGGCGGTGGCGGCGCCGACTCCGCGACTGCCGCCGGTGATCAGAATCAGCGGGGTTTGCGAAACGTTATCCATGCGACGTTCTCCTGAGCAGTTGGTCTGTGTCAGCCGATGATGATGGCGCCGCTGGCGATGACCACGCATGCCAGCATCCTGCGGACGGTGAGCTTTTCACCGAGGAACAAATAGCCGAGCAACGCCGCAAACAACACGCTGGTTTCGCGCAGGGCCGACACCGCGCCCAGTGGCGCTTCGTTCATGGCGTAGATAACAATTGCGTAGGCCAGCAACGAGACCAGTCCGCCGACCACAGCGGTCAGCATGCCGGGCCGTACGGAAAACAGACTGCGAGCATCGCGCAGGCCGATATACACCAGCGGCATCAGCACGCCCCACAGGGCGCTCATCCAAACGGTGTAAGCCAGCGGCGCCCCCGACAGCCTGGCGCCAATGCCATCGACCACGCTGTAGGCGGCAATGAAGCAACCAGTGCCCAGCGCATATGGCAGGCTCGGCACCGACAGGCTGCGTCCGCGAAAGGCCAGTGACATGATCCCGCCCGACACAAGGCCGATGCCGAGCAGCTCAGCTGGAGTAATGGTTTCGCCGGCGAACAGCGCGGCGCCGAGGGTGATCAGCGCCGGTGACGAGCCGCGCGAAATCGGATAGATCTGCCCAAGGTCACCGACCCGATAGCTGCGCACCAGAAACAGGTTGTAGCCGACATGCAGCAGTGCCGACAGCAGCGCGTAACCCCAGCTCTCAGGTGCCGGCGGGCTCAAGAAAAGTGCGGCGACGGCGCAGACGATGGCAATGGCCACGCACATCATGGTCATCGACCAGAGCCGATCAGCGCCGCCGCGCAGCAGCGCGTTCCAGCTGGCGTGCAGGAGCGCGGCGAACAGAACGAGAAGTACGAGATGGATTGGCATGCGGCATTCTAGGCATCACTGGCATTGGCATTACAGCGAAGTTTCCTCATTGAAGCATGAGCAAAAGCTCATGCCTCAGCGCTGGGCGCTCTGCGCCTTCAACGCCTCACCAAGCAACCATTCACGAAATCTGAGGATGTGCGGCTGTGCTTCAATGCCTTTGGGGCAGACGAAGTAGTAGGCCAGCGGCGAAGCGAACGGTACATCGAACAGCCTCACCAGGCGGCCGTCGCCGATTTCATTCTCGACATGCCCGCTGCGCACCAGTGCCACGCCCTGACCGAGCAGTGCAGCTTCGACCGTCATGTTGGTGTCGCCAAACCTGACGCTTTCGCGCAGCGGCGAAAATGCGAGACCGATGGATTGAAACCATACCTCCCATTTCGGCACCAGTTCGGCGCCATCGCGAGTCAGCAACGGCATCTGCAGCAACTCTGCCGGACTGCCGGGCATGCCGACGCGCTGCAGCAGTTCGGGGCTGGCCACGGGAAACACCTGCTCACCAAAAAGGAATTCCGAATACAGACCGGGATAATTGCCCTTGCCCAAGCGGATTGCGACGTCGGCTTCGCCGTTGGCGAAGTGAATGATCTTGTCCGTGGTGTCCAGCGACACCAAGAGTTCCGGATGCTGGCGTGACAGGCTCGGCAAGCGTGGCAGTAGCCACTTCAACGCGAATGAATAGGTAGTGCTGACAGTCAGGCGAACCCTGTCCTTTTGCTCACGCAGATCCTCCAACGTTGCTTGAAGGCTGATGAAAAATTCGCGCACGATCGGCGCCAGCGTCGCCCCCGCCGCAGTGAGGCGTAACGCTTTGCCGCGCTCGAACAGTTGCAAGCCCCAAAGTTCTTCCAGGTGCCGAAGCTGATGACTGACGGCGCTCTGGGTCACATGCAACTCTTGAGCGGCAGCGGTGAACGTCGGGTGCCGGGTGGCCACTTCAAAAGCACGCAGGGTCGCAGTCGGAGGCAGGTCGCGCATAGATAAAGGTTCCGGCGGAGGCAGAAGGTGACAGCATGAATATCAGCTCATGTTAGAGCGAAATGCTTTCGGATGCTTCTTGCCCAAGTGGATTTGGTGACGATCTGGTTTGGCTTCAGCTGCAGCCCCACAAACCGAATGCCGAGAGCCGATGACAAACCGTATGGTAACGATTAGATTACCGCCGCCCCGCCAATGGAGAGTCGGGCATTCAGTCTCTCTGCTTTTCGTTGGCGGCGACGTCTGCACCAACGAAACACCCGGGGCGTATCTGTCCCGTCTTTCGACTGACCATTTTTTAGGGAAAAAAACATGAGCCTGGTTTTCTGCCGTGGTTGCGCCAAGGAAATAAGTACACTGGCATTGGCATGCCCCCAGTGCGGCGCACCTCAAGCGCCACTGCATTCAATTGCCAGTGGCCCCGTTATGGCAAGCGGCAACCCGTACGTGGAAGCACTGAAGAAATATGCGGTGTTCAACGGGCGCGCCACGCGCCGTGAATACTGGATGTTCTTTCTGATCAACATGAGCATCGCCATTGCCATCAGCGTGGTGGACGGCATTCTCAAAACCGGTGGTGTCCTGCAAAGCCTGTACAACCTGGCAATGCTGTTGCCGAGTCTTGCGGTCGGTGTACGACGCATGCACGACACTGACCGCAGCGGCTGGTGGATTCTGCTGCCAATCGTCAACATCGTGTTCCTGGCACAAGACAGCCAACCCGGCCCCAATCGGTTCGGTGCCAATCGCAAGGGCTTCAACTGATCAACAGCCGCAATCGCGGATCGAAACGGCCTCATGGCCGTTTCTTTATTTATGACTCCCCTCTCGCCAGCGCCTTGTTTGATCATTGCTCGTCACGCAAGACAGATTTGCAAGAAAACACATTGTTAGCCCCCTAACGAAAGGTGCATGCTAGAGGGCTGCCTCGGTTCTTATATCATTCCGAATGATAGTTACCTTTGCTTCATTCGATTCGTGCCATCACACCCGCGCCGAGCATCATCCGCCCATCTTCAATACTTCGGCGGATTGCATCCATGGAACAATCACTCAAACATTTGCGCTTCCCGTTGGCCATGCTGGCCGTACTGGTGATGAGCGCCTGCGGCAAAGCTCCGGAGACTGCCGGTGCCCCGCCCGCTGCCAAAGTCAGTGTGGCCAAGGTGCTGGAACAACCGGTCAACGAGTGGGACGAATTTACCGGGCGCCTTGAAGCGCCGGAAACCGTTGAAATCCGGCCACGGGTTTCGGGCCAGATCGATCAGGTCGCCTTCACTGAAGGCGCGCTGGTCAAGAAAGGCGACCTGCTGTTCCAGATCGATCCGCGTCCATTCCAGGCCGAGGTACGCCGCCTCGAAGCTTTGGTCGCCCAAGCCCGCGCTACCGCCACTCGCAGTGAAAACGAAGCAGCTCGCGGCGAACGTCTGCGTACCAGCAATGCCATTTCCGCTGAACTGGCCGACTCGCGCACCAGCGCTGCTCAGGAGGCCCGCGCTGCCGTCGGTGCTCTGCAGGCACAACTGGACCTGGCCAAACTGAACCTGAGTTTCACCCGCGTCACCGCACCGATCAGCGGCCGCGTCAGCCGCGCCGAAATCACTGCCGGCAACCTGGTGACCGCCGACACCACCGCGCTGACCAGCGTCGTCTCCACCGACAAGGTCTACGCCTACTTCGACGCCGATGAACGCGTGTTCCTCAAATACACCCAGCTGGCCCGCAATGGTCAGCGTGGCGCCACCACGCCGGTGTACATGGGCCTGTCCAACGAGGACGGCAACCCGCACCTGGGCCAGATGAACTTCGTCGACAACCAGGTCAACCCGAAAACCGGCACCATCCGTGGCCGCGCAGTCTTCGACAACGCTGACGGCACCTACACCCCGGGGCTTTACGCTCGCTTGAAGTTGGTCGGCAGCGGCACCTACAACGCCATGCTGATCAATGACGAAGCTGTCGGCACCGACCTGGGCAAGAAGTTCGTGCTGGTAATGGATGGCGACAACAAGACTGCCTACCGCGCCGTTGAACTCGGTCCGAAGATCGAAGGCCTGCGCATCGTGCGCAACGGTCTGAACAAGGACGACACGATCATCGTCAAGGGTCTGCAACGGGTGCGTCCTGGCTCACCGGTCACCCCTGAAGTGATTCCGATGGCCAGCGAGCAGACCCTCGCCGCCCTCGCTCAACAACGTCAAGCGCTAGAAGCCAGCAACCTGCCCAAAGTTGCCCCTGCCAAGGGCGCATCGGGTTCGGGTGCGAAGCTGGCTGCTACGACCCCACGCGGTTAAGGGACGACAACTCCGATGAATTTTTCCCAATTCTTCATTTCCCGGCCGATCTTCGCAGCGGTGCTGTCGCTGTTGATCCTGATCGCCGGTGCGATCTCGCTGTTCCAGTTGCCGATCAGCGAATACCCGGAAGTCGTGCCGCCGACCGTGGTCGTGCGTGCCAACTTCCCGGGCGCCAACCCCAAAGTCATCGGTGAAACCGTGGCCGCTCCTCTGGAGCAGGCGATCACCGGCGTCGAGAACATGCTGTACATGTCCTCGCAATCGACTGCTGACGGCAAGATCACCCTGACCATCACTTTTGCCCTGGGCACTGACCTGGACAACGCGCAGGTGCAGGTACAGAACCGGGTGACCCGAACCGAGCCGAAACTTCCAGAAGAAGTGACGCGTATCGGTATCACCGTCGACAAGGCTTCGCCCGACCTGACCATGGTTGTGCACTTGACCTCACCGGACAAGCGCTACGACATGCTCTACCTGTCCAATTACGCGATCCTCAACATCAAGGATGAGCTCGCTCGTCTCGGTGGTGTCGGTGACGTGCAGTTGTTCGGTATGGGCGACTACTCGTTGCGTGTCTGGCTTGACCCGAACAAGACCGCTTCGCGCAATCTGACCGCGACCGATGTGGTCACCGCGATTCGCGAGCAGAACCGTCAGGTCGCCGCCGGCCAATTGGGCGCTCCTCCTGCGCCGACCGCGCAAAGTTTCCAGCTATCGGTCAACACTCAGGGCCGTCTGGTTTCCGAAGAAGAGTTCGAGAACATCGTCATTCGCGCTGGCGACGACGGTGAGATCACTCGCCTGAAAGACATCGCGCGCATCGAACTGGGTTCCAGCCAGTACGCCTTGCGCTCGCTGCTGAACAATCAGCCAGCGGTGGCGATTCCGATCTTCCAGCGTCCAGGCTCCAACGCCATCGACATTTCCAACGAAGTGCGCGGCAAGATGGAAGAGCTGAAGAAAGGCTTCCCGCAGGGCATGGACTACAGCATCGTGTATGACCCGACGATCTTCGTTCGTGGCTCGATCGAGGCAGTGGTTCACACCTTGTTCGAAGCGCTGATCCTCGTGGTGCTGGTGGTGATCCTGTTCCTGCAGACCTGGCGCGCCTCGATCATTCCTTTGGTGGCGGTGCCGGTATCGTTGATCGGTACGTTTGCGGTGATGCACCTGTTCGGTTTCTCGCTCAACGCCCTGTCGCTGTTTGGCCTGGTACTGGCCATCGGTATCGTGGTCGACGACGCCATCGTGGTGGTGGAGAACGTCGAACGGAACATAGAACTCGGACTGACGCCGGTCGAAGCGACCAAACGTGCCATGCGTGAAGTGACCGGGCCGATCGTGGCCACGGCACTGGTGCTGTGTGCGGTGTTCATTCCGGCGGCGTTCATTTCCGGCCTCACCGGGCAGTTCTACAAACAGTTCGCACTGACCATCGCGATCTCGACAGTGATCTCGGCATTCAACTCGCTGACTCTGTCGCCAGCGCTGGCTGCTGTGTTGCTGAAAAGTCACGACGCGCCGAAAGACCGCTTCTCGAAAGTGCTCGACAAGATCTTCGGCGGCTGGCTGTTCCGTCCGTTCAACCGTTTCTTCGACCGCGCCAGCCATGGCTACGTCGGTACCGTGCGCCGGGTCATCCGTAGCAGCGGCATCGCCCTGCTCCTGTATGCAGGCCTGATGGTGCTGACCTTCTTCGGTTTCTCCAGCACGCCGACCGGTTTTGTACCCGGCCAGGACAAGCAATACCTGGTGGCCTTCGCGCAATTGCCGGACGCCGCGAGCCTGGATCGCACCGAAGACGTGATCAAGCGCATGTCCGACCTCGCACTGAAACAGCCAGGCGTGGAAAGCGCCGTAGCGTTCCCGGGCCTGTCGATCAACGGCTTCACCAACAGCCCGAACGCCGGCATCGTCTTCGTCACCCTGAAACCGTTCGACGAGCGTAAAGACCCGAGCATGTCCGCCGGCGCGATTGCCGGCGCCTTGAACGGCCAGTACGCGAACATTCAGGAAGCGTACATGGCGATCTTCCCGCCACCGCCGGTACAAGGTCTGGGCACCATTGGTGGTTTCCGCCTGCAAATCGAAGACCGGGGCAACCTCGGCTACGACGAGCTGTACAAAGAAACCATGAACATCATCAACAAAAGCCACAACGTCCCGGAACTGGCCGGCCTGTTCACCAGCTACACCGTGAACGTGCCGCAAGTCGATGCTGCTATCGACCGTGAAAAAGCCAAGACCCACGGCGTGGCCGTCAGCGACATCTTCGACACCCTGCAGATTTACCTGGGTTCGCTGTATGCGAACGACTTCAACCGCTTCGGGCGCACCTATCAGGTCAACGTTCAGGCCGAACAGCAGTTCCGCCTTGAATCCGACCAGATCGGTCAGCTGAAAGTACGCAACAACAAAGGCGAAATGATCCCGCTGGCGACCTTCATCAAGGTCAGCGACACCTCGGGGCCGGACCGCGTGATGCACTACAACGGCTTCATCACCGCTGAAATCAACGGTGCCGCAGCCCCGGGCTACAGCTCTGGCCAGGCCGAAAAAGCCATCGAGAAACTGCTCAAGGAAGAACTTCCGAACGGCATGACCTACGAATGGACCGACCTGACCTATCAGCAGATTTTGTCTGGCAACACCGCGCTGTTCGTGTTCCCGCTTTGCGTACTGCTGGCGTTCCTGGTGCTCGCCGCACAATACGAAAGCTGGAGCCTGCCACTGGCGGTAATCCTGATCGTACCGATGACCCTGCTGTCGGCCATCACCGGTGTGATCATCTCCGGCGGTGACAACAACATCTTCACTCAGATCGGCTTGATCGTACTGGTGGGACTTGCCTGTAAGAACGCGATTCTGATCGTCGAGTTTGCCAAGGACAAACAGGAAGAAGGCCTCGACCCGCTCGCAGCGGTACTGGAAGCTTGCCGCCTGCGTCTGCGGCCGATCCTGATGACCTCCTTCGCGTTCATCATGGGTGTGGTGCCACTGGTGTTCTCCAGCGGTGCCGGTGCCGAGATGCGTCACGCCATGGGTGTGGCGGTGTTCTCCGGGATGCTCGGCGTAACCTTCTTCGGCCTGCTGCTGACGCCCGTGTTTTACGTGCTGATCCGTAACTTTGTCGAACGCGGCGAGCAGCGCAAAGCAGCCAAAGCTCTGAAACTGGAGGCGCAACAATGAGTCTGAAAGTCTTCCTGCCGAGTCTACTGCTGCTGGCCCTCAGCGCCTGCGCCGTCGGCCCCGACTACAAGACCCCAGCCACGGAGGCGGCCAATATTACGACCGCCACCGACGGCGCCGCCGGGCAAAAGAACTTCGACCGTTCGAAATTCGAAGGCATCTGGTGGCAGCAATTCGACGATCCGACCCTGAACCAGTTGGTGAGCCAGTCGCTGCAAGGCAACCGTGAACTGCGCGTGGCGTTCGCCCGCTGGAAAGCCGCTCGAGCGATCCGCGACGACGCCAGCAACGACGCGATGCCGACCATCACCAGCCGCGCCAGCAGCGACTTGGGCAAGGGCCAGATTCCCGGCCAGACCACCGACCGGGTCAATAGCGAACGCTATGACCTCGGCCTGGACATGGCCTGGGAACTCGATCTGTTCGGCCGCATCCAGCGCAATCTGGAAGCCAGCGATGCCGACCAGCAGGCCGCCGAAGCTGATCTGTATCAGCTGCAAGTCACCATGATTGCCGAACTGGTCGACGCCTACGGTCAACTGCGCGGTGCCCAGCTGCGGGAAAAAATCGCCGTGGCCAACCTCAACAACCAGCAGGAATCACGCAAGATCACCATCAGCCTGCGTGACGCCGGTGTCGGCGATCAGCTCGATGTCGAGCGCGCCGATGCGCGTCTGGCCAACGTTGAAGCCACCGTGCCGCAGTTGCAGGCGGAACAGGTGCGGCAGAAGAACCGTATTGCCACCCTGCTCGGTGAGCGCCCGGACAAACTGACCGTCGACCTGAGCCCGAAAGATCTGCCGGCCATCGCCAAGGCGCTGCCGATCGGTGATCCGGGTGAGCTGCTGCAACGTCGTCCGGACATCCTTAGCGCCGAGCGGCAATTGGCCTCGGCCACTGCGCGCATCGGCGTGGCCAAAGCCGACCTGTTCCCCCGGGTCAGCCTCAGCGGCTTCCTCGGCTGGACCGCCGGACGAGGCTCGCAGATCGGTTCCTCGGCGGCCAACGCCTGGGCGCTCGGCCCGAGCATCACCTGGGCTGCGTTTGACCTCGGTAGCGTCCGTGCCCGTTTGCGCGGCGCCGATGCCGATGCCGAAGGCGCCCTGGCCAACTACGAGCAACAGGTGCTGCTGGCTCTGGAAGAATCGGAAAACGCCTTCAGCGATTACGGCAAACGTCAGCAACGTTTGATCTCGCTGATTCGTCAGAGCGAGTCGAGTCGCAAGGCTGCCGATCTGGCGGAAATTCGCTACCGCGAAGGCACCACCGACTTCCTCGTCTTGCTCGACGCCCAACGCGAGCGCCTGAATGCCGAAGACAGTCAGGCCCAGGCCGAAGTCGAGTTGTATCGCGGCATTGTCGCGATCTACAAGGCCCTCGGCGGTGGCTGGCAACCGGAGACGGTCGCCAGCAAGTAAAGGTTGTTAAAGAGCTCCTTTGGTTGGCCGCAACCAACCAATTTCTTTGCCCCGCGTATCATTCGGTCGCGGGGTTTTTTTTGCCACTGAATCACCAATCCCGTGTAGGAGCTGTCGAGTGCAACGAGGCTGCGATCCTTGATGGGAATGTAGCCGGGGACGCTCTGCGTCCCAAGATCAAAAGATCGCAGCCTCGTTGCACTCGACAGCTCCTACAGGAGGATCAGGGTTCCAGGACGGTGACGGTGGCGGTTGTACCGGCGCGCAAGCGATTCTTTCCGGCAAAATCACCGTCGATGCCAATGCGTACCGGCACACGTTGCGCCAGTTTCACCCAGGTGTAACTCGGATTGATGTTGGCCAGCAGTCGACTCCCCGGCGCGTTCTCGCGGTCGGCAATGGCGAAGGCGATACTTTCGACCGTGCCGCCGAAACGCTCACCGCTCATCAACTGAATGCGCACCCGGTCACCCTCTTCGATTCGCGGCAACTTGGTTTCTTCGAAATAACCACTGACGTAAAACGAATCGCTGTCGACCAAAGCCAGCAGTGCCCCACCCGCCTGCGCATAGTCACCCTGGCGGGTCAGCAGGTTGGTCACGTAACCGCTCACTGGAGATTCGACGCGGGTACGCTGCAAGTCCAGTTCGGCTTGAGTCAGCGCGGCAATCGCCAACTGCACGTTGGCTTCGGCCAGCCCAAGGTTGGCCTGATTGCGCAACAGATCCGCCTGTGCAACCGCCACGTCGGTGCTGGATTTCTCCCACTCCTCCCCGGAAATCGCAAAGCCCTGCTTCAAGGTACGTCGGCGGCGCTCCTCGCTCTGGCGCTGTTTGAGCAACGCTTCACTGGCGACGATTGCCGCTTGCGATTGCCCCAGCGAAGCCTTGGACACTTCCACCGAACGCCGGGCATGTTCGACCGCCAGTTGATAGCGCGCCGGATCGATCTCCAGCAACAACTGGCCCTTGTCGACATGCTGGTTATCCTGCACCGCCAGTTTGACGATCCGCCCCGAGACATCCGCCGACAGCGTCACCACATCCGCCCTCACCCGGGCATCCCGTGTCCACGGCGCACGGGTGTAATACTCCCAGGCGAACCAGCCGAGGACGATCGCCAGGATCACCACCGCCACGGTCATCATTCGTGCAACTAGTGCTTTCAAGACATCAGGCTCCCATCAACAGAATCAGCGTGGCACAGACACAGGCGTAAAGAGCGCCCTCGAACAGCGCTTCGTGCCAGACCAGCCGCAGCACACCGAGGCGCCGCAGGCACCAGTCCAACAACATGAAAATCGGGATCGCCAGTAACAGTGCCTGGGCAATCGGCGGCAGATAAACCCCGCCAATTTCGAAATCAATGGGCAAGTTGCGGTTCTCCTTGCAGAACTTGAGGTTGCAAATGTTCGCCGTGGCGCTCGAGGAACGACACCACAATCAGCAGCGCCACACGCATGCGAAACACCGACCATAAATGTTCATGACTGGCGGCATGCAGCTCGTCCAGCTCATCTCCGAGTTGATGCAACGTGGCCAGCAGCGCCGGGAGTTGCACATCATCGCGTCCGGCAACCAGGCGACCGGTCTTGCGTAACGCCGATGCCAGGCGCTGGCTGAACGCTTCGGTGAGCAACCCATTGTTCAAGGCCTGCTGCCGCAATTGATGCATCGCCACGCCCAAGGCCACGCATGCCAGACTGATTTCATACAGACTCTGCATGGCGCGATCGTTCGCCGCTGGCAGCAGGCCGAGCATGCTGGTCAGGCGATCGGTCATCCGACTCTCGAAGGCGAATTGTTGTTCATCGGTCGCCGGCATTTTGCTCAGTTGATACACCTGCTCCCGCGCTTCGCTGTACAAGCGCCGAATGCGCAAGTCCGGACGGAACGGAAAGATCAGTGAATAGACGATCAGGGCCAGCATCGCTGCACTGACGTAGGCGCCGGCGAATTCGAACCATTGGATCGCCGTGTTCTGCCCTGTGCCGACGTTCTGCGGTCCGAGCATGAGGAAACTGGACAGGCCAAGGCCCATGCCGATACCGGCGGTAGCCGGACTGGAAATACCCACGGCAATGGCGTACAGCAGCGGCGCCAGCAGCAAGGCGAGCAGCTCGAAATCACTGATCGCCGGCACCAGCATGAATTGATAGAACGCCGACACCACCAGCGCCAGGCCCAAGCCACGGGCATAGCTTTGCGCGGCCATCAGCGGACGCGGGAAAGTCGCCATCAGCGAGCAGAGAATCCCCACCAGAATCATCCCGCCACGCGCGCCATCCCACGCCGTTTCAATCCAGATCAACCCGCTGACCAACAGCGCGGTAAAGGCGCGAATGGCGTTCATCGAGGCCAAAGTAAAATCCAGATGCAGCGGACTGCTCTGGCCGCGGTAGAGGCAACTGGCGGGGCGGCCTTCCTGAATGGCGTCGCTCAGTTCGAGAATCTGCTCCAGTTGCTGCAGTAGCCGCGCCTGCTCCCAGCGTAACGCCCAGGCCAGTGAGCGCAGGGTCGCGCTCATGTTCTCGGTCTGCTGCTCAGCCTTGTACGCCAAGGCTTCGAACTGTTGCTGCAAAGTGACGAAGCGCTGCCGATCCGCGCCAGACAGCGCGCGGCCCTGTTGCGCCAGCTGTTCAAGTAATGCCAGTTCCTCGGCCCGCAGTTGCTGAACCTCCAACGGCAGATCGCCCTCCCAGCGTTCAATGAGCAATTCGCGCTGATGACGCAGCGCGGTGAGCCGCGAAGTGAGCAGCATCAGTTGGTTGCCCAGCAGCAATACCAGGTTGTCGGCACTGCGCAAACGTGGCGCATCGAAATACAAATGACGTCGCAAACCTTCCAGCGCGCTGATTTCACCGAGCAGTTGCATCTGCCGACGCTGGAAATCGGCCTCGCTTTCTTCAGTGCGAAGCACTTCGGCGGCGTGGCTGGCCGCCAGTTTGATGACCTGATCGATTTTCGTGAAATAACCTTTGGCCACGGCTTCCGGGCGCGCCGTGAGCAAACTGACCACGCAGACGCAGGCCACCGCCAGCAACGTTTCGGTGACACGGGTGACCGCCAGCAGAAACGTGCCGCCCTGATCCGGAATCGCCAGCAACGCCACCACCACAGCGGTGTAACCACTGAGCACGAATGCCTGGGAGCTGGTGTAGCGCAACAGCGTGCCGCCCGCCGTGCACAGCGCCAGCCACAACGCCAACGTGGTGATGAACGGCAGCGGCGCCTGAGGAAAAATCGCCATGATCAGCACCGCCACCGCCGCACCCACTGTGGTGCCGATCACTTGTCCGAAACTGCGTGCCAGCGCCATGCCCGCCAATGGCTGGCTGACAATTACCACCGCCATGATCGACCACTTCGGCTGTTCGAGATCGAAGATGAACGCCAGATACAGGGTCAACAGCCCGGCGGCAATGGTCCGCAGGGCAAACAGCAAAACAGCCTGACCGGGATGGATCAAAGCCTTGAAATAGGTGAACAGCGCTGACATGGGCACACTCTTTAAAACGACTTCTGCAAGCGTAGACACTGCCACAAAAGCCTGACGGATTTCACAGTCGACACGTGTCGTAGGACGATTCGCCGGCAATGGTTTGACTCGTGCGCCAAGCTGACCGAAGCTTGCCGCTCTGCTCAAGTTCGAAGCTTTCGGAAACCCGCATGACTCAGTCCCGCCGTAACCTGCTGATCGGCCTAGGCCTCGTACTGATCCTCGGCGTCGTCTGGCTGTCCTGGCGCAGCAGCACACCGACCATCCCCGATGCTATCAAACACGGCTACAGCGAAGCGCTGAACGCCGCACGCACCGGTGAACCCGGAGCGGCGCGCCAGTTGTACCAGCAATTGGGCCGCCCGGACATCTCGGTCAAGCGCCGGGTCTGGCTGCATGGCGAGCTGCCCAACTACCCCAGCCCGCAGGCGTTGAAACTGGCTGACATCGACTTGCATCACGAAGCGCCGCAAGTGCGCGTCGCAGCGGTCAAAAGCATCGTCGGTCTGGTGCCCGGCGGGCAACGCAGCTTGTTGCTTGGGCCGTTGCTCGACGATGAAGAACAAACTGTCCGTTTTGCCGCGATCAACGCCCTGCTCGGCCTGACCCCGGACGAGCTCGGCCTGTATTTCGCACCGCTACAGCAGGCTATCGACGGCTGGCAACAGACCTTGGAAAGCCAGCCGGAAAGCGCTGCCAACTACGCACAATTGGCACGTCTTTATATCCATAACGCCGAATATAAACAGGCCCAACAGGCGTTGGACAATACGTTGCGCCTGGAACCGGGCAACCTGCCGGCGCTGGTCATGCAGATCGATGTGCTCGACCGCCAGGGCCAGAGCGATGCCGCTCGCCAGTTGCTCGCCCGCCAACTCAAGGCGCAGCCTGATTCGGCCTATCTGCAACATGCCCTCGGCCTGTGGCTGCTGCACCACGGCCAGCGTGAATATGCCCTGCTCGGCCTGTCCAAAGCGGTCGAGCTGGAACCGGACAACAAGGATTATCGCTACGACCTCGCCACTACCCTGCACAGCGCGGAAGAACTGGAGGCAGCGCAGAAACAATTGCAGGAGATCGTTCAGCGCCACCCCGCCGACCGCAAGGCGCGAGTGCTGTTGATCAACTATTGGAAGGAAAGCGGCCAATTGCAGAATGTGCAGATCCTGCTGGCGCAACTGGAGCAGCTCAATCCGGATGACCCGGCGCTGCAACAAGGTCTTTAATCAAGGTACAGCGGGTGCAATCAACCACCTGTCGAAAGAAAAAGCGGAACCGTGAACATGCCCTGAGGTCAAGTTACTCAGGCGGCTCACTTAAGCCAGCCGCCGGTTACCCTAGTCATAAGAGGGCGTTTTTTGACTACATCAAACGAGTTGATCAGTGCGAAAGCTGCCGTCGGCATCGCGGGCCTGGATGACATCCTCGCCGGTGGCCTGTCTCGCGGACACGTGTTTTTGCTTGAGGGTGAACCCGGGACCGGCAAAACCACGGTAGCTCTGCATTTCCTCCGCGCCGGTGCGCTGGCCGGGGAACGCTGCCTGTACATCACTCTCTCGGAAACCGAGAAAGAACTGCGTCAAGGCGCACTCTCCCATGGCTGGGAGCTGAACGAGAACATCAAGATCTTCGAGCTGACGCCGCCGGAAAGCCTGCTTAACGCCGAACATCAGCAAAGCCTGCTGTACTCTTCGGACCTTGAGCTCGGTGAGGCGACCAAGCAGATTTTCGAAGTGGTCGAACGCTTCAAGCCGACCCGCGTAGTGCTCGACAGTCTCTCGGAAATCCGCCTATTGGCGCAGAGTTCCCTGCGCTATCGTCGGCAGATTCTGGCGATCAAGCACTACTTCGTGCGCTACGACGCCACCGTCCTGCTGCTCGACGACCTGACTACCGAGTCTCTCGACAAAACCGTGCACAGTGTCGCCCATGGCGTGATCCGCCTTGAAGAGCTGACGCCAAGCTACGGCGCCGAGCGTCGTCGCGTACGAGTGGTCAAATATCGCGGGCAGAAATACCGTGGCGGTTTCCACGACTTCACCATCATGGGCGACGGCGTCCACGTTTTCCCACGTCTGGTGGCGGCAGAGCATCGCGGCGACTATGCGCGTCTACAGCTGTCCAGCGGCATCGCGCAAATGGACGCCCTGCTCGGCGGCGGCATCGAGACCGGCTCCAGCACGCTGATCCTCGGCCCGGCCGGTACCGGCAAATCGCTGATCTCGATGATCTTCGCCGCCGCAGCGGTGGCCCGAGGTGAAAAAGCCGCGCTGTTCATTTTCGATGAAGAGCTGGGCCTGCTGTTCGAACGCATGCGTCATCTCGGCATCGACCTGAAAGCCTTACAGGCCACCGGTAATTTGCTGATCGAACAAGTCGACGCCGCCGAATTGTCTCCCGGCGAGTTGTCCCATCGCGTGCGGCGTTGCGTCGATGAGCTGGGTATCAAAACCGTGGTGATTGACAGCATTAACGGCTATCAAGCGGCGATGCCGGAAGAAAACGCGCTGGTGCTGCACATGCATGAACTGCTGCTGTACCTGAACCGCAAAGGCGCGGCGACTTTCATGACGGTCGCCCAGCACGGACTGGTGGGCGATATGCAGGCGCCGGTCGATATCACTTACCTGGCCGACACGGTGATTCTGTTGCGTTACTTCGAAGCCCTCGGCAAAGTCCGTCGGGCGATCTCGATTATCAAGAAACGTACCGGCAACCACGAATCGACCATTCGAGAATACCGGATCTCCTCGCGTGGCATGACAATCGGCCAGCCGCTGGAATCCTTCCAGGGCGTGCTGCGTGGAGTGCCGACCTACATGGGAGCGAGCAATCCATTGCTCGAGGATGAAAGCTTGTGACGGTCAACACGCCGTTGGCCGAGCGGGTGCTGGTGCTGGCGCCCATGGGTCGTGACAGCCAGATCGCGTTGATGATTCTCAACGAAGCCGGTTACGGCGGCATGGTGGCGCCGAATCTCGGCGCTCTGTGCACCGAACTGGAGGTCGGCGCCGGGTTGCTGCTGATTGCTGCTGAGGCGTTGCGCGGACCGGAACTGGAAGGGCTGATCGCCTACCTTGACCAACAGCCCGCGTGGTCGGACATGCCCATTGTGCTGCTGACTCATCATGGCGGCGATGAACAAGGGCCGCCGTCGCGTCTCAGCACCCTGCTCGGCAACGTGACTTTTCTCGAGCGCCCCTTCCATCCCGCGACGCTGGTCAGTCTGGTCTCCGCCGCCCTGCGTGGGCGGCGACGACAATATGAAGCACGCGATCGGCTGATCGACCTGAGTGAAAGCGAACGACGCCTGCAATCGACTCTGGAAACCCTCGAACAACAGGTTGAAGAGCGCACCGCACAGCTTCGCCACAACGAAGAAGCGCTGCGCCAATCGCAGAAAATGGAAGCGGTCGGCCAACTCACTGGCGGCATCGCTCACGACTTCAACAACATGCTCACCGGCATCATTGGTAGCCTGGAACTGCTGCGCCGACGTCTGGCCCGGGGCCGCACCGAAGACCTCGACAGTCTGATCGATCTAGGCGTGACCTCCGCCAACCGCGCCGCCGGCCTGACTCACCGCTTGTTGGCGTTCTCGCGTCGGCAATCCCTCGACCCGAAAGCCGTGCAAATGAACACGCTGGTGCTGTCGATGGGCGAGCTGCTGCAACGCAGCCTCAATGAAAGCATTCATCTGGAAATGCGCCTGGACGACAACCTCTGGGTTGCCGAGGCCGATCCCAATCAACTGGAAAGCGCCCTGCTCAACCTGGTAATCAATGCGCGCGATGCCATGCCCGAGGGTGGCAAGCTGGTGGTGGAAACCAGCAATCAGGTGCTGCATCGCGATTTCACTGCGGCCTACAGCAACCTGGAACCCGGTGATTACGTGATGCTCAGCGTCACTGACAATGGCAGCGGCATGCCGCAGAGCGTGGTCAGCCGTGCCTTCGATCCGTTTTTTACCACCAAGCCGATCGGCCAGGGCACCGGGTTGGGCCTGTCGATGATCTATGGCTTCAGCAAACAGTCACGCGGGCATGTGTCGATCGACAGTGAAATCGATGAAGGCACCACCGTAAAACTCTATCTGCCGCGTTTCCGGGGTGAGGAAGTCGAAATTCCCGTCTCGGATTCGCAACAAGCTCCGTACGCGATGGATGGCGAAACCGTGCTCATCGTTGAAGATGATCCGGCTGTGCGCGTGCTGGTCAGCGCCGTGCTCAGTGAGTTGGGTTATGCGTTCGTGGAGGCCGGTGATGCCGATGGTGCCATGCCGATCCTCAATTCGACGCAGCGTATCGATTTGCTGATCAGTGACGTGGGTCTGCCGGGGATGAATGGGCGGCAACTGGCGGAAGTCGGTCGGCAATACCGACCAGGCCTGAAAGTGTTGTTCATCACCGGTTATGCCGAGCACGCGGCGGTGCGCGGTGGTTTCCTCGACTCGGGGATGCAGATGATCACCAAGCCGTTCACTTTTGATCTGCTCACCGCCAAGGTGCGCGAGATGATCAATAGCTGAACCTGCAGGAGCTGCCGAAGGCCCGAGCCTTCGGCAGCTCCTGCATATCAGGCCAGTAATTCCTGAATCTTTTCCTGCAGTACATCCAGATCGAAAGGCTTTTCCAGAATCGGCGCCTTGTTGGTGATCGGGCTGCCGGTCTCGCGGATTTCCTGCGGGTAGCCGCTGATAAAGATCACCTTGAGATCCGGTCGCAATTTGACGGCCGGCTCGGCGATCTGCACGCCGGAGATACCGCCCGGCAGGCGGAAATCGGTAATCAGCATGTCCAGGTGAGGTTTGCTGGCGAGGATCTCGAAAGCCTGCTCGCCATTTTCCGCTTGCAACACGCGATAGCCCTGCCCTGACAGGTAATCCGTCAGGACCATCAAGATAACCGGTTCGTCTTCGACGACGAGTACTACATCTTGCGCATCTACGCTCATGGGAAGCCTTTGTTCGGTCAATAGCTGCTGATACGACCGTGTGGTCACTCAGAGGTTGCGTCGGATATGCCGTTTTCCTGGATCGGCAGACAAACGCGAAACAGGGCGCCTTCGTTGATTTCACTCTCGACGACGATGGAGCCGCCATGGGCGGCGACGATCTGCTCGGAAATGAACAGACCCAGCCCGAGCCCGGCCACCACCGTCTTGGCGGACACCCGTTCGAACTGCTGAAAAATACGCTTCTGGTTCTCGGCGCTGATGCCGATGCCGTGGTCCTGGACTTCGACCCGCGCCTCGTCACCTTCGCGATAAACGCGCACCTGAATCGGGCTGCGCCCCCCGTAACGCAAGGCGTTGGTCAGCAGATTGGACACCACTTGCTCGATGCGGAACTCGTCCCAGCAACCTTCGACCGGCTCGGACGCCTCAAAGGAAACACTGGTTTCTGCCGCTTCCATTTGCGAGGCAAAATTCTGCAGCAGATTGCTGACCAGTTGCACCAGATCGAAACGACTCGGGCGGATCGACAGTTTGCCGGTGCGGATTCGCGAGACATCGAGCATGTCCTCGATCAGGCGAATCAGGCTTTTGATCTGGCGCTCATCGCGATCGACCATCGCTTGCATCTTGTCGAGGGTGAACGCCGAGGCGTTGTCTCGCGCCAGATGCATCTTGCGCAGTTGGGTTTCGAGAATCAGGCCATTGAGTGGCGTACGTACTTCGTGGGCGACGATGGACATGAAGTCATCGCGCATGCGCACCGCTTGCTCCAGCTCAAGCTGGGTGCTTTGCAGCTGTTGCAGCAACGCTTCCTGCTCGCGTCGGGCCTGCTCCAGCGCCTCGACCTGCTGCTTCATGGCCTTGCTCTGGCGATACAGATCGACGAAAACGTTGACCTTGCTCTTCACCGCATGAATGTCCAGCGGCTTGTGCAGGAAGTCCACCGCACCGCTTTCGTAGCCTTTGAACGCATAGTTGAGTTCGCGGCCAGCGGCGCTGACGAAGATGATCGGGATGTTCTTGGTTTTCTCGGTGCCGCGCATCAACTCGGCCAGTTCGAAGCCGTTCATCCCGGGCATCTGCACGTCGAGAATGGCCATGGCGAATTCGTGTTGCAGCAACAGCGACAGTGCTTCGTCCGCCGACAGAGCCTTGTAGACCGTGCGATCCTCGCGCTTGATCAGCGCTTCCAGCGCCAGCAGGTTTTCTGGCAGATCGTCGACGATCAACAGTTTGGCTTGGATATTACTCAGCATGCGATTCGTTCCAGCTCGACTAGCAGACGGCCGATGCCGTGAATGGGTAGGACATGATCCGGCTGCAAAACGTTCAGTGCGGCCTGGGGCATGGTGGCGACTTGTGCATCCTCGGGGTCTTGAACAATGGTCAGGCCGTCGCAGCGCTTGACGTAAGCCAACCCGCGCGCGCCATCCTGATTGGCGCCGGTCAGCAGTAAGGCGGCGAGTGTCGGGCCGTAGACGTCGGCGGCGGACTCGAACAGGTAATCGATTGAAGGCCGCGAATGGTGCACGCGGTCCTCGAGGCTCAGCGACAGGCTGCGATCCGCTTCGATCGACAAGTGATAACCGGGCGTGGCGAAGTACACCGTGCCAGCTTCAATGTCCTGCTTGTCTTCGGCTTCCTTGACCGGCATCGCCACACGGCGGGAGAAGACTTCGGCCAGATGGCTGCGGCGTTCTTCCGGCAAATGCAGAACGATGATGATCGGCAGCACATAGCCTTTGCGCAACGGCCCGAGCAGGGTCAGCAACGCCTCGACACCGCCTGCGGAGGCGCCGATCACGACGGCCTCGATGCGAGGCAGGCTCGGGGTGTCGTTCATGATTTGCGGTAGATCCGTTCTTGTTTGACCAACGCCTCGAACTGGTTCGAATAGTTGGAAAAATCCAGGGTTTCCTTGCTGCCCAGCACCAGAAAGCCGCGATGCGACAGCGATTCATGGAACAGCCCGAACGCGCGGTCCTGCAACTTCTTGTTGAAATAGATCAGCACGTTGCGGCAGGAAATCAACTGGGTTTCGGAAAACACGCTATCGGTGGCCAAGCTGTGGTCGGCGAACGTCACGTTCTCGCACAGGCTCTTGTCGAAAATCGCGTAGCCGTAGGCTGCCGTGTAGTAATCGGCGAACGAACGCTGACCGCCGGCCTGCTGATAGTTGGCCGTGTAGGCGCGGACGTTTTCCATGGAGAAAATCCCTTGCTTGGCCTTCTCCAGCGAGCGCGGGTTGATGTCGGTGGCGTAGATGATCGTGCGGTCGAGCAGGCCTTCTTCGCGCAGCAGGATCGCCATCGAATAGACCTCCTCGCCCGTGCTGCAGCCGGCAATCCAGATCTTCAGCGACGGATAGGTGCGTAGCAGCGGCACCACTTCGTTGCGGATCGCCAGGAAGTGCGACGGATCGCGGAACATCTCGCTGACCGGGATCGTCAGCAGCTGCAGCAGCTGCATGAACGCCGTCGGGTCGTGCAGGACTTTCTCCTGCAGGGCCGAGATGGTCGCGCATTCGAACTGACTCAGCGCGTGCTGCACCCGGCGCTTGATCGAAGCGCCGGAGTAGTCGCGAAAGTCGTAGCTGTATTTCAGGTAAATCGCCTCGATCAACAAGCGTAATTCGATTTCGCTGTTGCGTTCGGCCGGACTGCTGCGTTCCACTAGATGCGTTCCATTTTCGGTAACCACACACGTATCAGCGAGAACAGACGATCAAGGTCGATGGGCTTGGCCAGGTAATCGTTGGCGCCCGCTTGCAGGCAGCGCTCCTGATCGTCCTTCATGGCCTTGGCCGTCACCGCGATGATCGGCAGCTTGCGCCAGCGCGGATCCTTGCGGATTTCCATGGTGGCTTCGAAGCCATCCATTTCCGGCATCATCACGTCCATCAGCACCAGGTCGATGTCCTCGACTTCATGAAGTTTCTCAATCGCTTCACGGCCGTTACGGCCGATCACCACGACTGCGCCTTTGTGTTCCAGCGCGCTGGTCAGGGCGAAGATGTTGCGCACATCGTCGTCCACCAGCAGCACTTTACGACCTTCAAAGACCTTGTCGCGGCTGCGCGCGGTCTTGAGCATCTTCTGCCGTTCATGGGACAGCTGCGATTCAACTTTGTGCAGAAAGAGTGTGACCTCGTCGAGCAACCGCTCCGGGGAGCGTGCGCCCTTGATGATGATCGAGCGCGAATACTTGCGCAGTTCGGCCTCTTCATCGCGGGTCAGATTGCGTCCGGTGTAAACGATGACCGGCGGGAACGAGCAGATGTCCTCGGTGGACATGCGCTTGAGCAGGTCGTTGCCGAGCATGTCCGGCAGCTTGAGATCGATGACCATGCAGTCGTAGATGGTTGTGCGCAGCAGCTCCAGCGCGTCCTGGGCCAGGCCGACGGCAGTGATTTCGATGTCTTCGTCGCCAATCAGCCGCGCGATGCTTTCGCGTTGCAGATCGTCGTCTTCGACCAGCAGCACGCGTTTGACCTTCTGCGTCAGCTTGGCTTCGAGACGGGCGAAGACGTCCTTGAGCTCTTCGCGGGTGGTCGGCTTCACTGCGTAGCCGATCGCGCCCATGTGCATCGCCGCTTCAACGCGGTCTTCCACGGAAATCACGTGCACCGGAATGTGCCGGGTTTCGGCGCGTTCTTTCAGGCGTTGCAGCACGGTCAGACCGGAATGATCCGGCAGGCGCATGTCGAGCAGGATCGCATCCGGCACGAATTCACGCGCCAGGTCGTAGCCTTCGTCGGCACCGTGGGCGACCAGACACATGTAACCCAACTCATGCGCCAGGTCATAGAGGATACGAGCGAAGTTCGGCTCGTCTTCCACCACCAGAATGCAGCGGGTGGCGAACGGCGCTTTGTCGCGATCGTCGGCGAAGCGCGGGATGACTGCCGGAATCGCCGATGCGAGCGGAGCCGCAACAGCAACTGGCGCAGGCGTCACAGGTGCCGGGTGGAAGGTCAGCGGCGCGGCCGGCGTCTCACCGAATTCGTGATACTGACGCGGCAACACCAGGGTGAACGTGCTGCCCTGCCCCGGTACGCTGTCGACACTGATCGAACCGCCCAGCAACGTCGCCAGATCCCGCGAGATTGACAGGCCGAGGCCGGTGCCGCCGTACTTGCGATTAGTGGTGCCATCCGCCTGACGGAACGCTTCGAAGATACTTTCCTGTTGGTCGGCAGCGATGCCGATTCCGGAATCCTTGACGCTGAAAGCGATGTGATCATTCGGCTGCCCGGTAATGGTCAGGCTGACGGCGCCGTGCTCGGTGAACTTGATCGCGTTGGACAGCAGGTTCTTGATCACCTGCTCCAGACGCTGACGGTCGGTGAACAGCAAGCCCGGTGCGTCTGGCTGAACCTCGACGCTGAAGGCGAGCTTCTTGTCCGCCGCCAACGGTTCGAACATCGAGCGCAAGCCGTCGACCAGACGATCGACGCGGGTGTTTTCGGCAATCACTTCGAGTTTGCCGGCCTCGACCTTGGAAATGTCGAGAATGTCGTTGATCAGATTGAGCAGATCGTTGCCGGCCGAATAGATCGATTCGGCGAACTTGACCTGTTCCGCCGACAGATTCTGCTGCGGGTTTTCCGCCAGCAGCTTGGCCAGAATCAGCGAACTGTTGAGCGGCGTGCGCAGTTCGTGGGACATGTTGGCGAGGAATTCGGACTTGTACTTGCTCGAGCGTTGCAGCTCTTCGGCACGCTCTTCGAGTTGAATCTGCGCCTGATTCAGCTCGGTATTTTTCTTGTCCATCGCATCGCGCTGTTCGGCGAGCTGCTCGTTGGTCTGCTCCAGCTCCACTTGCTGGGTTTCCAGATGCGCCTGGGATTCCTTGAGAATCCGCGACTGTTCTTCCAGCTCTTCGTTGGCAGTCTTCAGCTCTTCCTGCTGCACCTGCAGCTCTTCGTTGAGCTGCTGGGTTTCGGCGAGCACTTCCTGCAAGCGCTGACGGTAACGCGCCGCTTCGATCGAGGTACCGATGTTGCCGGCAATCAATTCCAGCAGTTCGATGTCGCGCTCGGACAGCGGACGCAGGAAACCGAGCTCGATCACGCCATTGACCCGATCGTCATCGCTGGTCGGCACCACCAGCACACTGTGCGGCAGGCCTGCACCGAGCCCGGAGCTGACTTTGAAATAGTCGCCCGGGACCGCGTCGAGACGGATCAGCCGTGCCTGCTCTGCGACTTGGCCGACGATGCCTTCGCCGCTGTAGATCGTTTGATTGAGCTCTTCCTGCTCGCGGGAGAAACCATAAGTCGCCACGCGCTTGAGGCCGCCATGTTCTTCGCGCACATAAAGCGCGGCGACGGCAGTACCAAGGTATTGCGCACAGAATTGCAGAATGTTGCGCCCCAGCAGGTTCAGCGTCAGTTGCCCCAACACCTGCTCGGCCAATTGTGTCTGGCCGTTGCGCAGCCACGCCTGTTTCTCGAGGCGTTCGGCGCTGGCCAGTTGGGCGGCGAGGTTGGCGCTGTAGTTGGTCGACAGGTTGAGCAGATCACGGCGGCCGATGTAGGCCAGCAAACCGCTGATGCCAACGATGAAGATCAGGTAAAGGGTGATGCTCCAGATGGTGGTGCGACGCACATCCTCGTTGCGCGTGGCGCGCAGCACTTGCTCGGTCTCGATGACGTCCTCGAATTGCTTGCGGATTTCATCGGTCAGGCGCTTGCCCCGCCCGGCCTTGACCGCGCCGCGATAATCACCGCTGCTGCGCTGCAGATCGATCATCGACTGCGCGTAATTGGCCCACTCCACCTGCAAGGCTTGCAAACGGCGCAGGCGATCGGTCTGCACCGGATTATCGGCGGTCAGCTCCAGCAACGTATTGAGAGCGACCTCGATACGCGGCTTGGCAACTTCGTACGGGTCAAGAAAGTGCTCGTCACCGCTAAGCAGATAGCCGCGCATGCCGGTTTCCAGATCGACGGTGAGTTTCACCGCCTCATTGGCGTTATTGATCACCCGGTCGGTGTGCTCGACCCACTGGATGACCGACAGTAAATAAGTGATCAGCGAGACGAAGAACACGGCGCTGAGCACGCCGACGCCCAGCGGCAGGCTGACGTTGCGACTCAGAAGTTTGCGGAACCGTTGTTCATCAACCGAGGACGGAGAGGACATGGGGCAGCCTTGTCGAACTGTTGAAAACCCGAGAGTTTGCCCCAAAACCCCGCCATGGATCCATTTTTCTCACACAAATGATGGCATTTTCCTACACGCGCCTGCGCATTGGACGACGCCAACGGTTATCCTTGTCACGTCGCACCGAGCTGTTCTTTTTTGTATCAGCTCGGGAACTTGTGGCTATGCGCCACTTACTCATGCAAGAGTCCGGCATTTTCGATCGCCCGGTATCCCCCGATTTCATTTTTTTGAGAGCCCTGCCATGCCTACCAATGCCTCCACTATCCTTGTCGTAGAAGATGACGACATCGTGCGCATGCTCATCGTCGATGTGCTGGAGGAGCTGGAGTTCGCTGTGTTAGAGGCTGAGGACGGCAACAAGGCGCTAGAGATTCTCAGGGATGCTGGCAAGCCGATCGATTTGATGATGACCGACCACGGCCTGCCTGGCATGGATGGCCGCGAACTTGCTGAAAAGGCGCGCGAGCTGCGCCCTGCTCTGCCCATCCTGTTTGCCAGCGGTTATGCCGAGACCATTCAAGTGCCCGGCGACATGTATGTCATCGGCAAGCCATTTTCTATCGACCAACTGCGCGACAAAGTAAAAGCAATAATCACTGCAAATCCGTAACCCATCAAAACTTGGCAAGCCCCCTCAGGATCTCGATACAAAATTATAACTTTCGAGCAACTGAAAAACTCACTCACACAAAGCTGATTGATAAGCACCCATTTAGAAAAGAGGATAAGCCGAACTTACAAACCAACAGCAAGTGAACTTATGAGCATTCAGCACATTGACTCTTTGGGTCAACGCAACTTATCCGTAGTCTCTAATAACGCAAGCTTCCAACACGATCACACGCCGAGTGATAATCGCGAGCGAGAAGAAGCGATTTATAAACTCAGGCAACTGATAAAAAATTACGCCCCTACGCAAACCATTACTTTGGTCGGAAAAAAACTTTCTCTGGAGCCAGGATCATCCCTGCAAGATGCCCTGCTCCCGGGCGCGCAGCTACTGCAAAAGCTGTCCGAACAGGCTTCTTTCAAAAAACTCCTGGCGACATTAAAACTGTCCGAACGCTTTATCTTCGAGGTAACGGCTCAGGGCGAGATATATGCAATCACTACCAACGACGCTACTGATCTCGCAAACGCTTTCGTACTTGCACCCGATTTGAAAGAAGACTTTCAGACTCTGGTGGAAATGGCAGCTTTGACCGCTGGGAAGATTTCGAATACCGATCAGATCGATTTAGCGCAATGGCTGGCATTTCACGGCTATTCCATTCCGCTTAATGTCGCTGAGGTTTCCCGCCTGGTGGCATTCATGGCCACCCCGCCTGATCCTGGTCCGGAACTCGGTAACTACCGGGAGATGATAAAAGCCGCCGCAGGCGAAGCAGCCACCCTTTCAGCGACTCCACTCGGCGAGCTTCGAGCGCTGATTGCCAGCTATTTGAAAGGCCAGTCCTTATTGGAACATTTGTCAGAACGTATTCTGGGTGGCCGATCAACCCCGTTCAAACGCTCCGAAGCCGAGGCCGCTATCGAGTTGATGGTGTCCAGCCCGATCGCTGCTCATTGGACAGACGCTTACGTGCGCGATCTGGGCTGGTACGGCGCGCAGCCAAATCAGCCCCGATCCGCAGCGTCCCGCAAACAATTGATGCTGACATCGCTACTGGTCGATCTCCACCCGCAAGTCGGCGAGCAAGAGCCGCGCAACCATGTGGCCGGCTTCGATTTATATGCCGCCGAGCATCTGGAACTATCCTTCGCAGAGGTCCAGACCAGGTTCGAAAATCACCTCATCGAGCACTATCGGGTCAGCCCGAAGAACGCCGCGCTTGCAGCTCATCTGTTACTGGCCGAACCCGCACCAGAGTTTCTGGTCAAGGATCTGCCTGACAATCTGGTACTGGGCACACCGCAATGCGTCGAATACTGCCGAGTCGTGGCAGTGCATGAGATCATCGCGCCAGGCTCGACCCGCTCGATGACTTACGCACAGCTGCAACAGCGCTCAACACTGGAACCGTTAACCGAATCGCGCAAGAAACTCCACGCTCTGGCTGCGGTGGATCCTGTAATCGACTGGGCCGTGCTGAATAAAATCCTCTTGCCTGAAGAGGTCGAGAAGTCTGTCCCCGACGCTCTGAAAGTCGCCACGAACGTCTATGTGCAGCATGCCAAAACCCTTGCCGCAAACGCTGAAGCATTGACGCGTCCGCTGCCCACGCGCAGAAGCGTTGCACTGGCCATCCTCAAGCATGCCGCCAAGGGCTGCACTTATCTTGAAAAAGACGCCCTCAAGCAAGTGCGCAATACATCGCTGGCGGACGCGTTCACCACGATGCACCTGTCACCGGTTGAACTGCACATGTCCAATGACCTTGCGAGCCGTGATTGGGACCGGATTAAAGGCGAGAGTATTTATAAAGAGTTCCCCGACCTGTTGCGTAAACTGGTCTCTCCCGATGATGAGTTTCATCGCCAGTTCAACCGCGCCTATCTCACGCACACGCAAGCCATGCATACGCATTTGAAACAGGCGTTCTCTTTCTTGCCACTGCCTGACCGGGCTCGCTTGCTCAAAGGCAAGGTGACGATGTTCACCCTCAGACCCTCGGTCGCGAAACTGCAGACCATAACGAATCTGCCCGTTAACCCCATTTCGTCGGTCGTTGACTCGATCGTGAAGACAGAGGGGCGTAAACCCACTGAAAGTCATCAGGAAATAGATGAAGCAAAAGGCCGTTACGGGGTTGTGATCTACTGCGAGTTCGAAGGCCAGGTTTCGTGTTACGAATTACTCACGTTGCAAGGCGTCTGCCGTGAAAACACTGAACTGGCAGCACTTATCCAGCGTGAGAATCTGTTGGAACCAAAAGTTCGCCGCACCGGGATAAATTACTCAGCGCCGGCCACAGTGCATCAATTACCAACAGACATCGAATGTTATACCCATGGTGTGACGCCCGGTCTTGTCGCTGTCAGTTCGGGAGTAATCGACAGAGTCGGTGAGCTGTCCGCGGTGCCACCGGCACAGATCAATGGCTACTATCAGAGTTTCTACTCCACGGAATTCGATCGCCTGGTGAATTTCGTGCTCAAGCACAGACCTGTAGCCACTTACGATGAACTGGTCAAAGAGTGTTGGGGGCAAACCCGGCTTGAGGCATTGCGGATCAAACGGGAGAAGGATCTGGATACATTCCTCAACATTATCGTGCCGTTCAAATCCTGTATTGAGGATCTGACTTCCGACGATGTAGAACGGGAGATCAATGGGGCCGCAGCGTGCGCCCTGGAAGCCACAATGACCATTCTTTTGGTAGTCGCTGCTGTTGCAAAAATTGCCAGTGTGGTTGCCAAAAGCATGAGTATCGCCACGAAGGCCGGCAAAATTGCGGCCACGGGTGCTGGACTGGTCAACAGTCTCTTCAACCCGCTGGATGGGGCTACGGATGTGGTGTTCAAAGGAGCGAAATTATTACGTAAAGGCTGGCACAGCGGCGTGGCCGCACTTGAAGGCGCCATTCACGACGCCCGGAAATGGACTGCAACGCCGCCCTACCATGCACTTTCCTCGGTGGTCGATACAGACACTATCCGTTTGGGCACCCGGCAATATGCGCAAAATTCGAGTGACATATTCCAGGTATGGGGCATCCGCCACACTGATGAATGGTACGCCGTGAACCGTTTGGGTGAGCCGTGGGGACCAAAGTTAAAAAACCTGAAGCTGGTCAACTTTTTTCGTAACCCTCTCAAGCGAGCAAAGCCGTTCAGTTACACGCGTGGCTATCTGAAAAAAGCGATTCCTCACGCCAAAAGCAAAATCGACAACACTATTCAGTTAATCTCCGGTGCCCGCAACAACGACGTCAGAGCTGTCATCTTGCATGTGTTCGGTAACAACTCGAATACGGCAGTTGAGTACATCACCAGCAACTTGCGAAAGATGCGCAGGGATCTTGACTTCCTAAGTGTCGATAACATGATCTTTCGGCCACCGGGTAGCGATACCCTTGCTGCGTTACAGCCTCAAGCCTATAAGCGCTGGCAAGCGGCAGTAAGTTCCAATACCAAGCTGGATGTCAACACCAGGACTTTCCTGGCCATGTACCCGGATAATCTTGATGAATACTATGCGGTGGCCAAATACGACGATGCCAGGATCGGCGATATTCTTGTGCATGAAATATCCCACGGTGCACCGGACACGCTTGATTTCTACTACGGCGAAGTGTTCAAGGGTGTCACTCCAGCAGAGTACAACGCGGTCGGGCTGTTGGATTTCGCAAGAAACCCTCGCAAGGCCCATCCCAAAAATCTGGCAAACCCTCATTACGCCTTTGCCTCGTTAAAAGATTTCGATGACTTTGAGTCGAGCATTGCGAACTGGCCAAAAATCGTGCAGGAACATCCGGCGTTATTGAATGCCGACTCCTATACCTTGGCTGTTTCTCTGATCGATCAGTACCAAACCAGCAACTCCACGTTTCGGTTCAACCTTTCCGCTATCACCAATGCGATTGATAGCACCGCTCCGGCAGACTTTCTTCAGGGCCCGCTCCTGCTCAATCTGGCCAAACCGGCTCTTTAAACAGGGCTTGAAAATGCAGGGCTGACGAGAGGGGCGCAGACAACCATCACTGTGGTTTAATTGCGCCCTTTTTTTGCCGACTCGGCTGATATTCAGGATCGTTTTCATGACACTGCCTTCCACCACCAAAGTCCTGATCATCGGCTACGTCTGGCCCGAACCCCGCTCGTCTGCGGCCAGCGGCCACGTCATGCAGATTCTCGAAACGTTCCTTGAGCAAGGCTGGGACATCACCTTCAGCAGCCCGGCCGGCCCCGGAGAGCATAAAGAGGACCTCAGCGCGCTGGGCATTCGCGAAGTGCCGATCGAACTCAACAACAGCAGTTTCGATACGTTCATCAGCGCGCTGGCGCCGGATATCGTGCTGTTCGACCAGTTCATGATGGAAGAGCAGTTCGGCTGGCGCGTGGAGAAACACTGTCCTGCCGCTCTGCGTGTACTCGAAACATCTGATCTGCAGAGCTTGCGTCATGCCCGGCACCAACGATTTAAGGATCGCCTGAAAACCAATAGCGATGAGAATGACCTGCGCGATGTGTTTGCGCCGGCACTGCGCGAAGAGTTCGAATTGATGGCAACTACGGACCTCGCCAAACGGGAAATTGCGGCCTTGTTTCGCTGCGACCTGAACCTGATGATTTCCGAGGTGGAAATCGAATTACTCGTCGAGCAATTCGGCTTGCCCCGTCAGTTGCTGCATTGGTGCCCGCTGATGGTCAACCTGCCCACCGCATCGCCGCGCCCTTTTGTCGAACGTGCGCATTTTCTCAGTATCGGCAACTTCCGGCATGCCCCCAATTGGGATGCCGTGCTCTGGATGAAATCGACGATCTGGCCGCTGATTCGTCAGCAAATTCCCGATGCACAATTGCATATCTATGGCGCCTACACGCCTCCCAAAGCCACAGCCCTGCACAATGCGGCGCAGGGTTTTCACGTGATGAACTGGGCTGAAGATGCGCTGCAGGTGATGTCAGCGGCGCGGGTTTGTCTGGCGCCTTTGCGCTTTGGCGCCGGAATCAAGGGCAAGCTCGTTGATGCGATGCTGTGTGGCACACCTAGTGTTACAACGCCCATCGGCGCGGAAGGCATGCACGCTGACGCCCCGTGGCCCGGCGGGATTACTCACTCAGCGACCGACTTCGCCAATCATGCGGCCAAATTATATAAAGATGAGAGTTATTGGCAGACTGCCGTACAGGCGGGCAACACGTTATTAAGTGAACGTTACCAGCGCACACTCCATGGGCCGGCACTAATCAACAAGCTAGATGAATACCGATCGAACTTGAAGAAACTGCGAGACAACAATTTCATCGGCAGCATGCTCCGCCACCACTCCCACAAAAGCACGCAATATATGTCGCAATGGATCGAAGCAAAAAACAATAACTGCTTATCGAACAATAAAAACTGACACCCCTACAAAACTTGCATCACATCGGCTATTTGCCAATTAACGGAGTTACTCTATAAACATCCTGCACAAGCGAATTACTCGCAAGCTCTCAATAAATGCAGGTTATGAAACATGAACAATTACACATTTGAAACACTGGCACCTCATCAATGGATGGACAGAACACCCGAGCTCGACAAGTTGTCATTGCTTGAAATGACATTGCCGGGTACACACAACGCGGGCTGCGACGGGGAAGCCTCCTACGCCCCGCTCACCGCCAACTGGGTCGTTTGTCAGGACGTTCCTTTTTATGCCCAGCTCAACCGCGGCGCGAGGGCATTGGACCTGCGCCTGGCCTATGACAACGACGCCAGCGGATTAGCCAGATTCCGATTTACCCATAACGAATATCGATCGTCCCGCACACTGGAAGATCTTGTTCGAGATATCAAAGCGTTTCTGGAGCGAAGCTACAACGAGTTCATCGTTCTGGACTTCCATGAATTAAAGGGAGGCGAGGAGTCTTTCGATTACAAATATTTCAATGAAGTGATGCATAAGCATCTAGGCGAATACATCATTCCGTCGCAAAACAAGCGCCTGACACTTGAGCAATTGAAAAAAGTCAGCCGAACGCAACGCTTGCTGGTGGCGACCCCTTCACATTACCACTTGGACTGGAAGACATTCTGCGAACAGATTGAACAGAAGTGGGCCGGAAATGCGGTGCTCCAGGAGACCGTCACGCCTACCTCCACACTGTTGGCTTACATAATTAAAACAATGGAAAATCCTCCTTCCAGAGACAGGCTCTGGGCACTCTCGGCAGCCATCTTCAATGCCGGTGGTCCGCAACGAATTCTCGACAAACTTGACAGCTGGTTTGACCCGGCGAATAGCAACTGGGCAGAAAATTGCAACATCATCAATTTCGACTTTATTAAAAACTCGAAAATCGTGTTCTTTTGCCAAGTCGCCAATTTGAACAAGGCAGCCAGGAAAGCCTGAGCAGCGGCTGCAGCGTGATCGCACGCAAGGCGCGTCGGCGAACTGGCGCATGGCAAGTCGAACGAGGCATGATCTACTCGCGATTACCATAAGAAAGCGCTCAGACATGAATCGAACTGCTCGCGTGACCGATCCTTCCTACGAGTTGATGGATGACCATAACGGGTTATCCATCATCTACCGCCAGCACGGCTTCCCCTGCCCGCTGGTGCGCTGGCATTTTCACAAGGAATACGAGCTGCACCTGATCGTCGCCAGTTCAGGCAAGGTGTTCATTGGCGATTACATTGGCAACTTCTATCCGGAAACCCTGTTTCTGACCGGTCCCAACCTGCCGCATAACTGGATCAGCCAGATCGCTGAAGATGAAGTGGTGGAGAAGCGCGACATGCTGGTCAACTTCACCGACGAATTGTTCGAAAGCGGACACCAGGTGTTCGCTGAGCTGAAATCCCTGGCGCCACTGCTTGAGCGCGCGCAGTACGGCATCGAGTTTCGCTGCAAGCGCACGATCCGTCAGGCCATGACTTTGATGCAACGGATCGCTGACAGCAGCGGCATCACTCGTCTCGGGCACTTTTTCATCCTCATGGAATTGCTCGCAGCCACCGACGATTTCCAATTGCTGTCCGGTGCGACCACGCCGCAATTGGCCGACGAACACAACATCGACCGCACCAACCGCGCGGTCGATTACATCTTCAGCCATTACGCCCGGGACATCTCACTGGAAGAAGTGGCCGAGCACCTGGGCATGACGCCGACCTATTTCAGCCGGGTATTCAAACAAGCCACCGGGCGTAACTTCATCGAATTCGTCAATCGCCTGCGCATCAGCAAATCCTGTGAGCTGCTGGCCGACGGTGACAAACCGGTGACCGAGGTGTGCTTCGAATCGGGCTTCAACAACATTTCCAACTTCAATCGGCGCTTTCAGCAACTCAAGGGCATGACACCGTCGCACTATCGGCGGCTGGCGGTGCAGCGGCTGACTGAACAAAACCACCTCTGACAACCCACCATCCTGTGTGGGAGCGGGCTTGCTCGCGAATACGGCTTGTCAGTTGAAATGTGTGTTGCTGACCCAACGCCTTCGGGAGCAAGCCCCCTCCCACAGGCTGACGTGCTGCATCAGAAACCTGTACACATTCGAAAAAGCCTGATCGCTGCAAACCCTCTCCCTCCGTTAACGCGCCCAAACCCCAGTGCAAAAAAGTATCAACAAAAGTGCTAGGGATGATTTGTCAGCCCCGCCGTGGAAGGCTGTAATCAGCGCAGATTCTTCCTGCATTCGGAAGACACAAAAACAATAACTGTCCTTCTGCCCCATCGGGTGCCAGAAAAGGAGTGCACGATGCAACCCACTGCAAAAGCTCTGCTCGCTCTCACCTGCATGACCCTCAGCAGCGTCAGCCTTGGCGCCCAGACCCTGACCATCGCCACCGTCAACAACAGCGACATGATCCGCATGCAGAAACTCTCGAAGACTTTCGAGAGCGAGCATCCGGACATCAAGCTCAATTGGGTGGTGCTGGAAGAAAACGTCCTGCGTCAGCGCCTGACCACCGACATCGCCACGCAGGGCGGCCAGTTCGACGTGTTGACCATCGGCATGTACGAAGCGGCACTGTGGGGCGGCAAGGGTTGGCTGGAGCCGATGAAGGACCTGCCGGCCAGTTACGCCCTAGACGACGTCTTCCCCTCGGTGCGCGAAGGCCTGTCGGTGAAGGGTTCGCTGTATGCGTTGCCGTTCTACGCGGAGAGTTCGATCACCTATTACCGCACCGACCTGTTCAAGGCCGCCGGGCTGACCATGCCGGAGCGTCCGACATGGGAAGAGATCGCCGACTTTGCCGAAAAGCTCACTCAGAAAGACAAAGAGCAGTACGGCATCTGCCTGCGCGGCAAGGCCGGTTGGGGCGAGAACATGGCGCTGGTGACTACGGTTGCCAACGCTTACGGCGCGCGCTGGTTCGATGAGCAGTGGAAGCCGGAATTCAGTGGCCCGGAATGGAAAAACGCGCTGAATTTCTACGTCAACACCATGAAGAAATCCGGCCCGCCGGGTGCGTCGAGCAACGGCTTCAACGAAAACCTCGCCCTGTTCAACAGCGGTAAATGTGCGATCTGGGTCGATGCCAGCGTCGCCGGCTCGTTCGTCACCGACAAGACTCAGAGCAAGGTCGCCGATCACGTCGGTTTCACCTTCGCTCCGCATCAGGTCACGGATAAAGGCTCGGCGTGGCTGTATTCGTGGGCGCTGGCGATTCCGACCAGCTCCAAGGCCAAAGACGCGGCGAAAACCTTCAGTGCCTGGGCCACGTCCAAAGAGTACGGCGAGCTGGTTGCCAAGACCGATGGCATCGCCAACGTGCCGCCGGGCACCCGCGCTTCGACCTACAGCGACGCGTACATGAGCGCCGCGCCGTTTGCCAAGGTGACGCTGGAATCGCTGAAAGCCGCTGACCCGAGCAAACCGACGCTGAAACCGGTGCCGTACATTGGCATCCAGTTGGTGACCATTCCCGAATTCCAGGCAGTCGGCACCCAGGTCGGCAAGCTGTTCTCGGCAGCGCTGATCGGCCAGACCACGGTGGATCAGGCGCTGGCGGCGGCGCAACAGACTACGGAACGCGAGATGAAGCGCGCGGGTTATCCCAAGTAAGCGCTGAACGACTTGCTCCTGCCTCTTGTGGGAGCGAGCCTGCTCGCGAAGGCGTCGTGTCAGCCAACACACATGACACTGACCCAGCGCTTTCGCGAGCAGGCTCGCTCCCACATGGGGATCTCCATAGGTCTGTATGACTCGGTTGTGATTGCCATGAATACTTCAACTGCCAAAGCCCACATCGACCTGTCGCCACCCCAGCGCAAGCTGCGGGTGCGCAATCCCGGCTGGTTTCTGGTCAGCCCCTCGGTGGCGCTGTTGCTGCTGTGGATGATCGTGCCGCTGGGCATGACCCTGTACTTTTCGATGATCCGCTACAACCTGCTCTACCCCGGTGAAAACGAATTCGTCGGGATTGAGAACTTCACGTATTTCTTAACCGATTCGGGTTTCATGCCCGGTGCGACCAATACGTTGTTGCTGGTTGGCAGCGTGTTGCTGATCAGTGTGGTCTTCGGCGTGTTGATCAGCGCGTTGCTGGAGGCCAGCGAATTCCTTGGGCGCGGCCTGGTGCGGGTGATGCTGATCTCGCCGTTCTTCATCATGCCCACCGTCGGTGCCTTGATCTGGAAGAACCTGATCTTTCACCCGGTGTCGGGAATCCTCGCCTACATCTGGAAGCTGTTCGGCGCGCAACCGGTGGACTGGCTGGCGCACTACCCGCTGCTGTCGATCATCATCATTGTTTCGTGGCAATGGCTGCCCTTCGCGATCCTGATTCTGATGACTGCCATGCAGTCACTGGATCAGGAACAGAAAGAAGCCGCGCGCCTGGACGGTGCCGGTCCGATCGCGATCTTCTGGCACCTGACCCTGCCTCATCTGGCGCGGCCGATTGCCGTGGTGGTGATGATCGAAACGATCTTCCTGCTCTCAGTGTTCGCCGAAATCTTCACCACTACCAACGGCGGCCCCGGCTACGCCTCGACCAACCTCGCCTACCTGATCTACAACCAGGCGCTGGTGCAGTTCGACGTCGGCATGGCCTCGGCGGGCGGCTTGATTGCCGTAGTCATCGCCAACATCGCCGCGATCATTCTGGTGCGGATGATCGGCAAAAACCTGACTGACAAAGCGTGAGGCCTGCCATGACGCTCCAACAATCCCGCCGCCTGCAAAGCTTGCTGCTCGGCACGCTGGCCTGGGCCATCGCGATCGTGATTTTCTTCCCGATCTTCTGGATGGTGATGACCAGTTTCAAAAGCGAAATCGACGCCTTCGCCACGCCGCCGCAGTTCATCTTCACGCCAACGCTGGAGAACTACCTGCACATCAACGAGCGCAGCGACTACTTCAGCTTCGCCTGGAACTCGGTGGTGATCTCATTCAGCGCCACGGCCCTGTGTCTGTTGATCGCGGTGCCGGCGGCATACTCGATGGCGTTCTATGAAACCCAGCGCACCAAAGGCACGCTGCTGTGGATGCTCTCGACCAAGATGCTGCCGCCGGTTGGCGTGCTGATGCCGATCTACCTGCTGGCCAAGAGTTTCGGCCTGCTCGACACGCGCATCGCGCTGATCGTGATCTACACGCTGATCAACCTGCCGATCGTGGTCTGGATGGTTTACACCTACTTCAAGGACATCCCCAAGGACATCCTCGAAGCCGCCCGCCTCGATGGTGCGACGCTGTGGCAGGAAATGGTTCGCGTACTGCTGCCGATTGCCAAGGGTGGCCTCGCTTCGACCGTGCTGCTGTCGCTGATCCTGTGCTGGAACGAGGCGTTCTGGTCGCTGAACCTGACATCGTCGAATGCCGCCCCACTGACCGCGTTGATCGCCTCGTATTCAAGTCCCGAAGGGCTGTTCTGGGCCAAGTTGTCGGCCGTGTCGACCCTGGCCTGTGCGCCGATTCTGATCTTTGGCTGGATCAGCCAAAAGCAACTGGTGCGCGGCCTCTCGTTTGGTGCCGTGAAATGAATATCCCAGAACCAACACGACTCCTGTGGGAGCGAGCCTGCTCGCGAATGCGGAGCGTCATTCAACGTTGAAGGCGGCTGACACGGCCCCTTCGCGAGCAGGCTCGCTCCCACAGTCCAAATTTGCGGCTGGTTCAATCGAATAATAATTTGCGGAGGCCCATCTCATGGCCAACCTGAAAATCAAGAATCTGCAAAAAGGCTTCGAAGGCTTTTCCATCATCAAGGGCATTGACCTTGAAGTGAACGACAAGGAATTCGTGGTCTTCGTCGGCCCGTCGGGCTGCGGTAAATCCACCCTGCTGCGCCTGATCGCCGGCCTGGAAGAGGTCAGCGGCGGTACCATCGAACTCGATGGCCGCGACATCACCGAAGTCAGCCCGGCCAAGCGCGATCTGGCGATGGTGTTCCAGACCTACGCGCTGTACCCGCACATGACCGTGAAGAAGAACATGTCGTTCGCCCTCGATCTGGCCGGCGTGCCGAAAGCCGAGGTCGAGCGCAAGGTTGGCGAAGCGGCGCGCATTCTCGAACTCGGGCCGATGCTCGAGCGCAAACCCAAACAGCTGTCCGGCGGCCAGCGTCAGCGCGTGGCGATCGGCCGCGCCATCGTGCGCAACCCGAAGATTTTCCTCTTCGATGAGCCGCTGTCCAACCTCGACGCGGCGTTGCGCGTGCAGATGCGTCTGGAACTGCTGCGCCTGCATAAAGACCTGCAAGCGACGATGATTTATGTGACCCACGATCAGGTCGAAGCGATGACCATGGCCGACAAAGTCGTGGTGCTCAATGGCGGCAGGATCGAGCAGGTCGGCTCACCGCTGGACCTCTATCACAACCCGGCCAACCTGTTTGTCGCAGGCTTCCTCGGCACGCCGAAAATGGGTTTCCTCAAAGGCACGATTGCCCGCATCGACGGCACCAGCTGCGAAGTTGCGCTGGACGCCGGCACGCGTATCACCCTGCCGTTCAACGCCGCCAACCTCAGTGTCGGCAGCGCTGTCACGCTGGGCATTCGCCCCGAACATCTTGAGCTGGCGCAACCCGGTGACTGCACGTTGCAAGTCACTGCCGACGTCAGCGAACGCCTTGGCAGCGACACCTTCTGCCACGTCACCACCAGCGCCGACGAAGCTCTGACCATGCGCGTGCGCGGCGATCTGGCCAGCCGTTACGGCGAGCAGTTGAGCCTGCGCCTGGATCCGACTCACTGCCATCTGTTCGACGCCGAAGGTATGGCGCTGACCCGCCCACTGCGCGCTGCCGCCTGATTTCGAGACTATCCGATGAAACTCAACCAACAGAACCTCAATCGCCTCGCCGCCCAGGTGCAACTGCCAGGCTACGACCTCGCTGACACGCGTCAGGGCATCGCCCACATCGGCGTCGGTGGTTTCCATCGTGCGCATCAGGCCTATTACACCGATGCCTTGATGAACACTGGCGAAGCACTGGACTGGGCGATCTGTGGCGTCGGCCTGCGACCGGAAGATCGCCGTGCCCGCGATGATCTGCGCGAGCAGGATTACCTGTTCACCCTCTTCGAACTGGGCGACAGCGATGACACCGAAGTACGCGTCATCGGCGCGATCCGCGACATGCTGCTGGCCGAAGATGGCGCGCAGGCATTGATCGACAAACTCGCCGAACCGCAGATTCGTATCGTCTCGCTGACCATCACCGAGGGCGGTTACTGCATCGACGACAGCAACGGCGAGTTCATGGCGCACCTGCCGCAGATTCAACACGACTTGGCCCATCCCGAGGCGCCGGGCACCGTGTTCGGTTTCCTCTGCGCCGCGCTGGCCAAACGTCGTGCAGCGGGTGTTCCGGCGTTTACTGTGATGTCCTGCGATAACCTGCCGCACAACGGCGCCGTCGCCCGCAAGGCGCTGTTGGCCTTCGCTGCCCTGCGTGATCCGCAGCTGCGCGACTGGATCGACCAGAGCGTCAGTTTCCCCAACGCCATGGTCGATCGCATCACGCCGATGACCAGCACCGCGCATCGCCTGCAACTGGCCGACAAACACGGCGTCGACGATGCGTGGCCGGTGGTCTGCGAACCGTTTGTGCAGTGGGTGCTGGAGGACAAATTCGTCAACGGCCGCCCAGCGTGGGAAAAGGTCGGCGTGCAGTTCACCGACGATGTCTCGCCGTACGAAGAGATGAAAATCAAACTGCTCAACGGCAGTCATCTAGCGCTGACGTATCTGGGCTTTCTCAAGGGTTATCGCTTCGTCCACGAGACCATGAACGATCCGCTGTTCGTGCAGTACATGCGCGCCTATATGGACCTGGATGTCACTCCGCAACTGGCGCCGGTACCGGGCATTGATCTGAGCGACTACAAGGACACGCTGGTGGCGCGGTTTTCCAATCAGGCGATTGCCGATCAGTTGGAGCGTGTGTGTTCGGATGGCTCATCGAAGTTTCCCAAATTCACCGTGCCGACGATCAATCGTCTTATCGCCGATGGTCGCGAAACCAAGCGCGCGGCGCTGGTCGTGGCGGCGTGGGCGTTGTATCTGAAGGGCGTGGACGAGAATGGTGATACGTATTCGATTCCGGACCCACGAGCAGCGTTTTGCCAAGGACTGGTGGCGGATGATGGGCTGATCAGCGAACGGCTGCTGGGTGTTGAAGAAATTTTCGGCACGGCGATACCGAAGTCGGCGGAGTTTGTTGCAGCGTTCGAGTGGTGCTGCCAGAGTCTGCGCGAGTTTGGGGTTTCGCGAACATTGCAACGAGTTCTAGCCTGATTCTGCGGCGATGCGACTGACGTCTTCGCGAGCAGGCTCGCTCCCACAGGTTAGGGTTCCAACATCACTTGTGGGAGCGAGCCTGCTCGCGAATAGCCGCCATACTCGGAAACCCCCTGACATCCTGAGGACCTCATTGTGACCAGCCAACAACTCTTCCTGGGTATCGACTGCGGCACCCAAGGCACCAAAGCAATCATCCTCGATGCCGACAGCGGTCAGGTGCTCGGTCTGGGCGCGGCCCCGCACACGATGATCAGCGGCGCCAATGGCCGCCGCGAACAAGACGTTCAACAGTGGCTCGAAGCTTTCGTCAGCGCCACCCGCCAGGCCGTGCAAACGGCCAACGTCGACGGCCAGGCGATCCTCGGTGTTGGCGTCTCCGGCCAGCAACACGGCCTGGTGCTGCTCGATGAGCAAGGCGCAGTGCTGCGCCCGGCCAAGCTCTGGTGCGACACCGAAACCACGCCGGAAAACGAGCGCTTGCTCGCGCAACTGGGCGGCGAGGAAGGTTCGCTGGAACGCCTCGGCGTGGTCATTGCGCCCGGCTACACGGTGTCGAAACTGCTCTGGACCAAAGAGAAGCATCCTGACGTGTTCTCGCGCATCGCTCGGATTCTGCTGCCCCACGACTACCTTAACTACTGGCTCACCGGCCGCGCCTGCAGCGAATACGGCGACGCCTCCGGCACCGGATATTTCAACGTGCGCACGCGGCAGTGGGATTCGCAGATACTGCGCGACATCGACGCCAGCGGGCGTTTGCAAACCGCGCTGCCGGAGCTGATCGACGCGCACGCGGCCGTTGGCACTATCCTGCCGGCAGTCGCCGAGCAACTCGGCATCAACCCCAACGCTGTAGTTTCAAGCGGCGGTGGCGACAACATGATGGGCGCCATTGGTACCGGCAATATCCAGCCCGGCGCGATCACCATGAGCCTGGGTTCGTCCGGCACGGTCTACGCCTATTCGGAGGAGCCGAACGTCAGCGCCGATGCCTCGGTCGCCACGTTCTGTTCCTCCAGCGGCGGCTGGCTGCCGTTGATCTGCACCATGAACTTGACCAACGCCACCGGTGCGATTCGCGAACTGTTCAAGCTCGACCTGCCGACCTTCAACGAGTTGGTCGCGCAATCGCCCATCGGCGCCGAAGGCGTGAGCATGCTGCCGTTCCTCAACGGTGAGCGCGTCCCCGCCCTGCCCCACGCCACCGGCAGCCTGCATGGCCTGACCATGGACAACCTGACCCAGGCCAATCTGTGCCGCGCCGCTGTCGAAGGCACCACCTTCGGTTTGCGCTACGGGCTGGATTTGCTCCGAAAGAATGGTTTACAAAGCCTGCGCATTTGCCTGATCGGCGGCGGTTCGAAGAGCGCGGTGTGGCGGCAGATCGTCGCCGACATCATGAACGCTCCGGTGATCTGCACCGAGCAAAGCGAAGCCGCCGCACTGGGCGCGGCGATTCAGGCAGCGTGGTGCGCGTCGCGCTCCAATGGCGATGAAGTTTCTCTGGCCGATCTATGCGAGCGCTGCGTGAAACTCGACGCACGCAGTGAGACCCTGCCGATTGCCGCTAACGTCGCGGCATTCCAGCAGGCCTACGAACGCTATCAACAGCATGTCGCAACCCTATAACGAGCAAACAACTATGTACCTGGTGTGTGGCGAAGCCCTGTTTGATTTTTTCAGCGAAAACGACGCCAGCGGTCTGGCCTCGAAAGTCAATTTCAAGGCGATTGCCGGCGGCTCGCCGTTCAACGTCGCCGTCGGTCTGCGCCGCTTAGGCGTGGACTCCGCGTTGTTCGGCGGCCTGTCCACCGACTACCTGGGCCGCCGTTTGCAGCAAGTGCTGCAGGAGGAAGGTGTGCGTCCGGACTATCTGGTGGATTTCGCGGCACCGACCACTCTGGCGATGGTCGCCGTCGGCGCCAACGGTTCGCCGCATTACAGCTTCCGTGGCGAAGGCTGCGCCGATCGGCAACTGAGCGAGGCACATCTGCCGACGCTCGGCGACGAGGTTCGCGGCCTGCACATCGGCTCGTTTTCGCTGGTGGTGCAGCCGATTGGCGACACGTTGCTGAAGCTGGTCCAGCGAGAAAGCGGCAAACGCCTGATCAGCCTCGACCCCAACGTGCGCCTCAACCCCGAGCCAAATATTGATCTATGGCGCGAACGCATCGCCACGCTGGTGCGCCTGGCCGATCTGATCAAAGTCAGCGACGAGGATCTGAGCCTGCTCTATCCCGAGCAGGATCCGCAGCAGGTGATTGAAGGCTGGCTCGAGCATCGCTGCCAGATCGTATTCCTGACGCGCGGAGGCGACGGCGCAACGGTGTTCAGTCGCGCCCATGGCTCGTGGTCGGTGCCGGCCAATCAGGTTCAGATCGCCGATACGGTAGGCGCCGGCGACACCTTCCAGGCCGCGCTGATCACCTGGCTGACCGAACACTCGCTGGACTCGGTCGCTGGCGTGCAGCAGGTGAGTCGCGAGCAGATTGACGGCATGCTCAGGTTCGCCGTACAAGCCGCCGCGCTGACCTGCAGCAAAACCGGTCCGGATCTGCCCTATCGTCATCAGTTGAGCTGAGCGCGTAGACTGTCGGCCTTTTTTGCGCACGACGGAAACAAGCTTTTGAATCTCAGGCACATTCTCGCCCTCCTGACCCTGGCCACCCTGCTGAGCGGCTGCGGCACCTCGCCGCCCCGCTCGCCCGAAGACATCTGCGCAATCTTCCGCGAGAAAAGCGACTGGTACGACGCTGCGCAAGTCACCCAGAAACGCTGGGGTGTGCCGATCCAGGTGCCTTTCGCGATCATGTATCAGGAGTCCGGCTATCGCTACGATGCCAAGACGCCGCGCAAATATCTGCTCTGGGTAATTCCTTGGGGCCGCGTCTCCACCGCTTCCGGCTATGCGCAAGCCAAGGATGAAGTCTGGGCCGACTACCAGAAAAGCACCGGCCGCAACTGGGCCGATCGCGAAGACTTCGACGACGCCATCGACTTCGTCGGCTGGTACATGGACAAGACCACCTCGATCAACGGCGTGTACAAATACGACGCCTATAACCAGTACCTGAACTACCACGAAGGTTGGGGCGGCTTTCGCAACAAGACCTACGCGAGCAAAGCCTGGCTACCGCCGACCGCGCGCAAGGTGCAGAACCGTTCGGATCTGTATGCGCAGCAATATGCCGGCTGCAAGGAAGACTTGAATCGCGGGTTCTGGAGCCGGTTCTGGCATTGGTTGTAGAAGCCGTTCGCGAGCAGGCTCGCTCCCACAGATGTCCACATATTCTGTGATCACTGTAGATCCCTTGTGGGAGCGAGCCTGCTCGCGATAGCGCCCGATCAGACGCTGAAAATTCATGCGATGCCCGGCTTTACTGGCCCAAACCGCCCTCCTAAGGGTTTTCCCTATGACCTCGCAACCCCACATCTACGCCATTTGCGCCTTGAATGAGGCCGTCTAATCCTGCAACATCCATCACCTGCTTATTCAACGGACGGAATTCAAGGCATGCTGGACGCCAATGCAACCCACATCACCCTCTCGATCGAAGACGCCAACGCCGACCTGCAAGTCCTCAGCTTCACCGGTCGCGAAGCCCTCAACGAACCGTTCCGTTTCGACCTCGAACTGGTCAGCGCCCGCCCCGACCTGAAGCTCGAAGAGCTGCTGCACAAGCGCGCCTGCCTGACGTTCGGCGCCACCGGCGAAGGCAAGATTCACGGCCAGGTCTATCGCATCGAGCAGGGCGACTCCGGCAAGACCCTGACCCGCTACAGCATCAGCCTGATGCCACAACTGGCCTACCTGCAGCACAATCATGATCAGCAGATCTTCCAGCAACTGACGGTGCCGAAAATCATCGCCCAGGTGCTGGAAGATCGCGGCATTCTCTCTGACGCCTACAGCTTCCAGCTCGGCGCCGAGTACCCGGAACGTGAGTATTGCGTGCAATACGACGAGTCCGACCTGCATTTCATCCAGCGTCTGTGCGAAGAGGAAGGCATTCACTTTCACTTCCAGCACAGCAGCAGCGGCCACAAACTGGTGTTCGGCGACGACCAGACCGTGTTCCGCAAACTGAAGCCGGTCAGCTACCAGCAGGACTCCGGCATGGCTGCGGAGAAGCCGGTGATCAAGCGCTTCAACCTGCGCCTGGAAACCCGCACTACCCGCGTCAGCCGTCGCGACTACGATTTCGAAAAACCCAAGCTACTGCCCGAAGGCGCAGTCAAATCCGAGTTCGTCCCGGACCTGGAAGACTACGATTACCCCGGCCGCTTCACGACTCGCGAGCGCGGCAAGTTCCTATCAACCCGCGCCTTGGAACGCCATCGCAGCGACTACAAACTTGCCGAAGGCAAAGCTGATGAACCGACGCTGACCAGCGGCCATTTCCTCACGCTCGCCGAACACCCGCGCGCCGAGTGGAACGACCTGTGGCTGCTGTTGGAAGTCTTCCACGAAGGCAAACAGCCGCAAGTGCTCGGCGAAAACGTCACCAGCGACGTCACCGATAACAAAAGCGATTTCCACCAGGGCTACCGCAACAGCTTCCTCGCCACCCCGTGGGACGCGCACTACCGCCCTGCCCTCGAACACCCGAAACCAAAAGTCCTCGGCAGCCAGACCGCCGTCGTCACCGGCCCGCCCGGAGAAGAAATCCACTGCGACCAGTACGGCCGCATCAAAGTGCAATTCCACTGGGACCGCGACGGCCAGTCCGACGACAAAACCACCTGCTGGATGCGCGTCGCCAGCGGCTGGGCAGGCAGCGCCTACGGCGGCATCGCGATCCCGCGCATCGGCATGGAAGTCCTCGTCACCTTCCTCGAAGGCGACCCCGACCAGCCCCTCGTCACCGGCTGCCTGTACCACAAGGAAAACGTCGTCCCCTACGACCTGCCCGCCAACAAGACCCGCAGCACCTTCAAAACCCTCAGCTCCCCGGGCGGCAAGGGCTACAACGAATTCCGCATCGAAGACAAGAAAGGCGCCGAACAGATCTACATCCACGCCCAGCGCGACTGGGACGAAAACATCGAACACGACCAGAAAATCCGCGTCGGCAACGAACGGCATGACACTGTTGAAGCCAATGTGCTTAGCGAATTCAAGGTTGAAGAGCACCGGATCACCCATCTGGACCGCATCAGCGAAATGCGCGCGGATGATCACCTGACGGTGGGTGTGACGCAGCATGTGAAGGTCGGCACGGCGCAGTTTGTCGAGGCTGGAACCGAGATTCACTATCACGCTGGTGAGAAAGTGGTGATCGAGGGTGGCATGGAGCTGACCGCCAAGGCTGGCGGGAGTTTTGTGAAGGTGGATGCCGGTGGTGTGACCATCAGCGGCGCCGAAGTAAAGGTCAATACCGGAGGCGCGCCGGGCGTGGGGACCGGCATCGGAATTCTGGAACCCGTCATTCCATGGGCCGCTGCGAAAGACAAGGCAGGTGCCCTGCTCGTACCGGCAGCAGTTCAAATGGCCTTGGCCAAGGCTGCTCGCAAAGCAGGTGACATCCGTTGCCCGATCTGTGAAGCCTGCCGCGAAGGCAAATGCGATCTGGGAGCCACAGCATGAGCGACGTGCTTAATAACTGGATAGGCGAACAATCCCGTCTCAACCGTGTGCTGATCCTCGCCCTCGACAGCCTCGCCGAACCCAACCCGGTCACCTCGCTTTACAGCGCCGGCGTTATGCAACGCTCGGTACAACTCTACCGACGTACCGAGTTCTCAAAATTCGCCGCTATCAGTCCGTGGCTGACCGAACTGCGCAACCCGGGCAACGATGCCTTTCGCAAACTGCTCGATGACCCACAGCGCAACTGGGGCTGGATCGGCAGCATGGACACGGCTGATCTAGACAGCCTGACCCAGCACTGGATTGCCCGGATGGTCATTGATGAAGACGGCGAGCGCTCGCTGTTTCGTTTCCAGGATAACCGCGTTATGGCCCGTTGCCTGGCCAATCTTAAAGAAACCGAATGGCCGCTATTGCTTGGCCCAACCAGCAGCGTGCTGTATTGGGATGAGGATCAGTGGAAAAGCGCAGATAACGGGAAACCGGGAATGTATCCGGTACCGAATCCGGCGCCGTGGTTGCAAATTCCCGCCCCACCGGAACGCACCCGCGAAATCTTGAGTGCCAACTTAAAACGCTGGTTGCTGGTCCAACACGCGGAAGCCGCCGCGAAGCTCTCGGAAACCCGCAGCATTCTGGAATGGCTGGAACAACAGATGGACCTGCTCGAAGTCTGGCAATGGAATACGCCCGAACAGCGGGAGTTCATGTTGACTCTGCGCCTTCAACCCAAATGTGCTGAAGATCTGGCTTGGCAGCCATTGCCGGGAGAAATATCGGAAAAGCATTTTGCGCGGTGTGAACGTTTTTTCGCTAAGCAAAGCGATGACTCCGCACTGAGTTGAATTTAGGCACTGGGCATCACACGCTCGAAATGGCACACCGAGACTGAGGGAAATCAAATGTGTCACCGCAATTTTTTCAATGGGTTTGTTCGCAGTTTGTTGGTTGGGCTAGGTGCGATTGGAATTACAGGTTGTTCATCTGCTCAGCAGGGCAGTTTCACTTTGTTAACAGAGCTCCCGCCGGGGTTTGAAGTGAAGGGTGAGGCCGTTTATACCCCTCGCACCGGAGAGAAGTGCAAATTACCGCCAAAAGATGGCAAAAACCATCCTGGTCTAAAACTATTCAAAACTAAGTTAAATGAACACGCTCAGACAGCGAAATTTACGATCCCGCTGACAAGCGTCGAAGACGGTTGCCCGATAGTTCTAGAAAGGTTTGACTACGAAATTGATGCAAAGTATGGTCCTGCGAGACTTAACTTGGGCCGAGATCACACAAGCATCGCATTCGAGGATGGAGCTGCTAGCGACCGAAATCTGCCGCCACCTACTTTATTGGAAAGAGAGTGTGAATGGTTATTTCGAACTATCGGCTCGAATCGTTATATAACAAAGATATTGAAGTGCAAAGCAATAAATGAACCACAGAAAAACCAATCTACCACTAGCTCATTGCAACGGGCTCAACTGGCAGGAAAAACGCTGACCGTTAGATTCTCCCTATCCAAAGAAGAACGTCCCTACATGGGGGATACCTGGGTAAAATCACCCAAAGGCTGGAAACGTTGCATGGGAGAAAACATAGATGACCAATACGGTTTCTGTCGCGGCAACACGAAAGATTTTAAGTCTTTTAAAATGCCAGACGGTCGCGAGTGCACTGTGTACCCAAACTGTACTGAATAGGGATATTTTTTATGGCGTCACAAAAACCTTGCGATCCACTGTTAAGCGGCAAGTCTGAAGCATGTCCATTGCGTGGCGACTGGATCAGCTTTCAGCTAGTAGATGAAAATGGCGACGGCAAGCCGTATGGAGACCTTGCCTACATCTTACAAGATAGCGCGCATCAGCAATATATTGGCGTATTGGATGCAAACGGCTCGGCCAAAGTAATCAACCACTACCAAGGGCCTGTTGTACTCATGGTTGACAGCCCTTACAAGGGCTCAGAAAACCTCTACAACGCTCTTTTACAGCGAGGAAGCTACCCTCTTCCAATTACCGAACTTCAAGTGAGGGCCGAGAAAACGCGTTTTGTGCGCAAAGATGGACAGCGCGTCGAAAAGAATCCAGCAAAAGAAAGAGCTCAGCAGTTCTTCCATGTCGAAGTTAAAGACCTTGTAAAAAAGTCCGCCCATTTGCCACCCTATTCAACTAGAAAATACCCACCAAATTTCAGCTTACTTAAAATCATGGGGGATTTAGGATTTGGCCCGGAAGAGCCGGAGTTGCGCGGAATTGCATTATTACCGAACAAGCACACCGTGCTGGAAGTAAGACCATTACGTGCCTTCCGACCAATGCTTTCGAAAGATAACAAATTTAGCGCTTTAAATCTTTACCAACTCTCTCTATTTGCTGCTTTGAGCTATTGCAATTTCGGTCAGTCACCGGATGAAAATCCGAAAGATACAGTTAGCTTTCCTCTTGACCCCAGCGTCGGAAACATGTTTTCTGAGGGAATGGCTTGCTACAAGGAGCCTTGGAAAGTAAACGCAGAGCAAGCGAAAGCGTACTATCCATTATACGAAGACGTACCGTATTCGAAGCGATTTGAGATCCTGCCTTTTGACCCAACACTATATGACCAGAACAAACCTGATCTAAAGGAAAAACAAGAACACCCAGCAAAGCTGCATTTTTTTGACGACAGTAAAGAAAAAAATGGAACGAACACTCAAGCTTTCATAACTCATCATGACGAATTCATTCTAATTGCCATTCGGGGCACATTGGAGCTCGTCGATTTTTTGCGTGATACCGATGCTGAGCAAGTCACTTTTGCGGCGGGCGTTGGTAAATCTCACCAAGGCTTTTACGATGCCTACGATGCCTTGAGCAAATTTGTCGAAATTTATCTTGGCCAGTTTCACGTTGGGCAAAAGATAATTATTTGCGGACATAGTTTGGGCGGCGCAATCGCCACGTTGCTTGCCGAGTCCCTAAGACGACACGCAAATGGTTACGACGTTTTGCTTTACACCTACGGCTCGCCAAGAGCAGGCGATGCCGACTTCGTACAGGGCGCAGGAGCCCTCGCGCATCACCGCATGGTCAACGATAACGACCCGATCCCAAGTGTTCCCGCACCTTGGATGAACACCAGAAAAAGTGTTTGGATACCTGGTGCAGTAATCAGCTTCATCACTGCGCCTTTGGGTGCCCTGATTTTTGCTCTGGGTCTGACGCGAATCGGTGGCGCGCCTTATGAGCACCAAGGTGAATTGCGGCACTTTATGCCGGTGCATTTCAAGGGACGCGAACAATCCGCGGTGCTCTGGAACCCAGGATGCGAGTCCATCGAAGAGGCCGCATGTACACGGGCGGTGAAGAAGTTCGGCGATTTACCGGATCGCGCCATGTTTATCCAGCAATTGTTCCAGATGTCTGACCACTACATGGTTCCATCCTACATTCCCAATGCATGGGCGACACTTCGCCGCTGGCAGCAAACCCAGGAAGCCGGTCGTACGGTGGTGACCAAGACTGAATACGATCAGATTTACTATCAATTGCAGGAAATGCAGGAACGATTGAAGGCCAAGGAGGCCGAACTTAGTCACTCCTTCCAGCCTGATCGCCGTACCGTTCTGCAACAAATCAATTCGCTACGAGCCGAGATGGGGCGCATCGATACGTCAAGACAACGACTGCACACCCTCAGCTTCCAGAAACTCACGCCTGAAGATATTTATGGCTCTGCAACTCAAGGCCCAGAACATAACCTCAACGTTGAGCGTTGGCTAGCGAAGAAAGAGAACAATGTCGAGGTCCAGCTCGCGATGATTCCCCAAGCGGGTAGCGCTGAGCTAAGAACTGCATGACTTCTGCATGAACATCAATCTAAAGTAAAGCTGTCTGGCTACGACGGCCCACGCATTCGCTATCGGTGTTGTCACGTCAGGATTCATGTGATGACACCGCAAAGTGCGCTTGGCAAGGCCGTTAATTATCTGGCCAGCAACGGAGTCGTATGGAGCGCTAGTTGAGGCGGGTTTTATCGATCTACTACCGTTCTAAGGAGGGTGGAATAAAGCCGTTTTTGATCGGGCACAAGGCTTCGCTGTTCAGTGATACTTGGACAATTTCATGTCAGAAGCAATTCTGCGACTGCACGACGATGCGAACGACGAAATGCGTGCCCGGTATAAAGCGCACGTGAACCTTTTAGGCGCGAACCTAGATGGCTTTTGCCACAGAACCCGATACTACGGACAAACTTTTGTTCCTGGCGGAAAAGCAAAATATGTCCCTCAAGCTAAATACATCAAGGGATAAAAAAATGTCGCGCTCACTTATATATATAGCAACCGCAATAGCAACCCTTTTATCAAGCAATGTACTTGCCGAGCTTACACCAACTCAGCAGGCCGCAAAAGCTCGTGGGATAATGCTTTTCAATCAATACAAACCAGCAGAACTGGAACTTCGCATAGCAGCCGAAGCGGGCGATGCGGAAGCACAATTCTATTTAGCTGACGAGCTTCGTCAAAAAAAAACAAGGAATGACTGTCGAAGCGCAAAAATGGTACGAGGCATCAGCATCACAGGGTGATTATTATGCGATGTTTAAACTCGCCACCGTATCGGAAGACCTGTGCTCGGTTGTCAACCAATGTCCTGCTAGTAGTAAAAGACCAAGTGACTGGCTAGATTTATTGATAAAAACTGCTATACCTCGCGCTTTGGGTGGCGACGGCGAAGCGATGACTGTGCTTTACAACGCGACTGCAGAGTTGGATTGGTTGCAGAAATCAGCAGCGGTTGGATATGCGCCGTCACAGTGGTTGCTCGCTAATCGTTACGCCGAGGGGGAAGGCACATTTTTGCTACCTTGGAAAAGAAAGAGTGCCGAGGAGGAGTTGCTAAAGGCTGCTTCGGAAGGAGGTTACCCTCCTGCAATGATCGAATATATTTCGATTCTTTCCCAGCGAAATGATCTGGCAGGTGTTCGGCATTGGTGGGAAGAAGCGGCGAAAACCGGTTATCAAAATGCCGTCGCAACCTATGGTGCATATCTTTCCCACACGCCCGACAAAGTTGGCTACCCCGTCGATTTGATCAAGGGCTACGCACTGGTCTCTTTGCTTAAAGAATTGGATGGCGGTGGAAACGTTCAAGTCTATGTGGAAGGGAAGCTTCCTAAAATTGCTGCAAAAATGACATCGAACCAGATTGAGGAAGCGGAAAAATATGCTATTGAGTGGAAGGCCACCCACCCGCCCCTTTCTTTCTTTCCAAGGAAATTAGGTTTTTAATTAGTAATGAAGCAGAATACAAGAAATAACCGGTACGAGGCTAATCTTCCCGAATTAGAACAATCGACAGCCTTGTCGTTCGCGCTCTGCCGTATCGTTTTCAAAAGTTTCACAAAGACCGGTATACCAGCTAACCAACTGCAATCGAGAGACAACTTATCACTTACACTACCAAAAGTGATCACCACTACGCTTATTTTATTAACGTTAGCGTCGCCCCAGTCACTGGCGCTTACGAACGAACAATCTCAGGCAAAAATCAAGGGCATTGAACTATACAATCAACACAAAGCCATCTCCGCAATTGAAACATTACAAATAGCAGCCGAGGGCGGTGATGATGAAGCACTTTACTATCTGGGAGAATCTATAAGAAAAAACAATAGATACATGACTCAAGAAGCGCGAAAGGCTTACGAGGAATCAGCAAAAAAAGGCAATATTTACTCTATGATTCGGCTCGGCGGCGCGGATCAAGATTTGTGCGTAACTATGAACAACTGTTCTTCCTCTGAGCAATCGCCTAAAGATTGGATGAACAAAGCCAAAAACCTTGCTACAGATCAGGCATCTCATGGTGACGCTGAGTCGATGTACCTACTATGGGAGATAACAGGACACGATGAATGGCTTGAAAAGTCCGCAGAGAAAGGTTTTGCATTAGCGCAATTTCGTTTAGCGACCAAGTATCAAGAGGGGGGAGGCATGTTTCTACTACCCTCCAGCAGATCAGATGAAATCGAAAAATGGATGAAAGCCGCTGCAGAGAATGGTTATCCACCAGCCATGATGGGATTTGCCGCTACCAGGATTGAAAAAGCCGATTTGTCATCATTTAGAAAATGGAATGAAAAAGCTGCAGCCTCAGGCTATGCATCTGCAGTTTTTGGTTACGCGTCATATATTGGCGAAGCTGAACCAAAATACGGATTCGAATCAGACCCGGTAAAGTCATACGCACTATTGTCGAATCTACTGGAGCTTGATGGTGGTGGAAACGTAATAAACAACGTTAACGACGTATTGCCGGAAGTAGAAAAAAAGCTGTCAAAAGAGCAATTAGAAAAAGCAAAAGAACTCGCAAAAACGTGGAAGGCCACTCACCCACCGCTCTCGTTTTTTCCAGATAAGTTAGGGTACTGAAATTTAGCAGTACAGCCTTATCATTAATTTTTTTCGAGCACGTCAAAGCCCGTACCCTAATGATTCATATCGCAAACGACAAATGCCCGAGACAAGGGAAAAGCAACCGTAAATAACTCAGGTCATGCTCAAATCGGTTAACTCAGCCTTAACGCCACAGTCAGAGACTCCATATCACCGCACACCCTCAGCTCTCCCCCGCTGACGCCCAGTGCGGCAGGCTCGCCCGGCTTCGTGCCGGGCGCCTACCCGCAACGCTGGAGTCCTCTCATGAACATTCGTCCCTTCCTGCTCACTGCCACCCTCGCCTGCAGCTCATACGCCGCACTGGCCCAAGCCAACGTCACCTCCGCCACGTCGAATCAAACACCCTACCAATACGGCATGCCACTCCACGTGGCGAAGGTGCTTTCGCTAACCGAGCCGCCGACCCTGGAATGCAAAGTCATCACCGCCGACATGAAATACATCGACAACACCGGCAAGCCCGCACAAATCAGTTACAGGAAATTATCTGACGCATGCAGTCAGCAGAACTGACAGACGCTTCTGATTTTCCGGTTGGCCATAGGCGTGGGGTGGTTTCGACGCGTATGCTCGGGGCCTTCCCTACTGCCGCAAGGATTGGCCATGCAGTTGTCGTTCCGCACGTTGTCGAGCTTCACTTCCATCCTGTGTTTTTTGCTGGCGCTGGTCTGGGGATTTTTTCCGGAGGTGTTGCTGGCGATCTGGAGCATTGGCTACTCGGAAGGCACTGGCGTAGTCGCAAGGCGCAGCGCGGTGCTGTTTGCGGCGTTGGGGGTGATGTTTTATTTGCTGCGCAATGCTCCGCCGTCAGTGGCACGCAGTGCGCTGAGCAATGGTTTCATCGTCGGCTGTTTCGGTTTGGCGGCGTTGGGTTTTGGCGAATGGCTCAATGGCCATGCCGGCCCCGGGATTTTGCTCGCGGTACTGGTCGAGTTCGCGCTGGGCCTAGGTTTCGTGCAGGCCCGGCGCGTGACGGTCGAACTGGGTGAGACGGTGGGTTAAACGGCTCGAGAACGAGCGCTGGTTTGATGGGTCGTCGTTTGTTGCGCGAGGTCGGAACGCAGGCCTGCGACCAGGTTGTTGATTTCACGGCAGCTGTTCAGGCGGCTGGCGTCGATTCCACTGACGTAGAGATCGGCTTGGTCGGTTCGATGGTCGCCAAATACTTTGACGGACATCGACAAGTCTGGTGTCAACGTGCACTGGCAGCGTTTCGGCAGGAAGCTGCTTTCAATGATATTGCGTAATTCCAAGGCAGATAAAAACATGGCGAACCCTCTCCTTTCTGTGCGATTGCCAATCAAGTATTCACGCTGACCCTCTGCTGCGCCTTTACGGGTGTGCCCCCGCTGTTTCCCTGGTGCGGCAAGTGGTGGTACTGCGAAATGCCCATTGGAGTGTAGGCGCCCAAATCCTGTGCGCCTCACCAAAAGAACGCACAAAACGTGCCTTTGATCTGTTCGTTTTGCTCCCTTCAAAATCAAGCACTTGGAAATGTGGCCAGTATCCTGCTATTTGCAAAATGCATGAATCGACCACCCGTCCCCTGCAATCTGCAATCTCCGGGCAAATTTGCTTTCGCAGACTATGACGGCAAGAATGTCTCCCATTGAAATTCAACCCGCACGGAGGCCTTCATGAATTCCTTAAGCGTTTGCGCGATCACCGGCCTGTTGATCGCCAACCTTTCCACCCTCGCCCACGCCGCCAAGCTCGAAGACATCGCGCCGTATCCCAAAGCCGAAGCCGGGTTTACCCGACAAGTCATCCATCTGCCCAAACAAGAGCAGGAAGAGAATTTCCAGGTTGAAATTCTCGCTGGCAAAACTCTGGAAGTGGATTGCAACCGTCAACGTCTGGGCGGTGTGCTCGATGAAAAGAATCTGCAAGGCTGGGGCTATCCGTTCTATCGCCTGGAAAAGGTCATCGGCCCGATGAGCACGATGATGGCCTGCCCGCCCGGCAGCCAGAAAAAACGTGCTTTCGTTCCGGTCGTCGGTGACGGCTTCATGTTGCGATACAACAGCAAATTGCCGGTTGTGGTGTACGCGCCGTCGGACGTCGAAGTGCGTTATCGCATCTGGTCGGCGTCGGACAAAGTCGGCACCGCCCTGCAGGAATAACCGGAGCCCAGCCCTTGATTACTTGCCACGTCAGATATGTGATCGATCCCTATCAGTTGCCCGCTTTCGAAGCTTATGCCAAAGCGTGGCTCGACATCGTTGAGCGCTTGGGCGGTACGCATCACGGCTACTTTCTCCCCTCGGAAGGCGCCAGCAACATTGCTTATTGTCTGTTCAGTTTTCCATCACTGGCCGATTACGAAAGCTATCGACATATTGCAATGACCGACCCCGAAAGCACCGCACTGGTGGCCGATCTGGTCGAGAAGAAGTTCATCGTCAGTTACGAGCGCACGTTTCTGCGCCCGTTGCTGCCCTGATCGCCATTACGCCGGCACGCCGCAAGCAGCGGCGCGCTCGGCGACATGGCGCAGGCTGTCGAAGTTGATATTCGCACCAGAGTCGATGGCGATGAAGGTCTGACCACGAACGCCGCTGCGCGCTACTTGCTGCTTGATCCCCGCAACAGCCAACGCACCTGAAGGTTCAGTGATCGAACGGGTATCGTCGTAGATATTCTTGATCGCGGCGCAGAGTTCGTCATTGCTGACCGTTATCACCTCATCTACGCAGAAGCGGCAAACCTCAAAGCCATACGCGCCGATCTGCGCAACCGCTACGCCATCGGCAAAGGTACCAACTCTCGGCAGAACCACCCGCTCGTCCGCACTCAAAGCCGCTTGCAGGCATGCCGAATGTTCGGATTCGACGCCGATGATCCGCACTTCCGGACGCAGGTATTTGACGTAGGCCGCAATACCGGCGATCAAACCTCCGCCGCCGACCGGGATGAAGATCGCGTCCAGCGCGCCTTGATGCTGGCGCAGGATTTCCATCGCCACAGTGCCTTGTCCGGCGATCACGTCAGGATCATCGAACGGTGAAACAAACGTGCACCCGGTCTGTTCGGCCAAATGCAACGCATGGGCCAGAGCAAACGGGAAGCTTTCGCCATGCAGCAGTGCTTCGGCACCGCGACTGCGCACGCCGAGCACTTTGAGCTCAGGGGTGGCAGACGGCATGACGATCGTCGCGGCGATGCCCAACTCCCGCGCCGCCAGCGCTACACCTTGCGCGTGATTACCCGCCGACGCCGTGATCACTCCCCGCGCTCGCCGCTCATCGCTCAGTTGCACGAGTTTGTTGTAAGCACCACGGATCTTGAAAGAGAACGTCGGTTGCAGATCTTCGCGCTTGAGCAGGATCCGATTGCCCAATGCTTCCGACAACGCTGGCGCAAGCTGCAATGGCGTGCGCACGGCAATGTCGTAAACCGGCGCGGCCAGAATCTTTTTCACGTAGCGCTCAAGCAGTGCTTGCTGGTCGGGGCTGTGCGGCATGGTCGTCTCCTGACATTTTTCAGAACCCCGGAGACAGAAAGTAAAAACCCGCCTCTAGGGCGGGTTGGGTGCTGCAGTCGTGAGCTAGCCCGCCAAATGAGGAATGGCGGTAATAATGCTTGGCTGGCAGCGCGATACGGTGAAAGTCATGGGCTGGAAATTAGCCTGCCGGCGGATGACAAGTCAATGGCCCGCTGCAGAACTTTGAATCTTCCGCAGAACTGAACAGTCACTGCAAAGGAGAACAACAACTTCTGCTCCGAGCCGATGAAAGTGGAGATTGACCATGAATATTCGACAAATACTGTTCGCCGTCCCGCTGCTGGTCGCCGCCCTGTCCAGCCCTGCTGTTTTCGCCGTCGATGAAAGCGATGCCGTGAAAAAGCCCGAATGCCCGAAAGGCCAGGTCTGGGACAGTAAAACCCAGCAATGCGTGCTGCAGACCAGCGGCTGACAGGAGCCCTGCTAAACTGGCCGAGGTTTTATTCCCAGGAAGATTTACCCGTGCCCATTTCGTCCCGCGCTGCATTGCTCGTCATCGACGTTCAAAACGACTTCATTCCCGGCGGGAAATTACCGGTGCCGGAAGGTGACCGGATTGTGCCGCTGATCAACCGGCTCGCGCGCCACTTCAGGCAAGTCGTCATAGCTCAGGACTGGCACCCGAGCGGGCATATCTCGTTTGCGTCCAGCCATCCCGGGCACCAGCCCTACGACGTCATTGAATTACCGTACGGCGCACAAACCCTGTGGCCCGATCATTGTGTGCAAGCCAGCGAAGGCGCTGAATTTCATCCGGAACTGGATTTGCCGCACGCGCAATTGGTCATCCGCAAGGGCTGCAATCCCGACATCGACAGCTACTCGGCTTTTCTCGAAGCAGACCGAAGCACCACCACAGGTCTTGCGGGTTGTCTAAAAGAGCGCGGTGTCGACACCGTTTACATGGTCGGCCTGGCTTTGGATTTTTGTGTGATGTTTTCCGCACTGGACGCGCGTGCGGCGGGATTGAATGTCTTTGTGGTGCTGGATGCCTGTCGGGCGATTGATCTGGAAGGTTCGCTGGCAGCCGCCATAAAGCGGATGCAAGAGGCTGGCGTCGGCCTGATTCAATCATCAGATGTCCGTTAAAGATTCAGGCCGTGGCCGGCAACCACAGCCTGAATCGCGCCCCACCCAGCGGCGAACTCTCAACGGTTAGTGTGCCGCCCTGCGCTTCCAGCGCGCGGCGGCTAATCGCCAAACCGAGGCCGAATCCACCCGTCGCGCGATCACGGCTGCGATCGAGCCGATAGAACGGTTCAAAAATCCGCTCACGCTCGTCGTCAGGAATGCCGATGCCATCGTCGTCGACCCATATCTCACACCCTCCGGCAATGACCTGCACGCCAATCTGAATACGCTTTTCGCAATAGCGCATGGCGTTGCGCAACAGGTTCTGGATAGCCCGGGCGGTCAGACGCGGATCCAGCGCGAAGCGTTCGAGCTGACCGTGCAAGAGCACGTCAATCACGATGTCCGGCGATTCCAGTTCCTCATCGACACTACCGAGAATACTGTCGATGAACTCATCCAGCGACACCTCGATGCGCTCGGGTGATTGCGCTGGATTCTGCAAGCGGCTGTAGGAGAGCAATTCCAGTACCAGCTCATCCAGCTCACGGATATGCGCGACCAGGCTCTGCAAACGCTCGCGACTGGCGGCTGGCAAGTCTTCGGACAACGCCAGCGCCAAGCCGAAATCCAGACGTGTCAGCGGCGTACGCAGTTCGTGGGAAACGGCATTGAGCAGATCGCGCTGTTGATTGAGCAGGTTTTCGATATCGCCAGCCATGGTGTCGAACACGTTGGCGAGACTGCCAATGTTCGAGCTCGGCGCAATTTTGGTCCGCTCGCTCAAGTGGCCCTTGCCGAAGCGTTCGGCGGTGCTTTTCAGGCGCTCCAGGTCGCGCCAGTGCGGGCGCAGCCAAAGCAGCAGGCAGCCTAGCAACATGGCGCCGATCAGCACGTTGATGCTCCAGTACAACAGATCGACGTCGACCGGATCGGGCGGCACGACCATGCGCACGGCCATGTCCGCATTCAGCGGCGTTACCGCCAGGGTGCGCCAGCCCCAATCGCCGATGCGCACGACGTTTTCACCACGGTGCAGACGCTCCTGCTCGATGGGCGTGAACACCGGGTCGTCGATTGGCGTCAGGACGATGTGCAGCGGCTGGAATTCCTTGTCCATCGAGGCCGCAATCGCCGGCCACTGCTCTTGCGGCGCGGCATGAAATTGCTTGGTGATCAGCGACTGCAGACCTCGGGAAAAGTCCAGGTTATAGGTGACAAAGCGATCCCGGAAAGCCATGACCACCAGATCCGGCACCAGATAGATCGCCGCGCTATAGGAGACGATGGTCACCAGATACAGGCGAAACAAGATGCGAAACATCAGCTCAGCATTCCCACTCGGAGCGGCTGAACAGATAGCCCTTGCCCCACACAGTCTTGATCTTGCGCGCCTCGCCAGCGTGATCATCGAATTTGCGCCGCAGCTTGGAAATCGCCACGTCCACCGAGCGATCGGTACCGTTGAATTCGATACCGCGCAGCCGCTGCAGAATCTGATCGCGACTCAGCACTTCGCCAGCGTGCCGGGCCAGAACCACTAAAAGATTGTATTCACCGCTGGACAGTTCAACCGCTTGATCACGCCAGGTCACGGTGCGCTCGGACAGATCAATGCACAGATTGCCCATGACGATGCGGTCATTGACCGCCAGCGGTTCACCGAGGCTGCTGCGCCGCAACAACGTGCGCACCCGCGCCAGCAGCACCCGGGGCTCGCAGGGTTTGGTGACGTAATCGTCAGCGCCCATTTCCAGGCCCAGCACTTGATCATGGCTGTCATCGCGAGCGGTCAGCATCAGGATCGGCAGTGTCGCCGAATCGGCACGCAGCAAGCGACACACCTGCAAGCCGTCTAGGCCCGGCAGCATGAGGTCGAGGATCACCAGATCCGGCGGACTGATCCGCGCCCGTTCGCGCACATGGTCGCCACGGCCGATGACGCTGACGGAATAACCGTTGCGCTCCAGGTAGCTGGAAATCAGTTCGGCGAGGGCGGTGTCGTCTTCGACCAGGAGGATGTTGGGCATGGGGTGTTCCAGAAAATGCTGGGGCGACAGTCAGGGCTCATTCGCTCGCACACTGAAATGCGATCTCCTGTGGGAGCGAGCCTGCTCGCGAAAGCGATCGAACTGTCGCAATAAATTTCAAGGCCTGCAGGATATACGCCCTCGCGCACCACCGAGCAAAACCCTTACACAATTTCACACAGCAGCTACAAAGCTTCACCGCTAACCTCCCCGTCTGGCCGTAGGATGCGGCCTTCAATATTGGGGGTTGTACATGTCTGGAAAACTGCTGGCCGGGCTCGGCCTGATCGCATTGGCGCTGACGCTGAGCGCTTGTGATTCATCCTCGAACGCCGAAGAGCAGACGCCGCCGGCCACCGTGCGCGTCGAGACCGTCAAAACCCAGCCATTGTCGATCAGCAGCGAACTGAGCGGGCGCATCGCCGCGCCACGGATTGCCGAAGTGCGTGCGCGAGTGGCGGGCGTGGTGTTGCAGCGCACCTATCGCGAAGGCAGCGACGTTAAAAAGGGTGACGTGCTGTTCCGCATCGACCCTGCACCGTTCAAGGCTGATCTGGACAGTGCTGAAGCCGCGCTGCGCAAAGCCGAGGCCAACGCTTTTCAGGCGAAACTGCAAGAACAACGCTATGCGCAGTTGATCGAGGACCAGGCCATCAGCGGTCAGGACTACGACAACGCTCGCGCCGCTGCCCGGCAGACCGCCGCTGATGTCGCCGCCAGCAAAGCAGCGCTGGAACGGGCGAAACTGAACCTCGGTTATGCCACCGTGACCGCACCAATCTCCGGCCGCATCGGCCGCGCGCTGGTCACCGAAGGTGCGCTGGTGGGGCAGAACGAAACCACGCCACTGGCGCTGATCCAGCAGCTCAACCCGATTCATGCCGACCTCACCCAGTCAACTCGCGAGCTCAATGAACTGCGCCGAGCGTTCCGTTCCGGGCAGTTGCAGGAAGTCGGTCAGGATCAGGCGAAGGCCACGCTGATTCAGGATGACGGTAGCGTGTATCCATTGCCCGGCAAGCTGCTGTTCAGCGATATCACTGTCGATCCTGGTACTGGCCAGATCATCCTGCGCAGCGAATTTCCCAATCCGGATCTCGATCTGCTGCCTGGCAGCTTCATCCGCGTACGTCTTGAGCAAGCGACCATCCAGAACGGCATCACCGTGCCGCAACGCGCCGTACAACGCGACAGCGCCGGCATCGCCCAGGTACTGACCGTCGATGAGCAGATGCGCGTTGCGGAGCAACCAGTGCAACTGGGCGCAGTGCAGAACAATCGCTGGATCGTCACCGGCGGCCTCAAGTCCGGCGACCGCATCGTAATCGAAGGCCTGCAACACGCCCGTCCCGGGGAAAAGGTGCAGATCGACGAAACCCCTCTTCCACTTGCCCAGACCACTGGTCAGTAAGCAGGACGCTCTTATATGCCGCAGTTCTTTATCGACCGTCCGGTGTTCGCCTGGGTGGTCGCCCTGTTCATACTGTTGGCGGGTGCGCTGGCCATTCCGCAGTTGCCGGTCGCGCAATACCCCGACGTCGCACCGCCGCAGATCGAAATCTACGCCGTGTACCCCGGCGCCTCGGCGCAGACCGTCGATGAAAGCGTGGTCAGCCTGATCGAGGAAGAGCTCAACGGCGCCGATCACTTGCTCTACTTCGAATCGCAAAGCAGCCTGGGCAGCGCGACGATCAAGGCAACTTTCCAGCCGGGCACCAACCCGGAACTGGCGCAGGTCGATGTGCAAAACCGCCTCAAGGTGGTCGAGTCGCGCCTGCCGCAAGCTGTGAATCAGCAGGGTTTGCAAGTGGAGAAGGTTTCTTCCGGTTTCCTGTTGTTGATCACTCTGACCTCCAGCGACGGCAAACTTGATGACGTGGCGCTCAGCGATTACCTGGCGCGCAACGTGATGAACGAGATCAAGCGTCTGGATGGTGTCGGCAAGGCGCAGTTGTACGGCGCCGAACGGGCCATGCGCATCTGGATCGATCCGCAGAAGCTCATCGCGTTCAACCTGACGCCGGCCGATGTCAACGAAGCCATCGTTGCGCAGAACGCTCAGGTTTCAGCGGGTAGCATCGGTGATCTGCCGTCGCCGTCCACGCAGGAAATCACTGCGACGATTCTGGTCAAAGGCCAGTTGTCGACGCCGCAGGAATTCGCCGACATCGTGCTCAAGGCCAATCGCGATGGCTCCACGGTGCGCATCGGTGATGTCGCGCGGGTCGAGATCGGCAGTCAGGAATATCAGTTCGGCACACGCCTGAACGGCAAGCCCTCCACCGCCGTTGGCGTGCAGCTTTCTCCAGGCGCCAACGCGCTGAACACCGCGACACTGGTGCGGGCGAAGATGGATGAACTGGCGCGCTACTTCCCGGCCGGCGTGGAGTACAAGATTCCTTACGACACTTCGCCCTTCGTCAAAGTCTCGATCACTAAAGTGATCTACACCCTTGGCGAAGCGATGCTGCTGGTGTTTGCGGTGATGTTCCTGTTCCTGCAAAACGTGCGCTACACGCTGATCCCGACATTGGTGGTGCCGGTGGCGCTGATGGGCACGTTCGCGACCATGCTGGCGCTGGGCTTCTCGATCAACGTGCTGACCATGTTCGGCATGGTGCTCGCGATCGGCATTCTTGTGGACGACGCCATCGTCGTGGTTGAGAACGTTGAGCGGATCATGGCCACCGAAGGCTTATCGCCCAAGGAAGCCACACGCAAGGCGATGACGCAGATCACCGGAGCGATCATTGGCATTACGCTGGTGCTGGTCGCAGTGTTTATTCCGATGGCATTCATGCAGGGTTCGGTCGGGGTGATCTACCAACAGTTCTCGCTGTCCATGGCCACCTCGATTCTATTCTCGGCATTCCTCGCCCTGACGTTGACGCCGGCCTTGTGCGCGACATTGCTCAAGCCTGTCGGCAAAGGCGAGCATCACGAGAAGTCCGGATTTTTCGGTTGGTTCAATCGCCGATTTGAGCAATTGACCGATCGCTATCAGGGCTGGGTCGGCTATGCGCTCAAGCGTACGGGTCGCTACCTCATGATCTACGTGGTCCTGCTGATTGGACTCGGAATCTGTTTTGCGCGCCTGCCCTCCTCGTTTCTGCCCACGGAAGATCAGGGTTACACCATCACCGATATCCAGCTGCCACCCGGCGCGACCAAGAACCGCACTGTGCAAGTGGCCGAACAGCTCGAGGCGCACAACGCCGGTGAACCGGGAATCAGTGACAGCGTAGTGATCCTGGGTTTCAGTTTCTCCGGTAGCGGGCAGAACGCAGCGCTGGCGTTTTCGACGCTCAAGGATTGGTCGGAACGTGGCAGCGACGATGCTGCCAGCTCGATCGCCGACCGCGCCAACGCGGCGCTGAGCCAGATCAAGGACGCCATGGCGTTCTCGGTACTGCCGCCGCCAGTGGACGGTCTCGGCACATCGAGCGGCTTCGAGTTCCGTTTGCAGGATCGCGGCGGCCTCGGCCATGCGACGTTGATGCAGGCGCGTACGGAACTGCTCGCCGCAGCGGAGCAAAGCCCGATATTGATGAACGTCCGTGAAAGCGCACTAGCCGAAGCGCCGCAGGTGCAGCTGATCGTCGACCGCAAACAGGCGAACGCCTTGGGCGTTTCGTTCGCCGACATCGGCAACGTGCTGTCCACTGCGGTGGGTTCGAGCTACATCAATGACTTCCCCAATCAGGGGCGCATGCAGCGGGTGGTCGTGCAAGCCGAAGGTGATCAGCGCAGTCAGGTGGATGACTTGCTGAAAATGCATGTGCGCAACAACGCCGGAAACATGGTGCCGCTGTCGGCATTCGTTCAGGCCAACTGGATTCAAGGGCCGGCGCAGTTGACCCGCTACAACGGTTATCCGGCGATTGCGATTTCCGGCGAGCCGTCACCCGGGCACAGTACCGGCGAGGCCATGGCGGAAATCGAACGACTGGTTGCGCTGGGGCCGAAAGGTCTGGGCCAAGAGTGGACCGGTTTGTCGTTGCAGGAACGCCTGTCAGGCAATCAAGCGCCGATTCTGCTTGGTTTGTCGCTGTTGGTGGTGTTCCTGTGTCTGGCAGCGCTGTACGAAAGCTGGTCGATCCCGACTTCGGTATTGCTCGTTGTCCCGCTTGGTGTGCTCGGCGCGGTACTCGCCGTGACACTGCGCGGCATGCCCAACGACGTGTTCTTCAAGGTCGGACTGATCACCATCATTGGTCTGTCGGCGAAGAACGCGATCCTGATCATCGAGTTCGCCAAGAGCTTGTATGACGAAGGTCACGATCTGATCGATGCTACGTTGCAGGCCGCGCGTTTGCGTCTGCGGCCGATCGTGATGACATCGCTGGCGTTCATTCTCGGTGTGGTGCCGTTGGCCATCGCCACCGGCGCCAGTTCGGCCAGCCAACAGGCGATCGGCACTGGCGTGATCGGTGGGATGATTACGGCAACGCTGGCGGTGATCTTCGTGCCAGTCTTCTTCGTCGTAGTGATGAAACTCGTACAACGATTCAGCAAACCCCACTGATCCAAATGTAGGAGCTGTCGAGTGCAACGAGGCTGCGATCTTTTGATCTTGAAAAGCTAAAGTCGAAAGATCGTCCGATCGCGGCCCGAGCCTTCCGCAGCTCCTACAAAAGCCGGATCGCCTGCGCTATGGTGCACTGACAGTTCACCGACGTGAGTCACCATGCGCTTCCTCGCCCGCACCCACCCTCGCCTCTCCGCCGCCGCTCTGCTCGGCCTCGCCACCGGCCTGTTGGTCCCGGCCGGTTCCATCGTCAGCAAAATCCTCATTGGCTGGAACGTCGGTGTCTGGACATACCTGATCCTGATGTTCTGGCTGACCATTCGCGCCAAGGCACCGGACGTGCGACGCATCGCTGAAGTCGAAGACGAGAACGCCGGGCTGGTGCTGTTTGTGGTGTGCATTGCCGCGTTGGCCAGTCTCGCCACCATCACCCTTGAACTCGCCGGCAGCAAAGACCTGGAAACCTCACGCAAACTCATGCACTACGGGTTCACAGCGCTGACAGTGACCGGCTCATGGCTGCTGATAGGTGTGATCTTCTGTGTGCACTACGCCAGATTGTTTTACACCTGGGACGGCAAAGAGCCGGCGCTGCGTTTTGCTGAAGGGCTGACCACTCCCAATTACTGGGACTTCCTGTACTTCTCGTTCACGATTGGCGTTGCAGTTCAAACATCGGACGTAGGCGTAGCGACGCGAGGCATCCGCAAAATCGTACTGGCGCAGTCGCTGATCGGTTTTGTGTTCAACACTGCGATTCTGGGCTTTTCGATCAATATTGCCGCCGGTTTGTTCGGGTAGGCAATCACCCGCCCGTCGGTAACGTAGGGCAACCCTCTGATCATTTACTTGACGACCGAATTGTTTCTGGTGTTTCCTGAAACCGGTTTCAGGCTCTGCCTTGGCCTATAAATCCAATAACAAGGTTTCATACCGTGAACGACTTCTCCGCCGCCCAGCGCAGCCGCGTGACCATGCTTGATGTTGCCGAACGCGCCGGTGTATCCAAGGCCAGCGTCTCGCGCTTCATCGGCGATGACCGCGCCCTACTCTCCGATGCCATTGCCCGGCGCATCGAGCAGGCGATTGATGAACTCGGCTACCGCCCCAACCAAATGGCCCGTGGTCTGAAACGCGGGCGCACTCGGCTGATCGGCATGCTGGTGGCCGATATCCGCAACCCTTATTCGATTGCCGTGATGCACGGGGTGGAAACCGCCTGCCGTGCGCACGGCTACAGCCTGGTGGTGTGCAACACCGACCGCGATGACGAGCAGGAACGTCAGCACCTGGCGCTGTTGCGCTCGTACAACATCGAAGGGCTGATCGTGAACACGCTGGGCCATCACCGGGACGAACTGCATGAGCTGCGCCGCGAGATGCCGCTGGTGCTGGTGGATCGCAAAGTGGACGGGCTGGACAGCGACATGGTCGGACTGAACAACTCGCAAGCAGTTGAAATGGCGCTCGCGCACCTTGAGCAGCGCGGATATCGGGATTTATTGCTGGTAACCGAACCGTTTGATGGCACCAGTTCGCGGATCGAACGGGTCAGCAGTTTTCAAGCGCAGATTGCCCAACGCTCGGCCCTGACCGGGGCGGTGCTGGAAACCGGCGATGATCTGAAGGCGCAACTTCAAACTTTTTTAAACACCCACGTTGACGGTCCGAAAGCACTGTTTTGCGCCAATGGCGTGGCGGCGCTGGCGGCGACTCACGCGTTGCGCGCACTCGGTGTGCGCTTGTTCGAGGATGTCGGGCTGATTGCCCTGGACGATCTGGATTGGTATCCGCTGGTGGGCAGCGGGATTACTGCGCTGGCGCAGCCGACGCAAGAGATAGGTGCACGAGCGTTCGAGTGTTTGCTCAAGCGCTTGCGCGGAGATGATGAAGTGGCACGGATGGTGGATTTTGCGCCGATGCTGGTTGAGCGTGGGTCGACCCGAGAGGTTGGCGGTGTCTGATCTGACGCTTTCGCTGGCAAGCCAGCTCCCACAGGTGAGCGCATTCCAAATGTGGGAGCGAGCCTGCTCGCGAAGACGCCCGGAAGGACACCACAGAACCATCTGATATTTTTTTGAACAAAAATGAAACCGGTTTCAGAGGTCAAATAACAATGAATAAACCAGCCGTTTCCATCAGTCTGTCCAGCTACGGTGCCGAGCTTGTGCGCCAGCGTGGGCAGGATTCTTTCATCGATATCCTCGCGGCAGCCGGGGCGAATCGCATCGAGTGGCGCGAAGAATTGCTGACCCGGGAAGACCCGGCGCAACTGGCTCAGGCTACTAGGGCGCAGGGTCTGCAAAGTATTTACTCCTCACCCACCGAATTGTGGCTGGCCGGTCAGGCGCAGCCAAATCCAGAATTGATCACCGCGCTGCAACAGGCCCAGGTTTTTGGCTCGAAATGGTTGAAGGTGTCGCTCGGCTATTTCACCGACAACTCTGATTTGCAGGCACTGGCCGAGCGACTCGAACACAGTCCCGTGCAACTGCTGGTGGAGAACGACCAGACCTTGCACGGCGGACGTATCGAGCCGTTCCAGCGTTTCTTTGCCGCCGTCGAACAGCACAACTTGCCGATCAAGATGACCTTCGACATAGGCAACTGGCATTGGCAGGACCAGTCCGCCGCCAGCGCCGCACGCGCGCTTGGTCGTCATGTCGGTTACGTGCATTGCAAAGCCGTTGCGCGCCGCGCCGACGGCAAACTGATCGCCGTACCACCCGCCATCAGCGATCTGCATCTGTGGGAACAACTGCTGCGGCACATGGACCAAGGCGTTATGCGCGCCGCCGAGTACCCGCTGCAAGGCGATGATCTGGTGCAACTGACCCGCGAACACGTCGCCGCCCTCGCCCGCCTCGGTCAATCGCGCCTGGAGCCAGCACATGTCTGAAATCGATATTCTTTCTTTCGGTGAAACCATGGCAATGCTCGTCGCCGAGCAGACCGGCGATCTGGCCAAGGTCGAGCAATTTCACAAACGGATTGCCGGGGCCGACAGCAACGTCGCGATCGGCTTGTCGCGCTTGGGTTTCAACGTCGCGTGGCTGAGCCGGGTCGGTAACGATTCGCTCGGACGCTTCGTGGTCGAGACGCTGATCAAGGAAGGTCTGGATTGCAGCCACGTTGAAGTCGACACAAATCACCCGACCGGTTTCCAGTTCAAATCACGCAATGACGATGGCAGCGACCCGCAGGTCGAGTATTTCCGTCGTGGTTCGGCGGCCAGTCATTTGTCGCCGCAGTCCATCAGCGACAACCTGCTGAATGCCCGTCACTTACACGCCACCGGTATTCCGCCGGCGCTGTCAGGTTCCAGCCGGGAAATGTCCTTCGAGCTGATGACCCGGATGCGCAACGCCGGGCGCAGCGTGTCGTTCGACCCGAATCTGCGCCCGAGCCTGTGGGCCAGCGAGGGCGAGATGATCCGCCAGATCAACCGCCTCGCCGCCCTTGCCCACTGGGTGCTGCCGGGGTTGAGTGAAGGTCGCTTGCTCACCGGTTTCGACGACCCGGCCGACATTGCTGCGTTCTATCTGGATCAGGGCGCCGAGGCCGTGGCGATCAAGCTCGGGCCTGAGGGCGCTTATTACCGCACGCAGTTGGATCAGGGTTTTGTGGCTGGCGTGCCGGTGAGCAACGTGGTCGATACCGTGGGTGCCGGCGATGGCTTTGCCGTCGGGATGATCAGCGCCCTGCTCGAGCATCAGAGTTTTGCCGAGGCTGTGCAGCGGGCGAACTGGATTGGCAGTCGCGCGGTGCAGAGTCGCGGGGATATGGAGGGGTTGCCGACCCGCCAAGAGTTATCGGTTGAATTTGAATCCGCCTTCGCGAGCAGGCTAGCTCCCACATTTGGAATGCAATCCTCTGTGGGAGAGAGCCTGCTCGCGAAGAGGCCCGCCTGATGACCGTAAATGAATGAACCTGCTGCGACAAAAACAACAAGCTCAGGAGTCACACCGATGAAAACCGCTACCCTCGCCACCCGCCGCTGGTGGTATATCATGCCGATCGTATTCATCACTTACAGCCTGGCCTATCTCGACCGCGCCAATTACGGTTTTGCCGCCGCGTCGGGCATGGCCGAGGACCTGATGATCACGCCTGGCCTGTCCTCGCTGCTCGGTGCGCTGTTCTTTCTTGGGTACTTTTTCTTCCAGGTACCGGGCGCGATCTACGCGCAAAAGCACAGCGTGAAAAAGCTGATTTTCGTCAGCCTGATCCTCTGGGGCGGCTTGGCCACGCTGACTGGCGTGGTATCCAACGCCTATTGGCTGATCGTCATTCGCTTCATGCTCGGCGTGGTCGAAGCGGCGGTGATGCCGGCCATGCTGGTGTATCTGTGCCATTGGTTCACCCGCGCCGAACGCTCGCGGGCCAACACCTTTCTGATCCTCGGCAACCCGGTGACCATGCTGTGGATGTCGGTGGTTTCGGGCTATCTGGTACAGCATTTCAGCTGGCGCTGGATGTTCATCATTGAAGGTCTGCCGGCGGTACTGTGGGCGTTTATCTGGTGGCGTCTGGCCGATGATCGTCCGGCTCAGGCCAAGTGGCTCAATGAGCAGGAAAAGCACGATCTGGAAAGCGCCCTCGCCGCCGAGCAGGTCGGGATCAAAGCGGTGAAGAACTACGCCGAGGCCTTCCGTTCGCCGAAGGTGATTATTCTCGCGCTGCAGTTTTTCTGCTGGAGCATCGGCGTCTACGGTTTCGTGCTGTGGCTGCCGTCGATCCTCAAGGCCGGCGCGCAAATGGACATGATCGAGGCTGGCTGGCTGTCGGCGCTGCCGTATCTGGCGGCGGTGATCGGCATGCTCGCGGTGTCGTGGGGTTCGGACAAATTGCAGAAGCGCAAACGCTTCGTCTGGCCGCCGCTGCTGATCGCCTCCATCGCGTTCTACGGCTCGTATGCCTTGGGCGCCGAACACTTCTGGTGGTCGTACACGCTGCTGGTGATTGCCGGCGCCTGCATGTACGCGCCGTACGGGCCGTTCTTCGCCATCGTCCCCGAAATCCTGCCGGCCAACGTCGCTGGCGGCGCCATGGCGCTGATCAACAGCATGGGCGCGCTCGGTTCTTTTGGCGGCTCGTATCTGGTCGGCTATCTGAACAGCTCCACCGGTTCGCCCGGTGCTTCCTATCTGTTGATGAGCGGCGCGCTGCTGCTGTCGGTGGTGCTGACGATTTTCCTCAAGCCCGGCGCCAGTGATCGCGTCGTCGCCAAAGCCGCTGTCACCCCGCGTGTGCCGGCGCATTCCTGAAAGGACTTTTGCCATGAAAAAACAGGTCGTGCTGTACAAGAAACTTTCGCCCGCGCTGATGGCGCGTCTGCAAGAGCAGTTTGACGTGACGCTGATCGAAAGCCTCGACGCCGATGGCCTCATGCAGTTGCGCGATGCCCTGCCCCGCGCCCACGGCTTGCTCGGCGCCAGCTTGAAACTGGATGCGGCGCTGCTTGATCTGGCGCCGCAGCTGGAGGCGATTGCCAGCGTTTCGGTGGGGGTCGACAACTACGCCATCGATTATCTGAACCGGCGCAATATTCTGCTGACCAACACGCCGGACGTGCTCACCGAAACCACTGCCGATACCGGATTTGCCCTGATCCTCGCCACTGCCCGGCGTGTGGTCGAACTGGCGAACATGGTCCGTGGCGGGCAATGGAGCCGTAATATCGGCCCGGCGCATTTCGGCACCGATGTGCATGGCAAGACGCTGGGCATCATCGGCATGGGCCGCATCGGCGAGGCGTTGGCCCAGCGCGGGCATTTCGGTTTCGGCATGCCGGTGATCTACCACAGCCAGTCACGCAAGCCGGCGGTCGAGGAGCGCTTTGACGCGCAATATCGCAGCCTCGAAGAGTTGCTTCAGCAAGCCGACTTCATTTGCCTGACCTTGCCTCTGACGGCGCAGACCGAACGCTTGATCGGCGCCGAACAGTTTGCGCTGATGCGCCCGGAGAGCATCTTCATCAATATCTCGCGCGGCAAGGTGGTTGATGAAAAGGCAATGATTGAGGCGTTGCGCAACAAGCGTATTCGCGCGGCGGGGCTGGATGTGTTCGAGCGCGAGCCGTTGAACCATGACTCGCCGTTGTTGCAGTTGAGCAATGTGGTGGCGACGCCGCACATGGGCTCGGCGACGCATGAGACGCGTGAAGCAATGGCGCGGTGTGCGGTGGAGAACCTGCTGGCGGCGTTGAATGGGCAGCGGCCGGCGAATCTGGTGAATGCCCCCGCCTTGCAAAGTTGAGATCTCAGGCGCCTGTCAAACCGCCTTCGCGAGCAAGCCCGCTCCCACAGTAGGAATGCATTTCAAATGTGGGAGCAAGCCTGTTTCCACAGGAGAAAGCATTTCAAATGTGGGCCAAGCCTGCTTCCACAGGAGAATGCATTTCAAATGTGGGAGCGGGCTTGCTCGCGAAGGGGCCAGTGAAGGCAACACAAAAACATCAGGCACTGCGCGCCTGCAACAGCTGCACCGCACACAACGCAATCCTCGCGCAGGCATCCGCCAGTTTGACCCGATCCACCACCAGCCCAATGCGAATGTGCCCCGCCGCGCTCGGCCCGAACGCTTCGCCGGCCAGTACCGACACGCCATAACCTTCCAGCAGGCGGTCGGCGAACGCCTGAGCGCCGAGCCCAGTCTGGCGCACATCAACCATCACGAACATGCCGCCATCCGGGCGAATTGGCTGCAAACCGACGCAACCCTGCAACCGCTCGCACACCAGATCCCGTCGCAATCGGTATTCCTCGCGCATCTGCGTGACCTCCGGCAAATCACTTTGCAGCGCCACTTGCGCGGCCTTTTGGACGAAATCCGGCAGACCGAAAAGCATACTCAGTGACAGGTTCACCAGATGTTCAGCCAAAGGTTTCGGGCCGATCATCCAGCCGATGCGCCAGCCGGTCATCGCATGGGATTTAGACAGACTGTTGATCGTCGCGGTGCGCTCGGCCATGCCCGGCAGACTCGCCGGGCTGATGTGCTCGCCTTCATATAAAAGCTCGCTGTACACCTCGTCGCTGATCAGCCACAGGTCATGGCGAATGCACAGCGCCGCCAGTTCCTGCCAGATCAGCAAGGACAAACTCGCGCCGCTGGGGTTGTTCGGGCTGTTAAGCAGCATGGCGCGAGTTCGCGGAGTGATGCGCGCGGCGACATCGGCCGGGTCGACACGAAAACCGTTTTCCGGGCGCACCGGCACCGCGATCACCGTAGCACCACACGCGCCAAACACACCTTCGTAAGTAACATACATCGGCTCGGCGACGATCACTTCGTCACCCGGATCGAGCAGACACTGCGCCACTGAGTACACCGCGCATTGCGCGCCGGGCAGGACAATCACCTGATCCGGATCGACCCGTTGACCACTGCGCTGGCGATGACGCTCGGCAATCAGCCTGCGCAGCTCGAACCGACCACGCACGTCGGCGTAATGGGTATCGCCGGCCAGCAGGCTGTCGATCGCGCCATGGACGATCGGCAACGGCGTATCGAAATCCGGATCGCCGACGCTTAACAACAAAACATCAACGCCCTCGGCGCGCAGTTCCAGCGCTCGGTCGTGAATCTGCCAGGCAGCGGCACCCTCCCCGGCGATTCGTTGGGTCAAGGCTGAATAGCGCATGTACGTCTCCTGTTAGCGCGGTTTCCAGCCTTCACCGTATCTCAAATCACGAAACGCGCCACCATGGCGTTCAAATCCACTGCCAGGCGCGACAGTTCATGGGTCGCGGCGCTGGTCTGGTTGGCGCCAGCGGCCGATTGCGTGGCGAGGTCGCGAATATTGACCAGGTTGCGATCGACTTCTCGGGAGACTTGCGCCTGCTCTTCCGAAGCGCTGGCGATAACCAGGTTGCGCTCGTTGATCTGGTGAATCGATTGCGTAATCTGCTCCAGCGCCACACCGGCCGCGCGGGCCATTTCCAGCGTGGACTGAGTGCGCTGATTGCTTTGCTGCATCGACGAAACCGCTTCACCGGTGCCGTTCTGGATGCCGGCGACCATTTTTTCGATTTCCTGAGTCGACTGTGCGGTGCGATGGGCCAAGGCGCGCACTTCGTCAGCTACCACGGCAAAACCACGGCCAGCCTCCCCGGCACGCGCCGCTTCAATCGCAGCGTTGAGTGCCAAGAGGTTGGTCTGCTCGGCGATGGCCCGAATCACGTCCAGCACCTTGCCGATGTCACGACCTTGCGCGGCGAGGCCTTCGATCATCTGCGCGGTGTTCTGCACGTCGTGAGTCATGGTCTGGATCGCGTCGACGGTTTTCACCACTTGATCGCGACCTTCGCGGGCGGCGTGGGTCGACTGATTGGAGGCCTCGGAAGTCGAAACGGCGTTGCGCGCCACTTCTTCCACCGCGGCGGTCATCTCGTTGACAGCGGTGGCGGCCTGTTCGATTTCGTTGTTCTGCTGTTGCAGGCCACGCGACGCTTCTTCGGTGACCGCGCTGAGTTCTTCGGCAGCGGCGCCCAGTTGCGTGGCGGAACCGGCGATCTGCTCGATGGTTTTGCGCAGGTTGGTCTGCATCGCCGCCAAAGCTTCGAGCAGGCGCGCCGGCTCGTCCTTGCCGTCAACTTCAATGGCTTTACTGAGGTCACCGCCGGCAATTGTCTGCGCGGCAAGCACGGCGCGGTTGAGTGGTGTGACGATGCTGCGGGTCAGCAACCAGGCGAGCAACACGGTGGCCAGCGCTGCAATCACGGCGACGATGATGATCCCGGTGATGGCGCTGTCATAGTTTTCACCGGCCTTAGTGGCCGCCGCTCTGGCCCCGGCCGTATTCATGCCGATCAGCTTGTTGAGCTGCTCGCCCATCTGATCGGTGCCTTCCTTGATGCGCGTGTTGATCAACGCACGCAGCGCCTCGAGATTGCCTTGGCGCGAGAGCTCGAGCATCTGGTTCTGCGCTTGCAGGTAATTATCGAGCGTCGTCGAAAACGTCTGGAAAACGGCGTGCTCTTCAGGACCTGCCGGCAACGCAGCGTAGCTGGCCTGAGCTTTGCGCACCTTGTCGACCAGCACCGCGATGCGGGTTTCTGCCTCTTGCAGGCTGGCCGGCTCGCGATTGACCAGCACACGGAACGAGAGAATGCGCATGCGCAGGACGTTTTCCGTGACCACACTGAGGTGGGTCACGCTCGGCAACTGGTTGGTGTCCATGTCGACCGACGCCTGACGAATGACCGTCATGCGGCTGACGGCAAACACGCCAAGGACAATCACCAGCAAGGCGATGAAGGCAAAACCGAGGAAAGCACGGGGCGCGATATTCAGGTTACGCAGGGACATGGTCGGACTCTCGAAAGAAAGAAACTACGAGCGTCCATGCCGTGAGCACTGGCCCATAGCGGGCGACAGTCCGGCGGCACTGAGTTGTGGTTATGTGTGCGCCTGACCGTTGTATCGGCCAGGCTTGAGGAAGGTTTCGGGTCTGCGGTAAATATTTTTCGGGACGTTACAACAATCTACCCAGCTCCGCTGGCTTTGGTAGGAGCTGTCGAGTGCAACGAGGCTGCGATCTTTTGACTTTTAAAAGCAGGATCAAAAGATCGCAGCCTCGTTGCACTCGACAGCTCCTGCATAGGCAAGCCGATCAGCGTTTGGCGGCGAGTTGCCAGGCTCGGGCAATATCGTTGGCACGTTCACGCAGAAGCCGAGGTGCTTGCGCGCAGGCCTGTTCGAGGCTCATCGGCCCGCTGGTCAGGGCGAATGCGGCGTCGATACCGTATTGATAGAGTTCCTGATAGCCCTCGCCCAGGGTGCCCGCAATCACAATCACCGGCACGGCATGCTGTTTGGCAATCCGCGCGACACCGAACGGTGTTTTGCCGCGCAAGGTTTGCGCATCGAAACGGCCTTCGCCGGTAATTACCAGATCCGCGCCTTCGACCGCCTCAGCGAGCCCGACCAGTTCCGCCACTACCTCGACGCCCGCCTGAAACCGTGCGCCGAGATACGCCTTTGCCGCGAATCCGAGTCCACCCGCCGCGCCGCTGCCCGGCTCATCGCGCACGTCCTTGCCCAACGCCTGCGCGCAGAGTTCGGCGAAGTGCCCCAAGGCCTGATCGAGTTGCTCAACCTGCGCAGGCGACGCGCCCTTCTGCGGGCCGAAAATGGCCGAGGCACCATGGGGACCGCAGAGCGGATTGTTGACGTCGGCGGCGATGTCGAAACGCACATCGGCCAGACGCGGATCAAGTTCACTCAAATCCAATCGCGCCAAATTCGCCAAGGCTAGCCCACCGGGCACCAACGATTGATTGTGCGCGTCCAGCAACTTCACGCCCAACGCCTGCATCGCCCCGGCACCGCCGTCATTGGTCGCGCTGCCGCCAATCGCCAGAATCACCCGTTGCGCGCCGGCGTCCAGCGCTGCACGAATCAACTCACCGGTACCAAAGGTGCTGCTGATGCACGCATCGCGCTGCCCCGGTGGGACCAATTGCAGACCGCTGGCCTCGGCCATTTCGATGATCGCGGTGTGGTTGTGCGGCAGCCAGCCCCAGGCAGCATCGACCGGCGCGCCCAACGGACCGCGCACGCGGGTGCGGCGCAGTTCACCTTCGCAGGCCGCGAGAATCGACTCGACCGTGCCTTCGCCGCCATCGGCCATCGGGCATTTGATCAGCGTCGCCTGCGGCCAGACCTGGGCAAGTCCGAGGGCGATGGCTTCGGCAACGCCTTGGGCACTCAGGCTGTCCTTGAACGAATCAGGGGCGATGACGATCTTCATGGGAATTCTCCGGTTGCAATGGCGTTCATGCTGCCAGCGGTCGCGGGCGATGACGCCGGTCGGCTGCACAAGTGGCGTCGGCGTTTATTGTTCATTTCCACAAAAGACTTGCATTGGATGATCCGGCCCCTTCGCGAGCAGGCTCGCTCCCACATTTGAAATGCATGCCACTGTGGGAGCGAGCCTGCTCGCGAAGGGGCCCCGAAATACACCGATCAATTCGGATCAGTCTGCGGCAACAGCTGCACCCCCAGATACAACGCCAGCATCCCGTCCAGCTTCAACGGATCAACCCCGCTCAACTCGGCAATCCGTTCCATGCGATAGCGCAGGCTGTTGCGATGAATGCCCAACGCCTCGGCGCAGGCCTGGCTCTGCCCGTCGTGCTCGCACCAACTGCGCAGGGTCGCCAGCAATTGACCGTTGCTGTCCTTGGCGATGACCTTGCGCAGTGGTTTGAGCAGTTCGTCCAGCGCATCGTCGTTGCGATGACGCCACAGCATGACCGGCAAGCGATAACGATTGAGCGTCAGCAGTCTCGAATTCGGCAGCACGTCACGACCATACGCCAGCAAGTCGCCGACCCGTCGATAACAGCGACGCAACCCGGCGAGGCCATCCGCCTGCCCGCCGACGGCGATGCGCAGGATCTTCCAGCCGAGGCCATCGAGCTTTTCCAGCAGGCGATCGTGCTCGACGTTCTGGCTCGCCGGCCGACACCACAACAGCGATGACTTCGCCGAACTCATGCACCAACTGTCGGGGTAACGCGAGGTCAGCCACGCACTCAGTGCCTCGACGGTTTGCCCCGGGCCGTGCTCAAGCCCCAGCTCGAACAGATACGGCACCCGTGTCAATTGCGGCTTGAGCCCTAGCTGCTGCGCCTCATCGATCAGACGCGGCGAATCCCCCGCCTCGCTCAGCAGCAACGCCAGCAGATCATCGCAACGCTGCCGTCGCCACTGTTGCTCGGCCTGCTGGTTGCGCTGGCCGACGAGCATTTCCGCGGTCATGCGCACCAGTTCAGCGTAGGTGCGCAATTGCTCCGGCTCGCCGGTGATGCCGAGTACGCCGATCAAGCGCTGATCGAGCAACAGTGGCAGATTGATCCCCGGCTGCACGCCTTTGAGATGCACCGCCGTCTGCGCATCGATTTCCACCACGCGCCCGTTGGCCAGCACCAATTGCGCTCCTTCATGCCGGGTGTTGATGCGCTCCGGTTCACCGCTGCCCAGGATCAGGCCCTGACTGTCCATGACGTTAACGTTGTACGGCAAAATGGCCATGGCCCGGTCGACGATGTCCTGGGCAAGGTCGTGATCGAGTTCGAACATAGCGGCGGCAATCCTTCATTTCAGGCACAAGCGGTTGTTCAGCCGCACAGGGTCTGGCGGCAAACCCTGTGCTCAGGCACAAAGACAATCCGGCCAAAGGTGGCCGAGACTCTCAGGGCGATCAACGTTACCCTTTGCATCGCAAAAAATCATAATAAAGAGAGAGCCGCTATGTCGCAGAGCGCCGCAGCTACAGAGACCATCGATGACGGTAAAAACGCCGTCTACAAACGCATCACCCTGCGTTTGATTCCCTTCATTTTCATCTGCTACCTGTTCAACTACCTCGACCGGGTCAACGTTGGCTTCGCCAAACTGCAGATGCTCGATGCACTGAAATTCAGCGAAACCGTATATGGCCTCGGCGCCGGGATTTTCTTCATCGGCTACGTGCTGTGCGGCGTGCCGAGCAACCTGGCACTGACCCGCTTCGGTCCTCGGCGCTGGATTGCCTTGATGATGATCACCTGGGGCACACTGTCGACCTGCCTGTTGTTCGTCACCACCCCGACCGAGTTCTACACCCTGCGCTTTTTCACCGGTGCGGCTGAGGCCGGTTTCTTCCCGGGCGTCGTGCTGTATCTCTCGCAGTGGTTCCCGACCTTTCGTCGCGGGCGGATCATGGCGCTGTTCATGTCGGCAATCCCGGTCTCCGGTTTGCTCGGCAGCCCTTTTTCCGGCTGGATCCTTAACCACTTCGCTGCTGGCCAAGGTGGCTTGGCTGGCTGGCAATGGATGTTCCTGCTGCAAGGCATTCCGACGGTGATCCTCGGTGCGCTGGCGTATTTCCTGTTGAGCGACAGCTTCGCCAATGCCAAATGGCTGACCGCCCACGAACGCGCGGTGCTCGAAGCCGACCACGCCGAAGACCTCGCCAACAAACCGAAAACCGCCACCGACTCGCTGCTTGCGGTGTTCAAGAACCCTGCGATCTGGGCCTTCGGCCTGATCTATTTCTGCATCCAGAGCGGCGTGTATGCGATCAACTTCTGGCTGCCGTCGATCATCAAGAACCTCGGCTTCAGCGATAACCTGGTGATCGGCTGGCTGAGTGCGATTCCGTATCTGCTCGCAGCGGTGTTCATGCTGATCGTCGGCCGCTCGGCGGACTTGCGCAAGGAGCGCCGCTGGCACTTGGTGGTGCCGATGCTGATGGGCGCTGTCGGTCTGGTGATTGCAGTGAATTTCGCAGCGAATCCGGCGATTGCGATTCTCGGTCTGACGATCGCTACCATGGGCGCGCTGACTGGCCTGCCAATGTTCTGGCCAGTGCCAACCGCCATGCTGAGCGCGGGCGCGGCGGCTGGTGGGCTGGCGCTGATCAACTCGATGGGGCAGATGGCCGGGTTCTTGAGCCCGTATCTGGTGGGCTGGGTCAAGGACAGCACCGGCTCGACGGATGCGGCGCTGTATGTGCTGGCGGCGGTGATCGTCGGAGGGAGTCTGCTGGCGTTGCGGATGACGCGGACGTTGCGGGCCTGAACTTCGCGCATGACCAAAACGGCCCTTTCGGGCCGTTTTTTTATTCGGTTTCACTTTTCCGCCTCTAACGCTTCTGGTATTTGATTGATTCCCCACCCACCGACAAAAAGGATTTCGGCATGAGCTATCGCACACTGGGCCACTCGGGCTTGCAGGTTTCCACGCTCACCCTCGGCTCGATGATGTTCGGCGAGCAGACCAGCGCCGGAGACTCGCTGCGGATCATCGACAAGGCCTGGGATCAAGGCATCAATTTCATCGACACCGCCGACGTTTACACCAATGGCCGTTCCGAAGAAATCGTCGGTGAAGCGATCGCCCGCCATCGCCACGAATGGGTGCTCGCGACCAAGGTCGGTTTCGGCCCGGTAGACGGTGTGCCGAACCGCAGCGGTCTGAGCCGCAAACACATTTTCAACGGACTCGAAGCCAGCCTCACGCGGCTCGGTACTGATTATGTCGACATCTATTACCTGCACCGCGAAGACCACAACACGCCGCTGGAAGTCAGTGTCTCGGCGATTGGCGATCTGATTCGCCAGGGCAAGATTCGCTACTGGGGCCTGTCGAACTATCGCGGCTGGCGGATCGCCGAGGTGATTCGCATCGCCGACAAGCTCGGCGTTGATCGCCCGGTAATCAGCCAGCCGCTGTACAACATCGTCAACCGCCAGGCCGAGACCGAGCAGATCACCGCCGCGCAAACCTACGGCCTTGGCGTAGTACCTTACAGCCCCTTGGCTCGCGGCGTGCTCAGCGGCAAGTACGCACCCGATGTGACGCCGGACGCCAACAGCCGCGCCGGGCGTCAGGACAAGCGCATCCTCGAAACGGAATGGCGTGTGGAATCGCTGCGCATTGCTCAGCAGATTCAGCAATACACCGAGCAGCGCGGCGTCGGCATGGTCGAGTTTGCGATTGCCTGGGTGCTGAACAACAGTGCGGTGACCTCGGCGATTGTCGGCCCGCGCACTGAACAGCAGTGGGACGCCTACACGCTGGCGCAAGCGGTGAAGATCACCGCAGAAGACGAAGCGTTTATCGATTCGCTGGTGACACCGGGACATGCTTCGACCCCGGGGTTCAACGATGTGAGCCATTTTGTGTCGGGTCGTAAACCGCGCCCGGCCTAAAACTGCATAAGCGGGGAATGAGCGGCGTAAGCAGATTGCGGGTTTTATACAAATCGAATGTGGCAGCGAGCCTGCTCGCGAAGCGGCAACAGACGCAACATCTATACTGAATCGGCTGGCCTCTTCGCGAGCAGGCTCGCTCCCACAGGTTTTGTGCCTGGCTCCAGGATGTGGGAAATAATGAGCATCCGCTCAATATTCAGCACAAAAACCACGTATCCTGCGCGCCCCGTTCAACCTTCACGCCGCGAGGGCAGTTTGTCTAAAGGTATCGCTTTATCAGTTTCGGCCTCGGTGCTGTTTGCCGTCATGTATTACTACACGTCGCTGCTGACGCCTCTGAGCGGCGTGGAAATTTTCGGCTGGCGCATGCTCCTGACCGTGCCGTGCATGACCGTGTTCATGCTGGTTTCCGGCGAATGGCGGCGGGTTCTGGAGCTGTTCCGATTGATCGCGGCCAGGCCGAAGCTGATCGCCGGGCTGCTGGTTTCCTCGGCCCTGCTCGGCGTGCAGTTGTGGCTGTTCATGTGGGCGCCGCTCAACGGCTACAGCCTGGATGTGTCGCTGGGCTATTTCCTGTTGCCCCTGGCGATGGTGCTGACCGGGCGGATTGCCTACGGCGAGAGCTTGTCTTATCTGCAAAAAATCGCAGTGTTTTTTGCCAGCCTCGGCGTGTTGAACGAGTTGTATCAGGTTGGTGGCTTTTCCTGGGCGACACTGGTGGTCGTGGTCGGCTATCCGTTGTACTTCGTGCTGCGCAAATATCTGAAAACCGACAACCTCGGTGGCCTGTGGGTCGACATGACCCTGATGCTGCCGGTCGCTTACTGGTTTGTGCAGGGCGGCGAACAGGGCCTGGCCGTGTTCGATCAATATCCGGGACTGATGTGGCTGATTCCGCTGCTCGGCCTGATCAGTGCTTCCGCGCTGGTGGTGTACATCATCGCCAGCCGCTTGCTGCCGTTCAGTCTGTTTGGCTTGTTGAGTTATGTGGAACCGGTGCTGTTGCTCGCGGTGGCGTTGTTGCTGGGGGAAAGCATCAAGTCGGGCGAGTGGCTGACTTACATTCCGATCTGGCTGGCGGTAGTGGTGCTGGTTTTCGAGGGATTCAAACACTTGACGCGCCAACGCCGCTCTTAAAAGCAAAAGATCGCAGCCTTCGGCAGCTCCTACAGGAAAAATGCATTCCAAATGTAGGAGCTGCCGAAGGCTGCGATCTTTTGATCTTAAAAAATCCCGGCTCTGCATCGCTGCAGGCCGGGATTTTTTCATTTCAGATTACTCGGTGGTCAGTACACCACGACGCACCTGGTCACGCTCGATCGATTCGAACAGCGCCTTGAAGTTGCCCTCGCCGAAACCATCGTCGCCCTTGCGCTGGATGAACTCGAAGAACACCGGGCCCATCAGGGTTTCAGAGAAGATCTGCAGCAGCAAACGCTTGTCGCCCTGCTCCGACGCACCGTCGAGCAGGATGCCGCGCGATTGCAGCTGATCGACCGGCTCGCCGTGGTTTGGCAGGCGACCTTCGAGCATTTCGTAGTAAGTGTCCGGCGGCGCGGTCATGAAGCGCATGCCGATTTTCTTCAACTGATCCCAAGTCTTGATCAGGTCGTCGGTGAGGAACGCAACGTGCTGGATGCCCTCGCCGTTGAACTGCATCAGGAACTCTTCGATCTGCCCGGCGCCCTTGGACGACTCTTCGTTGAGCGGAATACGGATCATACCGTCCGGTGCGGTCATGGCTTTGGACGTCAGGCCGGTGTATTCGCCCTTGATATCGAAGTAACGGATTTCACGGAAGTTGAACAGCTTCTCGTAGAAGTTCGCCCAGTAGGCCATGCGACCGCGATACACGTTGTGGGTCAGGTGGTCGATGATCTTCAGGCCGGCACCGACCGGGTTGCGATCAACGCCTTCGATAAACACGAAGTCGATATCGTAAATCGAGCTGCCTTCGCCGAAACGGTCGATCAGGTACAGCGGGGCACCGCCAATGCCTTTGATTGCCGGCAGGTTCAGTTCCATCGGACCGGTTTCGATATGGATCGGCTGAGCGCCGAGTTCGAGTGCGCGGGAATAGGCTTTCTGCGAATCCTTGACGCGGAACGCCATGCCGCAAACGGACGGGCCATGTTCGGCAGCGAAGTACGAGGCGACGCTGTTGGGTTCGTTGTTGAGGATCAGGTTGATGGCGCCCTGACGGTACAGGTGCACGTTCTTGGAGCGGTGGGTCGCGACCTTGGTGAAGCCCATGATTTCGAAGATCGGCTCCAGCGTGCCGGGAGTCGGCGCTGCGAACTCGATGAACTCAAAGCCCATCAGGCCCATTGGGTTTTCGTATAAATCTGCCATGGTGACGCCTCATCATTTCTTATCAATTAACCAGGGTTATTTGTCAGGAAAGTGATGTGCAGGGAGGCGCACAGGAGATGCCACGCACGCTGCGGGCGAGGAAGTCTCCGTAGATCAGTTGGAACCCGAATATCTTCATTGTCGACCCAAGGCTCTTGCGGGCGAGGCTTCTGCTGCCAGAAGACGATTATTATTGTATGCGTAACCCGATTCTACACAGCGTAACCAGGCCTGTCTGCCCTCTGTATAAAATCCCTTTTTTTGCGTACGGCACAAGAGCCATCTGCCATCTATTCTCCCCTCTGGCTCAGTTGTTGACCGGGGCCCGATTTCGAAGCCACAGGATGTGTCCATGCCACTGACTGCACGATCCCGCCGCAAACGCAGCACCCGCACCGTCGTAACCCTGCTCAGCGGTCTGCTGCCAATCGTGCTGGGCAGTGTGATTCTCTATATGCAGGCGGAACGAACTCTGGAGCAAAGCGCTGCCGAAACTGCCGAGCAAGCTTTACGCCAGTTCGAGCTGATGCTCGACAACACCGCCGAGGCGGCGCGAATCCTGTTGCCGTTAGCGGGTAGAGACTGTGAAGAAGTGAAACTGGCCTTGCGCGAACAGGTGACCCGTCGCCCTTTCGTTCGCTCGACCAATCTGGTTTGGGAGAACAATCTCTATTGCAGCTCACTGTTCGGCCAGTTCACGGAAGCTGTCAATGCCGGGAACTACTACCAGGGCAAACTATGGCTGATGAATGGCAATCCCGTGACACCCGATACGGCATTGCTGATCTATCGTCTCAGCGACGGTCCTGGTGGCGCATTGACCACGCTTGATGGTTATCACCTGAGCAATATCCTGCGTCTGATCGGTCGCCAGACACTACTGATGCTGCGAGTGGGCAATGACTGGCTGTCCGCAGACGGCAAAGTTCATCAGGGGCCGCTGCCAGCTTTGCCGGTTGCGCATAGCGTGCTTGAATCCGCGCGTTATGGCTTCAGCGTCTCGGCTGGTTACCGCGATGGTGAAACCTGGCGTTACATGGCGGCTGAGTATCCACCCCTGTTCAGCCTGTTGATTTTCTTCGGCGCAGTTTCCGGTGCGATTGGCCACTTCGTGCAGAAACGCTCAACCTCCCCCAGCCACGAAATGCTGCGCGCGCTGGAAGCCGGTGAGTTCATTCCGTACTTCCAGCCCGTGGTTCACGCCGACACCAAGCGATGGTCGGGCGCCGAAGTACTGATGCGCTGGAATCATCCCAAAGAGGGGCTGGTGCGCCCGGATCTGTTTATTCCATTTGCCGAGCACTCGGGCTTGATCGTGCCGATGACCCGCTCCCTGATGCAACAGACGGCCGTCCTGCTGGGTGCACAATCTGCAACCTTCGACAAACCGTTTCATATAGGCATCAACATCACAGCCAGCCATTGCCAGGACCTGGAGCTGGTTGAGGACTGTCGCGATCTTCTGGCAGCGTTTGAGCCGGGCAGTGTGGAGCTGGTGCTGGAATTGACGGAGCGCGAGCTGATCGAGCCGAACGACATCACTCTGCAGCTCTTCGAGCAGTTGCACGCGCTAGGTGTAAAAATCGCGATTGACGACTTCGGTACGGGGCACTCAAGCCTTGGTTATCTGCGCACCTTCAATGTCGACTTTCTGAAAATCGATCAGAGCTTCGTGGCCATGATCGGGATCGACGCGTTATCGAGGCATATTCTCGATTCCATCATCGAGCTGTCCGCCAAACTGGACTTGGGTATTGTTGCCGAAGGTGTCGAAACACAGGCTCAGGCTGATTATCTGACTGAGCATAACGTTAAGTTTCTGCAGGGCTACTTGTACGGTAGACCGATGCCTGCCGCTGATTTCATCGACACATTATCTCTTCATTAAATACACGGGACGACCCGCCGAACAGCCGCACCAAATTGATACAAAAAGTCATTGTTGTTACATGAAGACAACATCAGGATTTACTCTTGTCGCATTAACTACTACAATTTTTTCAACCTGAGCCAGACTGACAGGTGAGCCTATTATCACCGAGTCGCTTCACGGCTCTTGGCTTATAGCTTTGTTTGCGGTTGGTATCAGCCAAACACACTATTGGAGTAAAGATATTGTCCAGACTCGCTGAATTTCGCGCAGCTGAAAAGGCCCTTCAGGAACAGCTCAAACAGCTGGAATCGCTGAAGAACGATGCCGGGCTCAAGAAAGAAATCGAATTCGAAGAAAAGCTCCAGGGACTGATGAAAACCTATGGCAAAGGCCTGAAAGACATCATCGCCATCCTCGATCCAAACCCGGCAAAGTCCGGTCTGCAGCAGTCCGCAGCGCCGAAGACCCGTCGCGCTCGCGTCGTCAAGGTTTACCAGAATCCGCACACCGGCGAGCTGATCGAAACCAAAGGCGGCAACCATCGCGGTCTGAAAGCCTGGAAAGAACAGTACGGTGCGTCCACCGTTGATTCCTGGTTGCGCGGTTAATCTGACGCCAATAAAAAGCCCTGCTCGATGCAGGGCTTTTTTATTGACAATATCTAACAAATGAAATGATTTTCATCGAACAAGTTCGACATCTGTGTAACGCTGCTGAATCATCACACCTAAACATTTTGCTGCTTGATGTTGCGCCGAGCACCGGGCCCAACTTTGTGGTTAATCCTTTCCGGCAATCAAGCATTCGCTAGTTAGTACGAACGTTTATAGTTTCAGGCTGTTCCGCGCCGCCTGTATGTCGTCGGCGCTCGCCTTATAAACGTCGGCCTGACCGGCGTAAGAAAGTACATAAGCCTTGTCTGTTTCTACGGCCACTACCAATGTTTGGGATAAAACGTGTCGACCGTTTTCCGTCACCGTGCAGGTTGTTTCCAAGCCAGTCAGTGAACCCAGTGCCGCCGGATGAATGCGGTTGCAGACGCTCTGATAGCCACTACGAAAGAAATCCTTCTGGATGGATTTGCGCATTTCCAGCAACACGCCTTGCAAATTGACCTGATGCCCCGCCTCCACTTGGGTCATGGTCAGCTCCATCACCATTACTTGATTACCGTCGGCATCGTGTTTCACCGCTCTTTGTCGAGAGACTGGCGGCGCGGTATCTGGCAACGCCTCGATCTCCCAGCCCGTCGGCCAAGTGATGCTGGGTTCGGCCATGACAGGGCAAACCACAGCCGACGACAATGCAAAAAAAACAAACACGGATTTAAACAGTCGGATCATTGCCGGACGCACTCGTAGACAGAAGGCAAAGTCTGAGCCCCGCCCTCGCGCAGGGCAAGCCCGCGTTGCATTTGGCGATGCCGGCCGGCATGCGTATCATTGCGTCCAATCACTCGCCCATTGTTATTGGAGGGCCCATGAGCCTCAACGAACTGAACACTTTTCCCGGTGTGACTGCCACGCCAGACAGCGCAACCCGCAACTTCGTGTTCAACCACACCATGCTGCGCGTGAAGGACATCACCAAGTCGCTGGATTTCTACACCCGTGTACTGGGTTTCTCGCTGGTCGAAAAGCGTGATTTCCCTGAAGCCGAGTTCAGCCTGTACTTCCTCGCATTGGTCGATAAAGCGCAGATCCCGACCGATGCCGCTGCACGTACCGAGTGGATGAAGTCGATCCCGGGCATTCTCGAACTGACCCACAACCACGGCACCGAAAACGATGCCGAGTTCGCCTATCACAACGGCAACACCGACCCGCGCGGCTTCGGCCACATCTGCATTTCGGTGCCGGACATCGTCGCAGCGTGTGCACGCTTTGAAGAGCTGGGCTGCGATTTCCAGAAGCGCCTCACCGATGGCCGCATGAAGAGCCTGGCGTTTATCAAGGATCCGGATGGCTACTGGGTCGAGATCATTCAGCCTGCGCCGCTGTAACTGACGGTATAAATCCAATTGTGGGAGCGAGCCTGCTCGCGAAGGCGGTATGTCATTCAACGATGATGTTGGCTGATTAGACGCTTTTGCGAGCAGGCTCGCTCCCACATTTGCTTTTGTGACAGGCAAAAAAAACCCATGATCGCTCATGGGTTTTTTCATTTCAGACCTGACGATTACGCCGGTGCCGAAGTCCGGATCAAATGATCGAATGCACTCAGCGAAGCCTTGGCGCCCTCGCCCACTGCGATCACGATCTGCTTGTACGGCACAGTCGTCACGTCGCCCGCTGCAAAGATCCCCGAGATCGAAGTCTCGCCACGATTATCGACAATGATCTCGCCACGCGGCGACAGCTCGATGGTGCCCTTCAGCCAATCGGTGTTTGGCAGCAGACCGATCTGTACAAAGATGCCTTCCAGCTCAACCGTGCGCAATTCCTCAGTGGTGCGGTCCTTGTAGCGCAGGCCGTTGACCTTCTCGCCATTGCCGGTGACTTCAGTGGTTTGCGCACTGGTGATCACGGTGACGTTCGGCAGGCTGTGCAGTTTGCGCTGCAACACGGCGTCGGCACGCAGTTGCACATCGAATTCCAGCAGCGTTACGTGCGACACGATACCGGCCAGATCGATGGCCGCTTCAACACCGGAGTTACCGCCGCCGATCACTGCAACACTCTTGCCCTTGAACAATGGACCGTCACAGTGCGGGCAGTACGCCACGCCTTTGTTGCGGTATTCCTGCTCGCCCGGGACGTTCATTTCGCGCCAGCGTGCGCCGGTCGCAAGAATCACGCTCTTGGCTTTCAGAGTCGCGCCGCTGGCGAAGTGGACTTCGTGCAGCTCGCCATTTTTGCCGGGGATCAGCTTGTCGGCACGTTGCAGGTTCATGATGTCGACGTCGTACTGCTTGACGTGCTCTTCCAGCGCCGTGGCCAGTTTCGGCCCTTCGGTTTCCTGAACGGAAATGAAGTTCTCGATGGCCATGGTATCCAGCACCTGACCACCAAAACGCTCAGCCGCGACACCGGTGCGGATGCCTTTACGTGCGGCATAGATAGCCGCCGAAGCACCGGCCGGGCCACCACCAACGACCAGTACATCAAAGGCCGCTTTGGCGCTGATTTTCTCGGCCTGACGCTCAATCGCGCCGGTGTCGAGCTTGGCGAGGATTTCCTCAAGGCCCATGCGGCCCTGGCCGAAGTTCTCGCCGTTGAGGTAGATGCTCGGCACGGCCATGATCTTGCGATCGTTGACTTCGTCCTGGAACAGCGCGCCGTCGATGGCGACGTGGCGGATGTTCGGGTTGAGCACGGCCATCAGGTTCAGCGCCTGGACGACGTCCGGGCAGTTCTGGCACGACAGCGAGAAGTAAGTCTCGAAGCTGAACTCGCCTTTGAGCGAGCGAATCTGCTCGATGACTTCAGCACTGGCCTTCGACGGGTGGCCGCCGACTTGCAGCAGGGCGAGCACCAGCGAGGTAAATTCGTGCCCCATTGGAATCCCGGCAAAGCGCAGACTGATATCAGCGCCCGGGCGGTTGATCGAGAACGATGGCTTGCGGGCATCATCACCGCTGTCGATCAGGGTAATTTGGCTCGAAAGACTGGCAACGTCTTTCAGCAGTTCCAGCATTTCACGGGATTTCGCACCGTCGTCGAGGGATGCAACGATCTCGATCGGTTGGGTGACCCGTTCCAGGTACGATTTCAACTGGGCTTTAAGATTGGCGTCCAACATACGGGCGATTTCCTTTATTTGAGGCGAAAAAAAGCCCGAGCGAATCTCGCCCGGGCATTTTTATTGGGCGGTGCAGCTAACTTAAGAAGGTGCGGCGTGCCGCCCTGCGTTGCATGTCACAGACTTAGATCTTGCCGACCAGGTCCAGCGACGGAGCCAGAGTGGCCTCGCCTTCTTTCCACTTGGCCGGGCAAACTTCGCCTGGATGTGCAGCGACGTACTGAGCAGCCTTGATCTTGCGCAGCAGCTCGGAAGCGTCACGGCCAACGCCGCCATCGTTCAGCTCAACGATTTTGATCTGGCCTTCAGGGTTGATCACGAAGGTGCCACGGTCAGCCAGACCAGCCTCTTCGATCAGTACGTCGAAGTTGCGGGAGATGACGTGGGTCGGGTCGCCGATCATGGTGTATTCGATTTTGCCGATGGCTGGCGAAGTGTTGTGCCAGGCAGCATGAGCAAAGTGGGTGTCGGTCGAAACGCTGTAGATTTCCACGCCCAGCTTCTTGAACTCAGCGTAGTTGTCAGCCAGGTCTTCCAGCTCGGTTGGGCACACGAAGGTGAAGTCGGCTGGGTAGAAGAACACTACGGACCACTTGCCTTTCAAGTCAGCATCCGAGACTTGAACGAAGTCGCCGTTTTTGAACGCGGTAGCTTTGAACGGTTTTACTTGGCTGTTGATGATAGGCATCGATGACTCTCCGTCAGGGGTTATGAAGTTGATGGGTGAATCCTACCCACTCACTCGACGGAAGGCTCATTGGCAAACCTGATACTGCTGATTTGTTTTCGCTATTAGCTGACTGTATTAATAGAAGAAAACGATCTCTACGGTTGATCCGGCTTATCCATAATCCGAGCCATTCCCTGGAATGGGCTGACCTCAACATAGCGCATGGCGGATTTCATGTCCTTCCAGCCGACGTAGCTCATCAGCGATTTCAGGTCCCAGCCGCTTTGATGCGCCCATGTCGCAAAGCCACGCCGCAGCGAATGGCTGGTGTAGTTGGCGGCGGCAATCCCGGCGCGCTGCAAGGCCTGGCGCAACAAGGGAATGATGCTGTTGGCGTGCAAACCCTCCTCGCTCAGATTGCCCCAGCGATCAATGCTGCGGAACACCGCGCCGCGTACCAGCGCAGCCTCTGTAATCCATTCGATATAGGCCTGCACTGGGCACAGCTTGAGCAGCGCCGGGGCCTGATAGGTCTGCCCGAGGTTTTCCCGGTCGCCCTTGCTGCGCGGCAAATACAAAGTGATGCCCTTGCCAGCACTCGCCTGCACATGCTCGATCTGCAGGCGGCACAACTCATCGCTGCGAAAGCCACGCCAGAAGCCCAGCAGAATCAGCGCGCGATCCCGATAAGCCTTGAGCAGGGTCGGGCGATCCTGTTCTTGCCGCGCGATCTGTGCTTCCTGTTCCAGCCAATCGATGACGCGCTGCAAATCCTGCAGTTGCAACGGTTCGGCCTGTTTTTCCTGCGCCGGATGCAAAGCACGAATGCCCTTGAACACCTTGCGCACCACCGGCGCCTTGGTCGGGTCGGCAAAACCCTGGCTGTTGTGCCACTGCGCCAACGCGGACAGGCGCAATTTGAGGGTGTTGATCGACAGCACTCCAGCGTGCTCTACCAGATAGCGCGTAATGCTGTCAGCGGTCGCCGGCAGAAACCCGCCCCACGTCACCTCGAAATGCTCGATGGCCATGCGATAGCTGCGACGGGTGTTGTCGCGGGTGGCGGCTTGCAGATAGCGATCAATGTCATTCATGGGCAGTTTTCTCGCTGGCGTACTGGGTCAGACATGCAGAGGCGCATTTTGCCGCCTGACATTGGGTAATACCAGTATATCCCGCCTGTTTTATTTCAAATATTTACCTATATTTTCAGCATGGTACACTGCGTACTTTAGTGGCATGTACCACAGTACGTAACCGTAGGAGTTCACATGGCCCGTGGCGGCATTACCAAAGCACTGGTGCAAATCGCGCGCACAGCGATCCTGGCTCGCGGCGAACACCCAAGCATCGATGCAGTACGCATCGAAATGGGCAACACCGGCTCGAAAACCACGATCCATCGCTACTTGAAAGAACTGGATGACGGCGCACAGCCAACAGAAGCGTCAGCAGAACCGATCGATGATGAGCTGACCGCCCTCGTCTCTCGCCTCGCCCAGCGCCTGAAAGAACAGGCGCAGGAGCCCATCGAGCAAGCCCGCGAACAGTTCGAGGAACAACGTGAAGCACTGGAAGGCGAGCTGAAACAGACGCGCCAGGCGCTGGAAAAACTCGAACACGACCACGACATTCAGGGCGCCGCCCTGCAACGCGAATCCGAGGCGCTGAGCAACACCCGCTCGATGCTGCAGACCGAACAGACGCGCAACGCCGGTCTCAACCAGGCTTTGGCCGACTTTGAATTGCGCTTGCAGGACAAGGACGAGCAGATTCGCTCGCTGGAAGAGAAGCACCTGCACGCCCGTGATGCGCTGGAGCATTACCGCAACGCCACCAAGGAACAGCGCGAGCAGGAACAGGCCCGCCATGAGGGGCAAATCCAGCAGATCCAGGCCGAACTGCGTCAAGCCCAGCAGAGTGCACTGGTACGTCAGGATGAGATCACGCAGTTACACCGCGACAACGAACGCCTGCTTACCGAAAACCGTGGCACCCAGCGCGAGCTGAACTTGTTGCAGGACCAGCTCAAGCAGAGCAATCAGCGGCAGGATCAATTGCTTGAGCAGGCGACGCGCATGGACAGCGAGCGCACACTCCTCCAGGAACGTCTGCGCGTGGCAACACTGGAAAGCCAGGCACTCAAGCAGAGCGTCGACGAGCAGACGCAGCTCAATCAGTCACTGGAAAAGGAATTGCTCAAGGCTCAGGCAAGCCTGGAAGACAGCCTGCGCCTGGCGGCTACCGTTGCGGCAGCGCCAGACTCGGCCAAAGCGAAGGATGTTTAAGCGCTGACCGGCGTGCGCATGGTCACAAACTCTTCGGCAGCCGTCGGGTGCACCCCGATGGTGTCGTCGAAGTCGCGCTTGGTCGCGCCCGCCTTCAACGCAATCGCCAGACCTTGCACGATCTCGCCAGCGTCCGGGCCGACCATGTGGCAGCCAAGTACCTTGTCGGTCCTGGCATCGACCACCAGCTTCATCAGGGTTTTCTCCTGACAGTCAGTCAGGGTCAGCTTCATCGGCCGGAAGCGGCTCTCGAAAATCACCACCTCGTGGCCGCATTCGCGCGCCTCTTCTTCGCTTAATCCGACCGTGCCGATGTTCGGCAGACTGAACACGGCGGTCGGGATCATCTTATAATCCACCGGGCGGTATTGCTCGGGCTTGAACAGACGCCGCGCCACGGCCATCCCCTCAGCCAGTGCAACCGGAGTCAGTTGCACGCGACCGATAACATCGCCCAGCGCCAGAATCGACGGCTCGGTAGTCTGATACTCGTCGTCGACTTTGATGAAGCCCTTGTCGTCGAGCTGCACATCAGTGTTTTCCAGGCCCAGATTGTCGAGCATCGGACGTCGGCCGGTGGCGTAGAACACGCAATCGGCTTCGAGTACGCGACCATCCTTGAGCGTCGCCTTCAAGCTGCCGTCAGACTGCTTGTCGATGCGTGCGATGTCGGCGTTGAATTGCAGATCGAGCCCGCGCTTGGTCAACTCTTCCTGCAGGTGCTTGCGCACCGAACCGTCGAAGCCGCGCAGGAACAGATCGCCGCGATACAGCAGCGTGGTGTTGGCGCCAAGGCCATGGAAAATCCCGGCGAACTCGACGGCGATGTAACCGCCGCCAACTACCAGCACGCGCTTGGGCAACTCTTTCAGGAAGAACGCTTCGTTTGAACCGATTGCGTGTTCATGCCCTGGGATTTCCGGGATCTGCGGCCAACCGCCAGTCGCGATCAGGATATTCTTGGCGGTGTAGCGCTCGCCATTGACCTCTACCTCGTGCGGCCCGACGATTTTCGCGTGCGCCTCGTGCAAGGTCACTCCGCTGTTGAGCAGCAGATTGCGATAAATACCGTTGAGGCGATTGATCTCGCGATCCTTGTTGGCGATCAGCGTGGCCCAATCAAAATTCGCCTCACCCAGATTCCAGCCGAAACCGGAAGCCTGCTCGAAGTCTTCGGCAAAATGCGCGCCGTAAACCAAAAGCTTCTTCGGCACGCAGCCGACGTTGACGCAGGTGCCGCCCAGATAGCGACTCTCGGCCACCGCCACTTTCGCCCCGAAACCAGCGGCAAATCGCGCAGCGCGCACACCGCCGGAACCGGCACCAATCACATAAAGATCAAAATCGTAGGCCATTTCTATCTCCTCGGCAGGCCATCAGCATACCCGCAGACATCCATTGGGCAAGCACTGCTATCCATATAAGGGCGGAAAATGAAAAAGCCACCCGGAGGTGGCTTTCTTTTGCAGACGAGGCAGATGCTATTAGTAAGCTTTGCCAGTCTTGTAGAAGTTTTCGAAGCAGAAATTTGTTGCGTCGATGTAGCCTTCCGCACCACCGCAGTCGAAACGCTTGCCCTTGAACTTGTAGGCCATCACGCAGCCGTTCTGGGCCTGCTTCATCAGGGCATCGGTGATCTGGATTTCGCCGCCCTTGCCTGGCTCGGTCTGTTCGATCAGGTCGAAGATGTCCGGGGTCAGGATGTAGCGACCGATGATCGCCAGGTTCGACGGCGCATCTTCCGGCTTTGGTTTCTCGACCATGCTGTGCACACGGTAGATGTCGTCGCGGATCATTTCGCCAGCGATAACACCGTACTTGTTGGTTTCCTGCGGATCGACTTCCTGGATCGCGACGATCGAGCAGCGGAACTGCTTGTACAGCTTGACCATTTGGGTCAGTACGCCGTCACCATCGATGTTGACGCACAGGTCATCCGCCAGGACCACGGCGAACGGTTCGTCACCGATCAGCGGGCGGCCCGTCAGGATTGCGTGGCCCAGACCTTTCATTTCAGTCTGACGGGTGTAGGAGAACGAGCACTCGTCCAGCAGCTTGCGGATACCGACCAGGTATTTTTCCTTGTCGGTGCCCTTGATCTGGTTTTCGAGCTCGTAGCTGATGTCGAAGTGGTCTTCCAGAGCACGCTTGCCACGGCCGGTGACGATGGAAATCTCAGTCAGGCCCGCATCCAGTGCTTCTTCAACGCCGTACTGGATCAGTGGCTTGTTTACCACCGGCAGCATTTCTTTAGGCATGGCTTTGGTCGCTGGGAGGAAGCGAGTGCCGTAACCGGCTGCTGGAAACAAGCATTTCTTGATCATATAAGTCCTTGAAAAGGCTGTGTGTACGAGTTTCGGGGCAGTCTAATCAGGCGGCGTGCGCCTTACAATGCCCCGCGCTGGCTAACCGATGCCAACATAGAGAAATATTCGCGCGGATAGTTCCTTGCGGTTTTTTCAGCGGCGAATTCAGCGTAGCTCAAGATCCGGGCAAACTGGATCACCATACGCTTATCAGCCCCCAATGCGAGCATTTGCCGCTATCATGGCGCCTTTGAACCAGCGAACGAGAAGACCAGATGGCTGCGGTAAAAATCATCAACGGGTATGTGATCGACAAGAAAGATGGCAAGTGGACGCTGACCACCACCAACGGCGAACACATCGCCGGGCCTTTCGACAGCGAGCAGATGGCGACGGATGTAGCCTCGGTGTTCACCGATACACCTGCTTCTTCCAAGCGCCGTGGCAAAGATCAGGACTGATCCTGCCAGCACTTGCGCCAAGCCCTGCCAGAACGCAGGGCTTTTTTGTGCCTTGTTGGCAAACAAGTGGCCAATCGCTATAACCTTTTCATCACGGCGCTGTCAGAGCATCCAGTCCCCCACTTGAAGATCACGCAACCATGAACCTGAACAAACTGCAGCTGCTTTTCGCGGTATTGGTATTGAGCGGCTGTGCCACCTCGCAGCCCACTTATCTGAACAATGGTGAACAGGGCCTGAGCATCGACTGCTCTGGCGAAGCCAACTCTTGGGCCATGTGCTACGAGAAGGCAGATGCCTCATGCGCCGGCACCGGTTATCGCATCGTCGGCACTGATGGCACACCGGCGCCCAAGGAAGATGACAAAACCCTGGGCGTTGACGTTGGCAACTACAAGACCCGCAACGTCGTGGTCGTCTGCAAATAAGCCTACATGTGGATTTCGGCGAACTTGATCCCGAGGCCACGGACGACCTCGATCAGATCGTCGAGCCGACTGAAGGACTCGACTTCATCATTGTCGTCCACCAGGAAGTAGCTGCGCCCTGCACTCTTCTTGAAAAACACGATCCACTCACCGGGATTGGCCGGGTTCTGAATGACGTGGGTGGCAGAGATAAGGCCCTCTGCGTGGCGTTCGCGCACGTGCTCTCGCTTCATCGCAACTCCAAAAATGACAATGCCGTCACAGCAGGACTGTGACGGCATCGGGTGCTGATGTTCGGTAGTCTATCAGCCGGAAATGCAGGCGTTCGCGGCTTTCTGCACATCGTGAGGGCGAACCGGCACATTGGACATGCGCTCATGCAGCTTGATGCTGCTGCCGCCAGCGCGATCTTCGATATCAAACACGGCTGCCGGGCCCGAAGACAGTTTACCCGGGACGATCACTCGCACCCCGTCCTTCTGCGGCTGGACTTGCAACGCGCCACGGCTGTCAGCGAGCTTGTCGGTCAGGCACTGCGCATACTCCTGGGGCTTTTTGCCGGAGATCACGCTCATGGTTGGCAGCGTCTCATTGATTTCGGAAACATTTGCACAACCGGCCATCGCCAGAATCAACGGCACACACACCACACCCCACTTCATATGAATCCTCCGTTAAAGACCGTCCGACAGCACAAATGCCGCTTTTCTCCGGGGCCCTGTGCATTTAACCCGCCCGCCGTGGCGAAGTTCTGTTCAAAATTTGTCAAAGCAACGCCCGACGGCCAGATAATAACCCGTGCGGGCTGATAAACTGCGCCCATCGACAAGCTATCGTTTTGATTTAGTAGAAAAAGCCCTTCTGGAGGCGCCCATGAAATTCATTCACCAGCGCGAGCACCTCAACGAAGACGACATCGTCGTCATTCAATGCTCGCAGATGTGCAACATCCGTTTGATGAACGACGCCAACTTCCGCAGCTTCAAAAACGGCGGTCGTCACACCTACCACGGCGGCGCGTTCGACACTTTCCCGGCGCGCATCACCGCACCGAGCACCGGTTTCTGGAACATCACCATCGACACCGTCAACCGCCGCGCGATCAGCGTGACGCGCAAGCCGACGCTGACCCATTCGATCAAGATCATCCGTCGCTCCAGCACTAAACTGAGCTGAGACGCACAGCCCATTTTGAAAGGAAACCACCACCGTGGCGCAAAAAACCAAATACGTGATCAAGTACAAACTGGACGGTGAACAGCGTTTCGAGTTCGCTGAACTGGAAACCGGCACTGACGAGGAAGCGAAAGCGGCGCTGAAGAAAATGCACGCTGACGAAGAGCTCAGTGACATCAAGGTCAGCAAAGCGCTGTAACCAAACCATGCAACCGACCACGTTTGACCTGTTCGCTGACAACGAACCTGTGCAGCAAGCCCGCGCCGAACAGATCGGCGAACAATCGTGGGTGCTGCGCGGCTTCGCCTTGCCACAGGTCGAGCAGTTGCTGATCGGGCTCCAAGCCATTCTTGCAGCCGCCCCGCTACGCCACATGGTCACGCCCGGCGGTTTCAGTATGTCGGTCGGCACCAGCAGTTGCGGGCAACTGGGCTGGATTACCGACCGCAGCGGTTATCGTTACTCCAGCGTCGATCCCCTCAGCGGCTTGCCGTGGCCGTCGATGCCGGCGGTGTTTGCCGAACTGGCGCACGAAGCGGCCGAGCGCGCCGGTTTCAAGAATTTTCACGCCGATTCCTGCCTGATCAACCAATACGTCCCCGGCGCCAAGATGTCGCTGCATCAGGACAAGGACGAAAAGGGCTATGCCGCGCCCATCGTTTCGTTGTCGCTGGGGTTGCCGGCGATGTTTCTGTTTGGCGGCTTCGAACGCAGCGATAAAACCCGGCGCATCCCGCTGCTGCATGGCGACATGGTGGTCTGGGGCGGCGTGGACCGTCTGCGCTATCACGGCGTGCTGCCAATCAAACCCGGCCATCACCCGCTCTTGGGCGAGCGGCGCATCAACATCACCTTCCGCGTCGCGGGTGTTCAATAAAAGTTTGACCGCAAGGCGCGGAGTGTCGCCGGTTACGATGCTGGTTAACCTGACTCAAACAGGTCAACGGATTCCCTCTCATGGACACGCTTTCGAAGACGATCAGCATTGAAGACGATCCACGCTGGGCCGCGGTGGTGGCGCGCGATACGCGTGCGGACGGGCAATTTGTCTACGCAGTAAAAACCACCGGCGTTTATTGCCGACCGAGCAGCCTTGCGCGCCTGCCCAAACCGCAGAATGTCGAGTTTTTCGACACTGCCGAAATGGCCGAAGCTGCCGGATATCGGCCGAGCAAACGCGCCAGCAAGGACCAGAATGACGCGCAGCACGCGGCGATCATCGCAGCGGCCTGCCGGCAGATCGAAGCGTGCGAGACATTGCCCGCGCTCGACAGCCTCGCCGCCAGCGCCGGCCTTAGCCCTTTTCATTTTCATCGAGTATTCAAAGCTGCGACCGGCCTGACGCCCAAGGCTTACGCTATGGCGCATCGTTCACGCAAGCTGCGTGCGCGCCTCGCGGACGGCGGCTCGGTGACCGACGCGCTGTATGACGCCGGATTCAATTCCAACAGCCGTTTCTACGAATCAGCCGATCAACTGCTGGGCATGAAGCCCACCGATTACCGCGCCGCCGGGCAGAACAACGACATTCGCTTTGCCGTTGGCCAATGTTCGCTGGGGGCGATTCTGGTGGCGCAAAGCGACCGTGGGATCTGCGCGATTCTGCTCGGCGACGATCCGCATCAACTGGTCTGCAACCTGCAGGATCAGTTTCGCAACGCCAACCTGATTGGCGCCGACCGCGAATTTGAACAGTTGGTCGCCAGCGTCGTCGGTTTTGTCGAAGCGCCTGCGACGGGCCTGAACTTGCCGCTGGATATTCGCGGCACAGCGTTTCAGGAGCGCGTCTGGCAGGCTCTGCGTGAGATTCCCGCAGGCCGCACCGCCAGTTACGCCGAGATCGCGCAACGCATTGGCGCACCGACTTCAATGCGCGCGGTGGCCCAGGCTTGCGGGGCCAACCGCCTGGCGGTGGCGATTCCCTGCCACCGCGTGGTGCGCAGCGACGGCAACCTTTCCGGCTACCGCTGGGGCGTCGAGCGCAAACGCCAACTGCTTGAGCGCGAACTCAACGATTGACGTCGACCACCACCCTGCCCCGCAGTTGCCCGGCGAGCAGTTTGGGCGCGGCCTCAAGGGCTTCGCTCAAACTGATTTCGTGACTGATCAATTGCAGTAACGACAAATCCAGATCCTTGGCCAGCCGGTCCCAAGCCTCGATACGGCGCGTCTTGGGCTGGGTCACACTGTTGATCCCGACCAGCGTCACGCCGCGCAGAATGAACGGCGCTACCGAGGCCGGGAAGTCCATGCCCTGAGCCAATCCGCACGCCGCGACCACGCCCTCCGAGCGCGTGCTGGCGCAGGCATTCGCCAGCGTATGACTACCGACTGAGTCGACCACCGCCGCCCAACGCTCCTTCGCCAATGGCTTGCCCGGCTCGGACAAGATGGCTCGATCAATGATTTCGGCAGCGCCCAATTGCTGCAGGTATTCATGCTCGGACACACGGCCGGTAGATGCCACAACGCGGTATCCCAACTTGCTGAGCAAGGCGATCGCAAAGCTGCCGACTCCGCCATTGGCTCCGGTGACCAGCACTTCGCCGTGATCCGGCGTTACGCCATGGCGCTCCAGCGCCAAAATGCACAGCATCGCCGTGTAGCCTGCGGTGCCGATGGCCATGGCTTGCGCCGGAGAGAACGCTTCAGGCAGTGGAATCAGCCAGTCACCGTTGAGCCGGGCCTTTTGCGCCAGCCCGCCCCAGTGGCTCTCACCGACGCCCCAGCCGTTGAGCAGCACCTGATCGCCCGCCTTGAAATCCGCATGCGAACTGGACTCGACAGTCCCCGCCAGATCGATCCCCGGCACCATGGGAAACTTGCGCACCACCGGGCTGCTGCCGGTGATCGCCAATCCATCCTTGAAATTCAGGGTGCTGTACGCGACGTTAACGCTGACGTTGCCTTCGGGGAGTTGCTGCTCATCGATTTGCTGCAGATTGGCGCGATAACCGCTGTCGTCTTTGTCGATCAGAATGGCATTGAACATGACGGCCTCTCGAAGATGATTTGGAAAAAGCATGCCCTGAAATAGCACATCGCAACACATTGCCACACTCGACTTTGCGCTAACTGCTCGATCAGCCGGGTAAATCCACGGTGGGCGGCTATGCTTTTTCGACGGTTGTGTTTTCCCGGTTTCACCTTGCAAACCGGTGTGTCGATGGAGCTGACGATGCCTTTCCTGAGCGCTTTACCTTCGCTGCTGATGTTATGTCTGCTGACACTTGGCAATGCCTGGGCAGCCGCACCGGCGTCAAAGCCGAATGCGGCGCCAAGCGAGCCGATATGGCCGCAGGTGATCAGCAGCGGCAAGAGCAAGCTGACGGTGTATCAGCCGCAACTCGACAGCTGGGACGGCTATACGCTTAATGCCCGCGCAGCCGTCGAAGCCACAGCCGCCGATGGCAAATCCACCTACGGCATCGTCCAGTTCAGCGCTCATACGCTGGTCGACAAGGCCACTCGCTGGGTCGCGCTCGATCAGTACAAGATCATCAAGGCCGACTTCCCCGCCGATGCCAAACAGGCCGATACGTGGCTCGCCATCCTGAAAAAAGATGCCGAGAGCCGCAAGAAAACCATCTCCCTCGATCAACTGGAAGCGGCGGTTGGCGTGCTCAACGCCGAACAGAAAGCCGACGGTGCACCGCTGGAAAACACGCCGCCGACCATCATCAGCTCCGAGAGCCCGGCAATCCTCGTGTACATCGACGGCGAAGCGGCTTATCGGCCGGTGGAAGGAACGGAGCTGCAACGGGTGATCAACACGCGCCCACTTCTGCTCAAGGACGCCGAAGGCAAACACTACCTGCATGTATTTGACGGCTGGATGGTTGCCGATCAATTGGCCGGCGATTACACGCGCCTTGCTGCGCCGCCGGCCAGTCTGGAAAAAGCCAAACAGGCGGCGATCAAGAGCCGCCAGGTGGACCTGCTCACCGGGCAAAGCGATCCGAAGGACAAGATTCCCAGCCTGGCCAAGCCGCCGCAGCCGAAAATATTCATCGCCACCACGCCAACGGAACTGTTGGTGACCGACGGCGCCGCGCAATGGCAACCGATTCAGGGCACCAGCCTGTTGTACGTGAGCAACACCACCGGGCACATCTTCAAGGAAATCGGCGACCAGAACAGTTACGTACTGATCTCCGGACGCTGGTTCCGCGCCAGCGACATGAGCGGGCCATGGACCTTTGTCCCGGCAGACAAGCTGCCGGCCGACTTTGCCAATATTCCTGACGACAGCGCCAAAGAGAACGTCAAGGCCTCGGTGGCCGGCACGCCACAGGCGCAGGAGGCGGCGATTGCCGCAACCATCCCGCAGACGTCGGCGATCAAGAAAAGCGCGGTGAAGATGACTACACCGCAATTTGATGGCGAGCCCCAGCTCAAAGCGATCAGCAATACGCCGCTGCAATACGTGGCCAACAGCGCCACACCGATTATTCGAGTCGACAACGACAGTTGGTGGGCGGTGGAGAACGGCATCTGGTTCAGCGCCACCTCACTGAACGGGCCTTGGAGTGTGGCCTCTTCAGTACCAGCGGTGATTTATTCGATTCCGCCCAGTTCGCCGATGCACTACCTCACGTACGTGAAGGTTTACGAATCCCGCGGCGATACCGTGGTGGTCGGCTACACGCCGGGCTATCAAGGCTCGACGCTGGACCCGGCGACTGGTGTTGTGGTGTACGGCACCGGTTATCCGTATACGCCGTGGGTCGGCAGTGTCTGGTACGGGCCGCCGGTGACCTATGGTTTCGGCGTCGCGATTCGTTACACGCCGTGGACTGGCTGGTCGTTTGGCTTCGGATTCGGCTGGAGCTGGGGCGGCAGCACCGTCGCCATGGGCTGGGGTTGGGGCGCCTATCCGTGGTGGGGGAACTACGGCTGGGGCTACGCGTGGGGTCCGCGCCTGTACCCGGCGCCGCTGGCCTGGGGTGGCGCGGCCTATGGTTATCGCGGCGGCGCCGTGGCGTGGGGCCCGGGCGGCTGGGCCGGAACGACCGGCAATCTTTATCATCAGTGGGGCGACCGTGCGACGGTCAGCCGTTATGGCGCAGGTTACAACGCCTGGACTGGCAATCGCTGGGCCGGTCAGGTCGGTGCCTCGTACAACTCGCGCACCGGCATTGCCGCTGCGGGCCAGCGGGGCGCGGTGCATAACGCCTACACCGGCAACTATGCTGCCGGGCGCAGCGGCGTGGCAGTCGGCCCGAACGGCGGCGCCATTGCCGGCGAACGGGTTACGGCTGGCAACGTCCGCAGCGGCACTCATGTCAGTGCCAATCGCGGTGCCGTTTACAACCCCAATACCGGCAACACCACGCAATACGGCGGTATCCATGGCCGCAACGGCGGCGCTGCGCGGGTCGGCGACAACGTTTATGCCGGGCGCGACGGCAACGTTTACAAGAAAACCGACAACGGCTGGCAATCCGTGGCCGGCAGCGGTGCCAACCGAACCAGACCCGCGAACAACAATGCGCAGCTGCAGAATCTCAACCGCGAATCTGCCGCACGCAATGTTGGCAATCAGCGAACGCACAACTTCAACCATTCTTCACAGATGATGAACCGCTCGTTTGGCGGTGGCGGCGGATTGCACCGACGCTGAAAAACTGCACGTCATGTTCAGAATTACAGACTGGCCCCGCAACCGGTTTTGCTGCTAAAAACCGCATGCCGTCCCTGCCCGTTTCATCGTTCGGAGAATCGCTATATGAGCCAGTGGCCAGACACCCGCATCCTTGATCTTCTCGGAATCGAACTGCCGATCGTCCAGGGCCCGATGGCTGGTGCGACCAATTCTTCGATGGTGATTGCGGTGAGCAACGCTGGCGGCCTCGGTTCAATGCCGGCGGCGATGCTGAGCAGCGAGCAACTGCGCGAGGAGTTGAGGACGATTCGCCAGCACACCACCAAGCCGTTCAACGTCAATTTCTTTTGCCATCAGCCACCGGCGCCTGATGAACAGCGAGCCCGTGACTGGAAAAATCTGCTCGAACCTTATTACCGCGAACTGGGTGCCGATTTCGAGGCGCCGACGCCAGTGTCCAACCGCGCTCCGTTCGACGAAGCCGCCTGTGCCGTGCTCGAAGAATTCCGCCCCGAGCTGGTGAGTTTTCATTTCGGGCTGCCGGAAAAAACCCTGCTTGATCGGGTCAAGGCCACCGGGGCGAAAATTCTTTCGTCTGCGACTACGGTCGAAGAAGCGATCTGGCTGGAGCAGCATGGCTGCGATGCGATCATCGCCATGGGTTATGAGGCTGGTGGCCATCGCGGGATGTTTCTCAGCGATGATCTGAGCACCCAGGTCGGCACCTTCGCTTTGGTGCCACAGGTGGTCGACGCGGTGAAGGTGCCAGTGATTGCAGCCGGGGCAATCAGCGATGCCCGGGGTGTTGCAGCGGCGTTGATGCTCGGCGCCTCGGCGGTGCAAGTCGGCACGGCGTACCTGTTTACTCCTGAAGCGAAAGTCAGCGCCTCACATCACAAGGCCCTGCGCACCGCGAAGGAAAGCGAGACAGCTATCACCAACATCTTCACAGGGCGTCCGGCGCGGGGCATCGTCAATCGGGCGATGCGCGAGCTCGGCCCGATGTCGGTGCAAGCGCCGGCCTTTCCATTGGCCGGCGGTGCGCTGATGCCGCTGCGGGCCAAGGATGACTCCGACTTTGCCAACCTCTGGGCCGGTCAGGCGTTGACGCTGGGCAAGGACATCGGCAGCGCTGAACTGACCCGGCAACTGGCCGAGGGCGCGCTGGCGAAACTCAACCGCCATTGAATTTACGCGGCGAGCGGATTTATTCCCTCGCCACTGGGCGGCGTCTCGCTATATATTTCCGTATACAGCGATTGCGCCCGTGTATCGGCGTTATCCAAAGCAAAGTATTTAACGCCGATCACGGAGCCTTACATGACACCTGCTGCCACACGCCTCGCCCCTGCCTGCCTCGCCTCATTCCTCGTATTTTTCAGCATTGGCGCCGCGCAGGCTGACGAAGTACAAGTGGCGGTCGCCGCCAATTTCACCGCGCCCATCCAGGCCATCGCTGCCGACTTTGAAAAAGACACCGGCCACAAATTGGTCGCTGCTTACGGCGCCACCGGCCAGTTCTACACCCAGATCAAAAACGGCGCCCCCTTCCAAGTTTTTCTCGCAGCTGACGACAGCACCCCGGCAAAGCTCGAACAGGAAGGCGAGATCGTCAAAGGGTCGCGCTTCACCTACGCCATCGGCACGCTGGCGCTGTGGTCAGCGAAAGAGGGCTATGTGGATTCGCAAGGCGAAATACTGAAAACCAACCAATACCAACATCTGTCGATCGCCAATCCGAAAGCCGCGCCGTACGGGCTCGCCGCCACTCAGGTGCTGGAAAAGCTCAAGCTGACAGACGCTACCAAAGCGAAAATCGTCGAAGGCCAGAACATCACTCAGGCTTACCAGTTCGTCTCCACCGGCAACGCTGAACTGGGTTTTGTCGCGCTTTCGCAAATCTACAAGGACGGCAAAATCAGCAGCGGCTCGGCATGGATTGTCCCGGCTGCTCTGCATGATCCGATCAAACAGGACGCGGTGATCTTGAACAAAGGCAAGGACAGCGCCGCTGCCAAGGCTTTGGTCGATTACCTCAAAAGCCCGAAAGCCGCAGCAGTGATCAAGTCCTACGGGTATCAACTGTAAATGTCGCTGACCAGTGCCGATTTCGCCGCGATCTGGCTGACCCTGAAACTGGCGTCGCTGACCACCGCGATCCTGCTGGTGATCGGCACACCGATCGCGTTATGGCTGTCGCGCACCTCGTCCTGGTTGCGCGGGCCGATTGGCGCCATCGTCGCCCTGCCGCTGGTGCTGCCGCCGACGGTGATCGGTTTTTATCTGCTGCTGGCGCTGGGGCCGCACGGTTTTCTCGGTCAGTTCACTCAATGGGTGGGATTAGGCACGCTGACGTTCAGTTTCACCGGGCTGGTCATCGGTTCGGTGATCTACTCCATGCCGTTCGTGGTGCAACCGCTGCAAAACGCTTTCTCAGCGATTGGCACACGTCCGCTCGAAGTCGCGGCGACCTTGCGCGCCAATCCCTGGGATACGTTTTTCAGCGTGATCCTGCCACTGGCACGCCCCGGTTTCATCACCGCAGCGATCCTCGGCTTCGCCCACACCGTGGGTGAATTCGGCGTGGTGCTGATGATCGGCGGCAACATTCCCGACAAGACGCGCGTGGTCTCGGTGCAGATTTACGACCATGTCGAAGCGCTGGAATATGCCCAGGCGCACTGGCTGTCCGCGGCGATGCTGGTGTTTTCGTTTCTGGTGTTGCTGGCGCTGTATTCCAGCCGCAAGACCCGCGCAGGCTGGAGCTGATCGATGATCGATGTACGCCTGAAACGCACTTATCCAGGGTTCGAACTGGATGTCGATCTGCAAGTGCCGGGCCGCGGTGTCACCGCGCTGTTTGGCGATTCCGGCTCGGGCAAGACGACGTGCCTGCGCTGCATCGCCGGGCTGGAGCGCGCCGAGCAGGGTTTTGTGCAGATCAACAATGAGGTCTGGCAGGACAGCGCCAAGGGCATCTTCGTCCCGCCGCATAAACGTGCGCTTGGCTATGTGTTTCAGGAAGCCAGCCTGTTCCCGCATCTATCGGTGCTGGCCAATCTGGAGTTTGGTCTCAAACGCATCGCCAGGTCGCAACGCCGCGTCGATATCAACCAGGCCACAGAACTGCTCGGCATCAGCCACTTGCTCGAGCGTCATCCACAGCATCTGTCCGGCGGCGAACGGCAGCGCGTCGGCATCGCCCGCGCTCTGCTGACCAGCCCGAAACTGCTGCTCATGGACGAGCCACTGGCGGCGCTCGACAGCCGGCGCAAAAGCGAAATTTTGCCGTACCTGCAACGCCTGCACGACGAACTGGATATTCCGCTGCTGTACGTCAGCCATGCGCAGGATGAAGTCGCACGTCTGGCCGATCATCTGGTGTTGCTCCGTGATGGCAAAGCCCTCGCCAGCGGCCCGATCGGCGAAACCCTTGCGCGCCTGGATCTGCCTTTGGCGCTGGGCGATGACGCCGGGGTGATCATCGAAGGCCAGGTCAGCGCCTACGACGCCACCTATCAATTGCTCAGCCTGCAACTGCCGGCCACTGCAATGAACATTCGCGTCACCCATGCGCCGATGGCCGTGGGCCAGGCTCTGCGCTGCAAAGTGCACGCGCGCGACATCAGCCTGGCGCTGAATAACGATGCAGCCAGCAGCATTCTCAATCGTCTGCCCGTTACGGTGATCAGCGAACAGGCCGCTGACAACAGTGCCCATGTGCTGATTCGCCTTGATGCCGGGGGTACACCGCTGCTGGCGCGGATCACCCGCTTTTCGCGGGATCAATTAGGCGTGCACCCGGGCCAGCGGCTGTGGGCGCAGATCAAGGCGGTGGCGGTGCTCGCATAAATCATTCGGCACGACGGCCAGCGCCTGCGGTCAATCAGTTACAGACTGCCGTATGACCGAAGGAAACCGCCATGCCCGATACCGTGCTGACAGATGCTCTGCCCGCCGATCTGCATTACGTCGATGACACTCAGCCTGGTATCACCCGCAAGAAACTGCGCGGCAAGTTCGTTTATTTCGAACCATCGGGACAGCGCATCACCGACCCGGACGAAATCAAACGCATCAATGCCCTCGCGGTGCCGCCGGCCTACACCGATGTGTGGATCTGTGCCGACCCGCGCGGTCATTTGCAGGCCACCGGCCGCGATGCACGCGGGCGCAAACAGTACCGTTATCACGCACGCTGGCGCGAAGTGCGCGACGCCGACAAATACTCGCGTCTGCGCGAATTCGGCCTGGCCCTGCCAAAGCTGCGGCGCCAGCTTGAGGCGCTGCTCGACGCCCCGGGCTTCAGCCGCGACAAGGTCATGGCCACGGTGATTACCTTGCTCGACGCCACGCTGATCCGCGTCGGTAATACGCAATATGCGCGGGACAATCGCTCTTATGGCCTGACCACGTTGCGCAGTCGGCATGTCGAGGTCAACGGCAGCGCGATCCTGTTCCAGTTCCGTGGCAAGAGCGGCATCGAGCACCAGATCACCGTGAAGGATCGTCGCCTGGCGCGAATCATCAAGCGCTGCCTGGAGATCCCTGGGCAAAACCTGTTTCAGTATCTTGATGAAAATGGCGAACGGCACACCGTCACCTCCTCCGACGTCAATGCCTATCTGCAAAAGCTTACCGGCGCTGAATTTACCGCCAAGGACTACCGCACCTGGGCGGGCAGCGCCTTGGCGTTGTCGGTGTTGCGCGAGTTGCAGCATGAGTCGGAAACCGAAGCCAAGCGCCATGTGGTCGAAGCGGTGAAGAACGTCGCCAAACAGCTGGGCAACACGCCAGCGGTGTGTCGCAAATGCTACATCCACCCTGCCGTGCTCGAACATTTCATGCTCGGCGCCCTTGCCGAACTGCCCCGCCCGCGCGTACGCAAAGGCCTGCGCGCCGAGGAAGTGGCCTTAGCGATGTTTCTCGAACGCATGTGCGAAGTGACTGAGGCGTCTTGATCCTCGATGCCCGCCGCTCATCGTGGGGTTGGCGGGAACTTGAGTACAACGGAAAACCCCTGTGGGAGTGGGCTTGCTCACGAAGGTGGCAGGTCAGGCGGATTATTTGCGACTGATACACCGCTTTCGCGAGCAGGCTCGCTCCCACATGAGATTTGGGGAGTTGGCGGGAGTTTGAGTACAACGGAAAACACTGTGGGAGTGGGCTTGCTCACGAAGGCGGCAGGTCAGGCGGATTATTTGCGACTGATACACCGCTTTCGCGAGCAGGCTCGCTCCCACAATGGATTTGTGGGTTGCCGGGGATGGCGGGTGTAATGCGAAATCCTGTGGGAGTGGGCTTGCTCACGAAGGCGGCAGGTCAGGCGGGTTATTTGCGACTGATACACCGCTTTCGCGAGCAGGCTCGCTCCCACAATGGATTTGTGAGTTGCCGGGGATGGCGGGTGTAACGCGAAATCCTGTGGGAGTGGGCTTGCTCACGAAGGCGCCAGGTCAGGCGGGTTAATTGCGACTGACACTCCGCTTTCGCGAGCGAGCCCGCTCCCACATGAGATTTGGGGAGTTGGCGGGAGTTGAGTACAACGGAAAACCCTGTGGGAGTGGGCTTGCTCACGAAGGCGGCAGGTCAGGCAATTTATCTGTGGCTGACACTCCGCTTTCGCGAGCAAGCCCGCTCCCACATGAGATTTGGGGAGTTGGCGGGAGTTTGAGTACAACGGAAAACACTGTGGGAGTGGGCTTGCTCAAGAAGGCGCCAGGTCAGGCGGACTATTTGCGACTGACACACGGCCTTCGCGAGCAAGCCCGCTCTCACAAGGATTCCGCCGACGAGTTGAGCTGGGTATTTTTTGCACGATCGCACAGGGCTTCTATAGTTGATCTGACACGAATCAACTGCGGTGGCGCCATGGAAGACATTTTCGTCGTGAAGCGTTGCAACAAGATCGTCATTCACGGCCGCCGCGCCGGAGACAGCCAGCAGGAGCCCGCCGAAGCATCGGCATGGTTTCGCATCTGCGACACACGCACCGCTGGCTTCATCGGCGATGGCTTTGACGAGCAAGCGGATGCTCAACGCGAATGTCAGCGCCTCAACGCAGCGAGTTCTCAACTACCGGCCCGCCAACACTCCGGCTGATGCCCGGCAACAGCGGGTCTATACTGAAACCAGCTGATGGAGCAGCACCCCAACAGCAGAAGGCTCGCAACATGCGGGCTTTTTGTTGCGGTTCAGCGGTTTCATTGAACGGAGGTGTTCCATGTCCGAAAAAGAGTCCATCACCACCCTCCTCACCCTGCTCGACGCCCGCCAGGAGCGCCTCGCAGCCGCCTGCAAAGAAATTGCCGACTGGGTTGATCATCAGGGCGGGCATCCGACAGCGTTGCGCATTCGCGACCGGCTGCACGACATTGAAAAAGATGCGCCGCTGATCCGCGATACGCTCTCGACGCTCAAACCGATCGACCGGCCATTGCCACGGTTCAGATAGGCCTCAGCGTAGCAGTCCTCTCTGCATCGGCGCAGAGAGGACGCCGATTGGTACTTTTCCGACCGACTCAGTCGCCCTTGCCGGTACGGCCGCCTCCATGGCTGTGCTGCCCGCCGACGCGTGCCTTCTCGGCCCGATCAACTTTCACGTTGACTGGACTCTCGCCTTTCTTGCCGGCTTCCTTGATTTTCTGTGGGTCTTCAGCAAACGGTTGATCCTTGTGATGATTGGTCATCTCAATGTCCTCAGACTAGTTAATACATACACTTAACAGACTCTAGTTTCAGCCAATCACAGTTCAACTTCGCACCGACAAATGGTCAGAAAGCCGAAGCGAAGCGGTAACAAACTCCAACCTCTTTTGCACACCGCCCAGCAACTTGAAAAGTTATACGAAGCGGCGCAGAAAACAGCAGACTGTATAAGTTTCATCACAAAGTTACCGTTCATCGGCCTGAGGAAAAATTTTCAAAACATTTTTCGCCGGCTCGTAATCGGAGTAGATGTCCGGTGCGACAACGGACATAACTAGCGAAACGTTAATTGATATCGGAGAGCTATCATGACCACAGGAAATAAAAATCCAGGTAACTTCGCAAACGATCGTGAAAAGGCATCTGAAGCCGGCAAGAAAGGCGGTCAGTCGTCGGGCGGCAACTTTGCCAATGATCGTGAAAAAGCATCCGAGGCTGGCCGCAAAGGCGGGCAGAACAGCCACGGCGGCGGTCGCAATTCCTGAGCAAGCGGTACAAGGGCAGCCTCGCTGCCCTTTGAAATCAGCTGATGGAGCGTAATCATGAGAACGGTACCGGCTTTTGCACGAGGCGAAGTGCAACGAAACAAGGGAGCGGAAGTGTATCCCGAAGCAGCGCGCAGTTCGCACGTGACCAGGTCGGACAGTCCGTCGGTGTCACCTTGTGTCGAACGACAGCAAATCAGTCCAAGGCACCGGGAAAGTGTTCAGCAGGAATGTTATGAACGCCGGGAACTTGCAGTAAATTCTGAAAACTCCCGGACACCGGATACAACGCCGACTTATGAGCGCTCCTCTTAGCGCATAGGTCTAACTTGTAGTCACAAGACAAGCAAGACCAACTAAAGCAAACGACATCAGTAACCTTTATGAGCATTTCGCGAACAACGACGGCACGTAGTGTGTGCATCCTTGATTCGCCGAGTGCCTATATAGAGAAAATGAGGAAGTTTGAAATGGCACAAGATAAACAACAAGGCAGCATGTCGGTTAACGAAGCAGGCAAGAAAGGTGGTGATGCCACTTCGGCTTCGCACGATAAAGAGTTCTATCAGGAAATCGGCAGTAAAGGCGGCCAGAACAGTGGCGGCAACTTCAAGAATGATCCTGAGCGCGCCTCCGAAGCCGGGAGCAAAGGTGGCCAGAACAGCGGTGGCAATTTTGCCAACGATCGGGACAGAGCGTCCGAAGCGGGCAGCAAGGGCGGCCAGAGCAGCGGCGGCAACTTTGCCAACGATCGGGAAAAAGCCTCTGAAGCTGGACACAAAGGTGGTCAAAACAGCCATGGTGGCGGGCGCAACAGTTGATACGCCGGGTGCAGTGGAGCCTGGCTCCCCTGCCCACTTTCATTCAAGCGAAATTACAGCTATTGCTCAGGAGTCCTGACCAGCCGAGGGAAACGCCATGCCTGTTCATGTCATCAACTTCACCGGCCCGATCAACGCCTCGACTTGCGGCCAACTGATCGATAAAGCCTCGCTCGCCGTAAAGGAAGATGCACCGCGACTGATCGTCAACATCGCCACAATGGGCGGTGAATGCAGTTACGGTTTCACGATGTACAACTTCCTATTGGCCCTGCCTATTCCGGTGCACACCCACAATTTGGGAACGGTCGAGTCGATGGGCAATGTTGTCTTCCTCGCTGGCCAGCGCCGTACCGCCTGTACCCACAGCAAGTTTCTGTTTCACCCATTTCATTGGCACCTGCAAGGTTCGGTCGATCACTCGCGCATGTCGGAATACGCCATGAGCCTGGATTACGACTTGCATCTCTACGCCCAGATTGTCGCCGAGCGTACGAGCAACGGAAAAAATGCGCTGGAGACAGAGAAATATCTGACAGCAGCGCCGCGCATCATCAATCCTGAAGAAGCCATGCATTCAGGCCTTATCACGGCGATTGAAAACACCGAGGTTCACGCGGACTTTGTCTGCTCGTGCATCTACTCCTGACTCGTCCCACTTGATAACGCGTCGTAGCGGGCGCGTTCCTGTCTTAACAACCGGCAATTCAGCAAAAATTCCAGACGAACTTGTACAGAATCGATCTGCCGTACAGGCTTACAAAGCGCCCAATCAGCCGGTCATCACGCCCGTTTCAATTTCTCTGAATTATTCATTTCGCCAGACATCCCTCTTTTTAAGCAGCTGGAGGAAATGTATGAGCGTAGCGGATTTGTACGTGATCGATTACCTGCTTCACGGAAAGCCCAGGTCATTCGTCATTCGCACAAAAAACATGAACAACGCCGAAGCGTGGCAGTGGGCAAGTTGCGACGCAGGAATCGCGCCCATCCCGCGCCCCGGTCGGCCTCCGTTGAAACGTTTTTCCAAACCAATGGCAGAACGCTTTGGCGTTACCGCCGTGCACTGGCGCGAGTCGGTGCCGCTGGTCTGGGAGGAGGATCACGCAAGATGACTGAACAGCTCTTGAGATTCGGTTTCGGCCGTTCATGGGATGACGAGATGGCCAATAACGCCGCAATGTTCCGAGAGGCCGACTTGATGGAAGAAGCGGCCTATCAACTCATTGGGGACGATACCGACAACCCTGAAGCCTGGGCTCGTTTCACCGAGGCCAAGGCTCTGGCCGACGCCAAGCGAACGGCGGCCTTTCAGGACTGGATGCGCATCAAGCGTGCAATGAGCAAACCGCACTCGAAATAGCTGGCCGACGCATCACGGCTTGAGGATCAGCAGCGGTTCGCCTTTCGGGACGACGTAAGTGGCCAGTTCGACGCCTTTCTCGTTGCCAACGTTTTTGGCCACATGCGCGACGCCTGCCGGAATGAACAACGAATCGCCGGCCTTGAGTATCACCGGCGCCCGCCCTTCGAGCTGATACTCGAACGTGCCGCTGATGACATAAGCGACTTCCACGCCGGGGTGCGCATGCCGTGGCGCGCTGACGCCAGCGTCGAAATCGATACGCGCCTGAATCACTTCGCGATTGTCAGCGCCGAGATCCTGACGAACCAGATCGGTACGGCTCAGACCTTTCTGCCAGCTCGTTGCCGGCGCATCCCCCGCATGGGCGAAGCCGGTCAGGGAGGCGAAGACAACGGCAGAAGCCAGAAACAGTGGACGGTACATGGTGATGCCCTCTTGAGCGTAGTGTTGGTGTGAGGGCTACTTTGGGCTCGGCATGTAGGGCGGATGTGTCTCGAAGGCGCAGTTTGGTGTTGCCGTGTGTATCGGCTGGGGGTTGATACATGCTTATACGAACGTGTCGCTGGCCACCGCCACAAGCCACTTTCTGAAAGCGCTGATCTTTGGCGATTCAGCGGTTTCATGGGGTGTAACCAAATAGAAACCGAGATCATCCTGCAGGCGCAGGTCGAACGGTGCGACCAATCGGCCCGCACGCAAATCGTCGTTTACGTAAGTCGAACGACCGATGCACACGCCCTGCCCGTCAATTGCCGCCTGCACCGCCATCATCGCCAGATCGAAGGTCAGCTTCGCGCCGTCGGCCAACTGCGCAGGCTGGCCGGCGGCGCTGAGCCACGCCTGCCAGTCGCTGGCGGTGAGGCCGCTAACTTGTACAAGCGTGTGACCAGCCAGATTTTCCGGAGTATGCAATGTCGTCGCCACTTCCGGACTGCACACGGGAAATACCTCATCGGCCATGAGAAAGTCCGCGCGCAAACCTTTCCAGTCGCCCCGTCCGTAGCGAATCGCCGCGTCGATGCCTCCTCGGCGAAAATCCACCAGATCGGTAGTGGCGCTGATGCGCACATCGATGTCCGGGAACGCCTGCTGAAATGCCGGAAGGCGCGGCAAAAGCCATTTCGACGCAACCGAGACCAGCGTGCTGATGGTCAATACGCTGGACCCGCGCGACTCGAGTAATTGTTGCGTCGAATGGCGCAACGCTTGAAATGCAGAACGCACCCCCGGCAGGTAGGCCTGCCCGTCTTCGCTAAGCGCCAGGCCATCCTTGAGGCGCAGGAACAATGCCACGCCCAACTCGGTTTCGAGGCGCCTGATCTGGTGACTGATTGCTGTCTGCGTGACGTTCAACTCGGTCGCAGCGGTGGTAAAGCTCATATGCCGAGCCGCCGCTTCGAACGCGCGCAGGCCGTTGAGGGAAGGAAGTCTGGTAGTCATAAGGCTAAGGAGCGCATGAGAATTTGTCATACGCTAGCACTGCAAATGACCTTTGCGGAAGTTTTGCCCGCAGAGGATCGTGGCGCCTCCACTTTCAATGGACTTGCCATGAAACTGTACTTTGCACCGATGACCTGTTCGCTCGCCCCGCATATCGTCATGCGCGAACTCCGCTTGCCGTTCGAAATGATCCGCGTCAACAACCAGACCAAGCGCACCGCTGACGGCCGTGACTTCCGCGAGATCAATCCGAAAGGCTACGTGGCCGCGCTGCAACTGGATAACGGCGAAGTGCTCACTGAAGGCCCGGCGATCCTGCAGTTTCTCGCCGATCAAGCCCCCGGGAACGACGTGGCACCTGCCGCAGGTACGTGGCAGCGCGCACGTTTGCAGGAACACCTGAACTTCATCAGCTCAGAGATTCATGCCGCCAGCGCGCCATTGTTCAGCGTAGAAATCCCCGAGCCGGTCAAAGCGATTTTTCGGCAAAAACTGTTCAAACGGCTGGATTACCTTGAGGGCACCCTGACGGATCGGGACTATCTGACGGGCGGCTTCGGCGTTGCCGATGCCTACCTGTTCACGGTCCTGAACTGGCTACCGACGTTCAGCATCGACATCAGCGAATGGCCAGCGCTGGCCACCTATATGCAACGCATCGGCGCGCGACCCAGTGTGCTTGCGGCAATTGCCGCAGAAGAAGCGACTTTGCCAGTCTGAACCCGTGCGGGCCATGGCCGGAGGGAATCTGTAAACTGCCGCAATCTTCATTCACTCAAACAAGAGATCCCCATGGCCAATCAAGACATCATTTTCACGCCGGATCCCGACACCGATTCGATTTCTTCCGACGTTGCCACCTTCGGCGGGATCATGGTTTCCACGCAGATTCCAACCCGCGCCGATGGCAGCCTGGAACTGGGCGGCATCACCGAGCAGAGCGAGTGCACGCTGCAAGCGCTGAAAGTCGCCCTGGAACGTGCCGGCAGTTCGATGGACCGGGTGCTGCACCTGACCATCTACCTCACCGACATGGCTGATCGCGCGGCGTTCAACGAAGTCTATAAACGCTACTTTGCCAAGCCGTGGCCGGTGCGGGCGGCGGTGGGCGTGGCGTCGCTGGCGGTTGAAGGGATGCGCGTGGAAGTGACGGCGATGGCGGCCAAGGGCTGATTGAAATTGCAAAGTGTCATTTCAATGATTTTCGGATGACACACCGCTTTCGCGAGCAGGCTCGCTCCCACAATGGATGTATTCCGGCCCGGAGCTGACCCTGCGGGAGCGAGCCTGCTCGCGAAGAGGCCGGCATATTCAATTCAATAACTTGCCGAACTGACCCGATCGTCAGCCACCACCGGGCAGCACACACGTGCCCGCCGCGCGTTTCACGGGTAGAATGCGCGACTTGCCCGTGACCGCCTGACTAAAAAAACTATGTCCTTGCCCAAGCATCACCTGGAATTGCTCAGCCCTGCCCGCGATGTCGCCATTGCCCGCGAGGCCATCTTGCATGGCGCCGACGCCGTGTACATCGGCGGCCCGAGTTTCGGTGCACGCCACAACGCCTGTAACGAAGTCAGCGAAATCGCCGAGCTGGTCGAATTCGCCCGCCGTTACCATGCGCGTATTTTCACCACCATCAACACCATCCTGCACGACAACGAACTGGAGCCGGCGCGCAAGCTGATCCATCAGTTGTACGACGCCGGTGTCGATGCGCTGATCGTCCAGGACCTGGGCGTGATGGAGCTGGACATTCCGCCGATCGAGCTGCACGCCTCGACCCAGACCGATATCCGCACGCTGGAGCGGGCAAAGTTTCTCGATCAGGCCGGTTTCTCGCAGTTGGTGTTGGCCCGTGAGCTGAACCTGAAAGAAATCCGCGCCATCGCCGATGAAACCGATGCGGCGATCGAGTTCTTCATCCACGGCGCGCTGTGCGTGGCCTTCTCCGGCCAGTGCAACATCTCCCACGCGCAAACCGGCCGCAGCGCCAACCGTGGCGACTGCTCCCAGGCGTGCCGCTTGCCCTACACCCTCAAGGATGAAAAGGGTGGCGTGATCGCCTACGAAAAACACCTGCTGTCGATGAAAGACAACAATCAGAGCGCCAACATCCGCGCACTGGTCGAGGCCGGCGTGCGTTCGTTCAAGATCGAAGGTCGCTACAAGGACATGGGCTATGTGAAGAACATCACGTCCTATTACCGCCAGCGCCTCGACGATGTGCTTGAAGACCGCCCGGACCTGGCCCGCGCTTCCAGCGGCCGCACCGTGCATTTCTTCGTGCCCGATCCGGAAAAGACCTTCCACCGTGGCAGCACCGATTATTTCGTTACCGATCGCAAGATCGACATCGGCGCCTTCGATTCGCCAACCTTCACCGGCCTGCCGGTCGGTACCGTGGAAAAAGTCGGCAAGCGTGACATGCAGGTCATCACCCATGAGCCGCTGTCCAACGGTGACGGCCTGAACGTACTGGTCAAACGCGAAGTGGTCGGTTTCCGCGCCAACATCGCCGAAGCCAAAGGCGAGTTCGAAGAAGACGGTGAGAAGCGCTACCGCTACCGCGTCGAGCCGAACGAAATGCCCGAAGGCCTGTTCAAGCTGCGCCCAAGCCACCCGCTCAATCGCAACCTTGATCACAACTGGCAGCAAGCTTTGCAGAAGACCTCTTCGGAACGTCGCGTCGCCCTGAGCTGGTTCGCTCGTCTGCGTGAAGAACAGCTGGAAGTGACCGCGACCAGCGAAGAAGGCATCAGCGCCAGCGTCACCCTGAACGGGCCGTTCGGCGCTGCCAACAAGCCGGAACAGGCGCTGGAGCAACTGCGCGACCTGCTCGGCCAGCTCGGCACCACGCAGTATCACGCCACCGACATCAAGCTGGATGCGCCGCAAGCGTTCTTCATTCCCAACTCGCAGCTCAAATCCCTGCGTCGTGAAGTGATCGAAGCGCTGACGGCGGCCCGCGTCGCCGCGCATCCGCGTGGCAGCCGCAAGGCCGAAACCACGCCGCCACCGGTGTACCCGGATTCGCACCTGACCTTCCTCGCCAACGTCTACAACCAGAAGGCCCGCGACTTCTACCACCGTCACGGCGTCAAGCTGATCGACGCGGCGTACGAAGCTCACGAAGAGCCGGGCGAAGTGCCAGTGATGATCACCAAGCACTGCCTGCGGTTCTCCTTCAACCTGTGCCCGAAACAGGCCAAAGGCGTCACCGGTGTGCGTACCAAGGTCGCGCCGATGCAGTTGATCCACGGCGATGAGGTGCTGACGCTGAAGTTCGATTGCAAGCCGTGCGAGATGCACATCATCGGCAAGATGAAAGGCCACATCCTCAACCTGCCGCAGCCGGGCAGCGTGGTCGGCCACATCAGCCCTGAAGACCTGATGAAAACCATCCCGCGCGCACCGCACTGAGTGACCGGCCTGCGCGGTGCTTCGGCGCCGCGCAAGCCCGGTTGGCTCAAGCGCGGTAAATCGCAGGCATAAAAAAACGCCAACTTCTTGCGAAGTTGGCGTTTTTTTCGTAGATGGCAGGGGCGGCTGGATTCGAACCAACGCATGGCAGGATCAAAACCTGCTGCCTTACCGCTTGGCGACGCCCCTGTAGCTCTGGTCAGCGGCTCCGTGAGGATCGCTGTGAGAACGGGGCGCAATTTAACAACATTCATTTCATTTGGGAAGCCCGAGATGAAATATTTTTTGTTTTAAAACAGCCACTTATTATTTTCGCGCGAAAACTCACCGTTTCATCGCCATGTATCACACTGTGTACGCGCCCCGCCGTCATACACGCCCTTGCAAAACTGCCGTCCGGGGACACAGAACGGATACGTCGCTACGCTTCAATGCACCCAGGGTTTCAAGGGTTCATCCAGCCCCTTGGCCACAGGCTCGCAAAGGAGACGTCAGCATGAAACAGGCTCTGCATACCTCTAAATTCAAAGCCGCACTTGGTTTGTCAGTCTTGGCGCTGTCACTGCTCGGCGCCGTCGGCAGCGCTCAGGCGCAAACCACTGAACCGGCCGCCGTCAGCTATTCCGCGCCCTCTCCTTTCGGCCCGCTGAAGCACATCAAGGCTGGCTTGCTCGACGTGGCCTACGCCGAAACCGGACCTGCCGATGGCCCGGTGGTGATCCTGCTGCACGGCTGGCCCTACGACATTCACAGCTACGACGAAGTCGCGCCACTGCTCGCGGCCAAGGGTTACCGCGTGCTGATGCCGTATGCACGGGGTTATGGCGACACGCAGTTCCTGTCCAAAGCCACTCTGCGCAACGGCCAGCCGGCGGCATTGGCCAGCGACGTCATCGACTTCATGGACGCGCTGAAGATCAAGCAAGCAGTGCTTGGCGGCTACGACTGGGGCGCGCGTTCAGCGGGCATCGTCGCAGCGCTGTGGCCAGAGCGCGTCAAGGCGCTGGTGGCGGTCAGCGGCTACCTGATCGGCAATCAGGCCGCCGGGCAGAATCCACTGCCGCCGAAAGCCGAATTGCAGTGGTGGTACCAGTTCTACTTCGCCACCGAGCGCGGCCGCGCCGGCTATGAAAAGAACACCCACGACTTCGCCAAACTGATCTGGCAACTGGCTTCGCCGCAGTGGAAGTTTGATGACGCCACCTTCGACCGCAGCGCCAAGGCATTGCAAAACCCCGATCACGTGGAAATCACAGTGTTCAACTACCGCTGGCGTCTGGGCCTGGTGCAGGGCGAGGCGAAATATGCAGCGCTGGAAGATAAGCTTGCGACTGCACCGTCGATCAGCGTGCCAACCATTACCCTGGAAGGCGACGCCAATGGAGCGCCGCATCCCAAGCCTGAGGATTATGCCAAGCGTTTTACCGGGAAATATCAGTTCAGGCTGATTGAGGGAGGGGTCGGACATAACTTGCCGCAAGAGGCTCCGAAGGCATTCGCCCAGGCAGTAGTGGATGCCGACCACCTCTGAAGAAAAACACCAGAGTCATTAAAACGGCTGGTCTATTTGACCAGCCGTTTTTCCTTCGAAGGCCGATAACCGAAGTACGAGCTGTAGCACTTGCTGAAATGGCTCGGTGAGACAAAGCCGCAAGCCACCAACACCTCCACCTGCGACAGCTCGGTATGTTGCAGCAGGCGTCGCGCCTCGGTAATGCGCAGTTCCAGGTAATAGCGCTGCGGCGTGGTGCCCAGTTGCTCCTTGAACAAGCGCTCGAGCTGGCGCCGTGAACGGCCGGCGTAGACCGCCAGTTGCTCCAGCTCCAGTGGTTCTTCGAGGTTGGCGTCCATCAGCTTGATCACTTCACGCAACGGCGCACTGACGCAGATGTTTTCATCCGGTTTGATGCGCCGGTAGCGCGATTCCTCGAACGCCAGAATGTCCTCGACACCCTCGACCAGCGCTTTGCCGTGCAAACTTTTGATCCAGTCCAGCGCCATGTGGAAAGCCCCCGACGGGCTCGACGCGGTGAGGCGGTCGCAGTCGATCACATAGGGTTCGCTGCTGACGTGGGTGCTCTTGGCGATCTCGGTCAGTGCCGGGCGATGTTCCGGGTGAATCGAACAGCGATAGCCGTCGAGCAAACCGGCGCGGCCGAGAAACCACGAACCGTTCCACAATCCGGCAAGACTTACGCCCTGCTCCGCCGCCAGTTTGAGCAAATGCACAAACCCATCGCTCGCTCGCAACTCGGTGCGATAACCGCCGCACACCACCAGCAGATCCAATTGCTCGAGCGCTGCTGAGTCCAGGCGCGCATCGGGGCGGATCACCAACCCCAGATCACTGATAACCTCGCCCTCACCCAGCCCGAAGGTGCGCGAGGTAAACAGCCCCGGGCGCAACAGATTAGTGGTCACCACGGCGTCCAGCGTCTGCGTAAAGGCCGGCAGCGAAAAGTGTTCGAGCAGCAGAAAACCTGTGCGCGTCAACCGCGCGTCATCGCTTTGCTCATTCAGATAGCGGAGGTTTTTCCCCTTCATGCCTCCGCTGAATTGGCGTCGTTCGGTCAAGTTTCAATCCATCGGTCACATTGTTGTGCGCCGATAGTTGGCTGGAACCGATAAAGAGTCAATCACGTCATCGGGCCACACCTTCAAACAACCCATGGCCGTCGTCCCGGATCTATCAAACGGCAGTGTTCAACCCCGCCCCGAGCCGACCTTCGAGACGCCCAAACAGTACGTAGTGTTGATAGCCACTGGAGAAGGCGCCTGTGGCGATTGCAGTCTTTACGTCGGCGTTGAGTCGCAGATATTGCGCCTCATCGAAATGCTCGGCGCTGACTTCACCTGTTCGCCCCAGACGTTCGCTTTCGATCGGCTGTTCGAGGATCGTGCGTCGTTGAAAGTCGATGATGCGATTGACGGCATGACTTTCCAGCGGCCCCTTGTTGGGCGATGCAGAGTAGATGTGCAGACCGTTCTTCGCGCAGCGGTTGCACAAGTCCACGCAGTTCTTTTGCGTGGATTTGCGACTCATCAATTCCTGCACCGGCATGTCCAGATACTTGCCGACGCTGTATTCCGCCTGATTGAAAATCGTGCAGCACAGTACGGTATTGCCATTGCAATCGAGTACCAGCCAATCATCTTTCAGAGTGCACGCCTGTTTGGGGTATTGCTTGACCAGATTGACCAGGTCTTCATACGGTGGCAACGCCAGGCGCTTGAGGGTTTCGCGGTCCGAGTCGGTGACCGAGGCATCGTCTTCGATGATGGCGAAGGTTTTTTCCAGCGGCATCATCACCGAGTAGCCGGTGGAGAAATTGAAACCCAGGCTCTCGCTGAACTCGCGCATCAATCCCTCTTCTTCGAGGTTATCCAGGTAGCGGTGGTAATACACTTCGATGAGCGTATTCAGCCCATGGCGCTGCTTGAGATCATGCAGTTTGATCATGTTCTGCTTGACCACTTCGATGTCGCCACCGACATGCCCCTGGCGATAGGTGTCCTGATGGAAACCGGACAGCGAAACACGGAAGAACCAGGGATTGGCGAGCATCGCGGCTTCAATGTTCTTGGCCAGGTTCAGGTTGGAGCTGATGCCGCTTTGCAAGCCTGCAGCGTTGATGATTTCGACGAACTCACCGATGCGCGGGTGAATCAACGGCTCGGTCCAGTTGTACAAAAAGATCGCCTTGACCCCTTCACGCCGTGCCTTATCGACAATCTGTGTGAACATATCGAGCTGCATGGCTTTCTTGAAGTTGGCATTTTCCGAATTACCCATCGGGCATGACGGGCAGCTCAGATTGCAGGCGCCGACGATATCGATATACATATTCATTACGCGCATAGCTCCTTGGGTCGAACGTGCGCATCTCACCATTGGCACGTTCGGGTCGCCGGGTTGGTTGTTTTTCTGGCGACCTGCACTCCCGTGAAGCAATAAGCACACCAGCCCCCTACGCCATTAACGCCACAATCCAGTCGATAAACACCCGCAACTTCACGCTGACATGCCGGTTCGGCGGATACGCGACATAAAGCGGCATGCTTTCCAGGCGCCAGCCTTCAAACAATTGCACCAACTCGCCCCGCTCCACGTGCGCGTCAGACATATACGTCGGCAGCCACAGCACCCCCATCCCGGCCAGCCCCGCCGCCAGATAGGCATTGCCGTCATCCACCGCCAGCACATGCTGGCCCTTGATCTGCAGGCGCTCGGTGCCGTTGTGCAACGTGTAGGGAAGCGGTTTACCAGTGCGAGCCCAGAGGAAAGCGACGACGCGGTGATGGGAGTCTTGCAGTTCCAGCGGGTGTTCAGGCGTGCCTTCGCGAGCCAGATAAGCCGGCGCGGCAAAAACACCCAATGGCAGATCGGCAAGCTTGCGCGCCATCAGCGATTGATCGAGCAGCTCACCACCGCGCACCACGCAATCGACGTTCTCATCGATGATGTCGACGATGCGGTCGCTGACGCCCATGTCGATCTGGATGTCCGGGTAGCGCGCGTGAAACTCCGGCAACGCCGGCACCAGAATGTGCCGCGCGAACGGGCTTGGCACGTCGATGCGCAGGCGCCCGCGTGGCCGTGCGGCGGCGCCAGGCAGGCTGGTTTCGGCGTCGTCCATGTCAGCCAGCAGCTTGACCACCCTTTCGTAATACGCTGCGCCATCGGCGGTGACATTGACCTTGCGCGTAGTGCGGTTGAGCAGCTTGACCCGCAGCCGCGCCTCCAGTTGCTGCACCAGTTGCGTCACCGTGGTCTTGCTCATGTGCAAGGTTTCGGCAGCCTTGGTGAAACTCCCCGCCTCGACCACCCGGGCAAAGGCCTGCATCGCATCGAACCGGTCCATCCGCGCCCCTCGATTGTTTGGGATTTGCAAACAGTGAACGCCAAGCTTGCGCGTTTATCCGCGCACTGCAAATACCTAAAGTCGTTTCCATCAACCCACTGATGGAGTCAGCCCCATGTCCAAGCGCGATGTAGTTTTCCCACCCGCCCGCCATGCCTTGTATGAGCGTCACCGTTACTCTCCGGCGATTCGCTCCAACGGTTTCCTGTTTGTCTCCGGACAAGTCGGCAGCCGTGAGGATGGCTCGCCCGAGGCCGATCTGCGCGATCAGGTGCGCACCGCCTTCCACAACCTCAACGCGATCCTCGCTGCGGCCGGTTGCAGCTTCGATGATGCGGTGGATATCACCGTGTTCATGGTCGATCCGCACTCGACGTTCGAAACAATCTGGAATGTGGTGCCTGAGTTTTGGGGCGAAGCACCGTTCCCGACGGTTACCGCTGTCGGCGTGACCTGGCTGGCGGGTTTCGATTTCGAGATCAAGGTGATTGCCAGACTGCCCGAAGCGGCTTGAACGCAACCGCACACAAACAGACACAACGCGCCGGCACGGAGGCTGGCCAATCTCCTCGCGAATGCGTATAACCTCGCCGTTTCGTCTACCCTGACGTGGCGCGCCATTGACTACCGGCGGCCCTTCGAATGTTGACGCTTACGAAACGGAGAATTCTATGTTCAAGCGTACCCTCGCCCTCACCGCCGGTCTGGCGCTGTCCTTTTCTGCTTTGATGGCCCAAGCCGCTGACGTGTTGCGGGTCAGCGCGATTCCCGATGAAGCCCCGACCGAGCTGCTGCGCAAGTTCGAACCGCTGGGTGCCTATCTTGAGCAGCAGTTGGGCATGAAGGTGCAGTTCGTCCCCGTCGCCGACTACCCGGCCGTGGTTGAAGCCTTGGCCACCGATCGCCTCGACATGGCCTGGCTCGGCGGTTTCACTTTTGTGCAGGCACGTTTGAAGACCGACGCCACCACCCCAGTGATCCCACTGGTGCAGCGCGAGCAGGATGCGCAGTTCACCAGCAAATTCATCACCGCCGACCCGAACGTGAAGAGCCTCGCCGACCTGAAGGGCAAGACCTTCGCCTTCGGTTCGGTGTCGTCCACCTCGGGCAGCCTGATGCCGCGTTACTTCATGCTGAAGAACGACGGCATCAAGCCTGAAGGCTATTTCAGCCGCGTCGCCTACTCCGGCGCGCACGACGCCACCGTTGCCTGGGTGCAGGCGGGCAAGGTCGATGCCGGTGTGTTGAACGCCAGCGTCTGGCAGAAACTGGTCGACGCCGGCAAGGTCGACACCAGCAAAGTCAAAGTCTTCGCCACCACCCCGACCTACTTCGATTACAACTGGACCGTGCGCGGCACCCTTGATCCGAAGCTGGCCGCGAAGATCAAGAAAGCTTTCCTCGACCTCGACCCGGCCAACCCTGAACAGAAGAAGATCCTTGATCTGCAGGCCGCCAGTCGCTTCATCGACACCAAGCCTGAAAACTACAAGGGCATTGAGGAAGCCGCCCGCGCCGCCGAATTGTTGAAATGACCCTACGCCTCACCCAGGGCAGCCTGCGCCACGCCAATGGCGTCGATGCCCTTCGCCATATCGACGTGCAGATTGGTGCCGGCGAACAGGTCGCAATCATCGGTCCGTCCGGCGCCGGCAAATCGAGCCTGCTCAATCTGCTGGCCACCGCGCTCAAGCCCAGCAGTGGCGACATCGAAGTGCTCGGCGAACGCGCCTGGCACTTGTCGGCGCGCCAGCGTCAATGCCTGCGCGCGCGTATCGGTCTGGTGCATCAGGCGCCGCCGATTCCGCCGCGTCAGCGGGTGATCACCGCAGTGCTGGCTGGCAAGCTCGGCCAGTGGAGTCTGGGCAAAAGTCTGCTGAACCTGCTGCATCCGCTGGATGTGGCGGGCGCGCGCGCGGCGTTGGCGCGACTGGATCTGAGCGACAAATTGTTCGCCCATTGCCAGCAGCTGTCCGGCGGGCAATTGCAGCGCGTCGGCATTGCGCGGGTGCTGTATCAGGCGCCGGAAATACTGCTTGCCGACGAACCTGTCTCGGCCATGGACCCGGTGCTTGCCGGCCATACGCTGTCGATCCTTTCGCGCCACGCCCGCGAGCACAACGTCACGCTGGTGGCGAGCCTGCACGCAGTGGATCTGGCGCTGGAACACTTTCCACGGATCATCGGCTTGCGCGACGGGCAGATTCTTTTCGATTGCCCTTCTGCTGAAGTCAGCCGCGACAAGCTCGATGCGCTGTACGCCAATGAACAACTGCAATCGCCAGCGCCGGCGGTTGCGCCTTTGATTGTGCAGATTCCGCGATGCTGAAAGCCGATTCACGGGACCCGGCGGCGGCGCCGCGATTGTTGCTGACGCTGCTGGCGCTGGCTTTGCTGTGGCCGGGGATTCAGCTCAGTGAGCTGGACCTGGGCGTGTTTTTTCAGGCCGATAGCCAGAACGAAATGGGCCGTTTTGTTTCGGCATTCTGGCCACCGGCGCACGATCAGGCATTCCTGCAACTGCTGCTCAAAGCCACCCTGCAAACTTTGGCGATTGCCACGGCCGGCATGGCTTTGGCCTTGCTGCTGGCGGTGCCGGCGAGCCTGATCGCCAGTCGTGCTTTGTCGCTCTCGGCGGCGTCACGGGGCGGCGTGCCGAGCCTGCCCGGACGTTTGCTGCGCTGGCCGGTGCGCGGCTTGCTGATCTTTCTGCGCAGCGTGCCGGAGATCGTTTGGGCACTGTTGTTTGTCCGCGCGGTCGGCCTCGGCCCGGCGGCTGGCGTGTTGGCCATCGCCATTACCTACAGCGGCATGCTCGGCAAGGTCTACGCAGAAATTTTCGAATCCACCGACCAGCGCCCGGCGCATGCACTCTTGCAGGCCGGCAGCGGTCGGTTGGCGGCGTTTGCCTACGGCACGCTGCCGAATGTCGCCGCCGAACTGCTCTCCTACACGGTGTATCGCTGGGAGTGCGCGATCCGTGCCTCGGTGGTGATGGGCTTTGTCGGTGCCGGTGGGCTGGGGCAACAGATCGACCTGTCGATCCGCATGTTCGCCGGCGGTGAAGTCGCCAGCATGTTGCTGACGTTCCTGCTGCTGGTGCTGTGCGCCGATCAGTTCAGCCGATTGCTGCGCTGGAGGCTGACATGAGGCGCCTGATCAATCTGCTGTTGCTTGCTGTCATTGCGCTCTCGGTAGTCGCGTCTTTCGCCTATCTGGAATTGGATCTCGCCGAACTCGGCAGCGCCAACAGCCTCAAGCAAATGGGCAGTTATGTGCAGCGTTTTCTCAGTCCCGATTTGAGCGCCGGGTATCTGAAAGCCATCGCTCACGGTTCACTGGAAACCCTGGCCATGTCGGCCCTCGGCACCCTGCTCGCGGCACTGTTCGGCATTGTGCTGGCGCTACCCGCTGCCGGACGTTTCGGCTGGCCGCTGCAAAGCGCAGCGCGTCTGCTGCTCAACGGCTTACGGGCGATTCCAGAGCTAGTTTGGGCCGCGCTGATGGTGCTTGCCGCCGGTCTCGGACCGAACGCCGGCACCCTCGCCCTTGCCCTGCACACCACCGGGGTGCTCGGTCGGCTATTTGCCGAAGCATTGGAAAACACTCCGCCACAACCGGCCGAGGCGATCCGTTTGCAGGGCGGCAATCCGATCCTCGCTTTCTGCTACGGCACCCTGCCTAACCTCGCCCCGCAACTGCTCGCCTACTGCCTGTATCGCTGGGAAAACAACATCCGCATGGCCAGCGTGCTGGGTTTTGTCGGCGCCGGCGGCCTGGGGCAGATGCTCTACGTCAGCCTGAGCCTGTTCCAGGAAGCCCAGGCGAGCACGGTGATTCTGGCGATGCTGTTGCTGGTGTTTCTGGTCGACTGGTTGAGCGCCTGGAGCCGGCAGCGTTGGGTCAAAGCGTAGGCCGAGTGGATATCTGGCAAAAGCTGATTATGCTTCAGGAAACCTTGCAGCCCTGCGAGGCGGTCAGACTGTGCAAGCTTCACGCTAGAGCAACGGCGGCAGATGCCAACGGGCCAGAGTGCGACAGGCAGTAACGGGGGACTCCGGCCTACAACAATAAGCACGACGGAGAACACCCATGGCCACAATCGACACAGCATCCACCGGCACACCGCCCCGCAGCGGCGGCATCACCAAGGAGGAGCGCAAGGTCATCTTCGCTTCCTCGCTGGGCACGGTTTTCGAGTGGTACGACTTTTACCTCTACGGTTCGCTGGCGGCGATCATCGCCAAGCACTTCTTTGCTGGCGTCAACGAAACCACCGCGTTCATCTTTGCCCTGCTCGCCTTTGCCGCCGGGTTTGCGGTGCGGCCGTTCGGCGCCATCGTCTTCGGACGTTTGGGAGACATGATCGGGCGCAAACACACGTTTCTGATCACCATCGTGATCATGGGCGTGTCCACGGCAATCGTCGGGCTGCTGCCCGGATACGCGACCATCGGCGTCGCCGCCCCGGTGATTCTGATCACCCTGCGTCTGCTCCAGGGTCTGGCGCTGGGCGGTGAATACGGCGGCGCGGCAACCTACGTTGCCGAGCACGCGCCACGTCATCGCCGTGGCTTTTTCACTTCGTGGATTCAAACCACTGCCACCCTCGGTCTGTTCATGTCGTTGCTGGTGATTCTCGCCTGCCGCACGGCACTGGGCACCGAAGCGTTCGAGGCGTGGGGCTGGCGGATTCCGTTTCTGCTGTCGATCATTCTGCTGGCCGTGTCGGTGTACATCCGCCTGCAACTGAGCGAGTCGCCGGTATTCCAGAAAATGAAGGACGAAGGCAAGGCTTCGAAAGCACCGCTGACCGAATCCTTCGCACGCTGGGACAACCTCAAAGTGGTGATCATGTCGCTGCTCGGCGGCACCGCCGGGCAAGCGGTGGTCTGGTACACCGGGCAGTTCTACGCGTTGTTTTTCCTGCTGCAGACGCTGAAGATCGACCCGCAGACCGCGAACCTGCTGATCGCCGGCTCGCTGCTGATCGGCACGCCGTTTTTCGTGATTTTCGGCAGCCTGTCCGATCGCATCGGGCGCAAGCCGATCATCATGGCCGGGTGCATTCTCGCGGCGCTGACCTACTTTCCGATCTTTACTGCGCTGACCCAGTACGGCAACCCGGACGTGTTCGTCGCCCAGGAGAAAAATCCGGTCAAGGTGATCGCCAGTCCCGAGCAGTGCTCGTTCCAGTTCGATCCGGTGGGCAAGGCCAAATTCACCAGCTCCTGCGACCTGGCCAAGACGCTGCTGGCGAAACGGGCGATTCCGTACGAGAACGTCGCCGCTGAACCGAACACAGTCGCGCAGGTGCGCATCGGTGACCGCGTTGTCGAGAGCTTCGAAGGCAGCGCCCTCCCCGCCGCCGACTTCAAGGCCCGCAACGACGCCTTCACCGCCAACCTCGGCGCAGCGCTGAAAGACGCCGGTTACCCGGAAAAAGCCGACCCGGCGAAAATCAATTATCCGATGATGCTGCTCCTGCTGACCGTGCTGGTGATCTACGTGACCATGGTCTACGGCCCGATAGCCGCGTGGCTGGTCGAACTGTTCCCGACGCGTATCCGCTACACCTCGATGTCGCTGCCCTACCACATCGGCAACGGCTGGTTCGGTGGCTTCCTGCCGACCGTGGCGTTCGCCATGGTCGCGGCCACCGGCGATATCTACTACGGGCTGTGGTACCCGATCGTCATTGCAGTGGCGACTGCGATACTCGGCACCTTCTTCCTCCCGGAAACCAAGGACCGCGACATTCTCAAGGACTGAAACAACCGCTGTGCCCTCTCCTGCGGGAGAGGGCCTCGCCGCTGAAAAATTTCGAACGTCTGCCGCCGCGCTGTCTCCAATGTGTACACCCACAGGAGGCCAGCGCCATGAACCCCAACGACGACAAAACCCCCAACGCCCCGCCCACCGATGCCAGCGGCAAACCGGTGAACGTGGTCGAGCGCGACTTGCAGGATCGCGACGGCAAGACCGAAGGCGTAGACAAAGTCATCACGCCTTCTTCCACTCGGGTCAAAGAGCAGGAAGCGGAAGATCTTCAGCGCAAAGTCGATGAGATCGAGCGCAAGGTGGCGGACGGCAACTGAGTGCGGCGTGGCTGTGGCCGCTGCTTTGCGCGGCGGCTGTCAGCCCGATGACCAAAAGCTGATTTCCTGCAGAATTGAACTACACAGCTGATCGACTTCACGTGCATCACAGGCGAAGCGTCTGACAGATTTGCATCGTCTGTTTGGGGATGATGTCTCCCTCGTCCCGCCAGTGACGACAACGAGCCCACATCCCCTTAGACTGCTTCACATTGATCATGGAGGTCATGATGAGCGCTGAACTTTCACTTATCGTTTCAGACTTCGAAACCGAAGAAGAGGCTGCGGAATATGACCTTTGGTATCGCGCCAAGGTACAAGCCGCACTCGATGATCCACGCCCGCCTGTTCCCCACGATGAGGCAATGGTGCTGCTAGGTCAGATGCTGGAAGAGAGACGCAAGAATCGACGCGCTGCCGGTTAGCTGGAGTAAACCGGCTCTTGGAGATCTGGCTGACATCATCGAATATTTGGAACAACGCAACACTGTCGCTTCAGTTGCACTGCACCAAAAGCTCAGCGCCGCAGCGCGAAGGCTTTCCTGGATACCGCATGGTTTCCGCTCCGGCCGAATACCGGGCACTCGCGAAATGGTCATCAACTCGAATTATTTACTGGTCTATCGGGTGACAGACCACATCAAAATTCTGACCGTGTTGCACGCCCGTAAAAAATATCCATAACCACTCATAAAAAAGGCGGCCAACCGGCCGCCCAAACGTACTGCACGAGAGTTCTTTACAGCGTCAGCTGCCCACGCTCCTCCTCGGTCAGCTGCTGCTTCGCCTGTTCATCCAGCGCCCCGGCGCCCAGCACCTGCACCGGGCTGTCCGGGTTATAACCGGTCGCTGGCGCACGACTGGCACCATCACGCGACGGTGCCAGTTGCTCATTGCCGAAGCTGAGCACCTGCACGGTGAACACCGAGGCCTGGTTCTGCCGCGCGGCTGCCTGTTGCTGACGGGCGACGTCTTCTGCCGCTTGGGTGGCTGAGGATGCTGCCGAGCTCGCCGAGGTAATTGCGCCGGTATTCACTGCCGAGACCACCGGCACGCCGGTCGCTTTGCCCTGCACCGAAATGTTCGCGGCGTTGACCACCGTCAGCGCGGCGATGTTGACGTTGCCCGACACGCGAATCCCCGCTTCGCCAGCGTCGATGGTGCCCAGTGGTGCGATCAGGTCGATGTTGCCCGGCGCTACTTCGGCGATTGGGTTGAGCGTGGCGATACCGGCGCCGGTGCTCGGCACCGACGGAGACAGCGTGACGTTGCCCCAGGTGTCGTACACGCGTTTTGGCGGTGTGTAGACCACGGTGGTTTTCGAGCCGCGACCGGCGTTGATGTCGCCCTCGGCCGACCAGCCGAGAATCGAGCCACCGAACGTGGTCATGATCCGGCTCTGGCCGAGCAGAATGCTGCCCTGCGAGTACAGCTGAATGTCGCCCGAACCCTGAGTGATGATCCCCGCCGTGGATGGCGGCGCCGCGCCTTCGATGCCGAACACTTGGCCGCCACCCGGCGTGAGCATCTGGATATCGCCGCCAAAAAGGGTCTTGACCCCTGCTCCGCCGTACATCGTGATGTCGCCGTCGTAGCGAATCGGATTACCGGCCACATCAGTCATCGGGAACAGCGCCGCAATGGCGTTGCGACCGCGCAGGTAACTGCCAGTGCGCGGGCCGTCGGCGTCGGTGTATTCCAGGCCACCGGCGCGCAGTTCGGCGAAGTACACCTGACGGGCGAAGATCGCCTGTGCGGTACTCGGCAGTGCGGCGAAGAAGGCTTGCGCCTGTTCGAGGCTACCCTTGAAGCCGTAACCCAAGATCAGCCAACTCTGCAGTTCTTCGACGTAGGTCTTGACCACTTTGCCCGGTTGCGCACTCAGGGCCAAAGCCGAATCCGCGACGTTCTGCGGGGTCAGATAACGCGCGATGAAGCGCGAGTAATCCGGCCCCTGCGCCCCCGCGCCTGCTTGCAGCACAACACTGGCGCCCGGTCGGTTATCGCCTGCGGCAATCGGCCCGAGGCTGGTCACACTGGCGCGGTCCTCCATGAGAATGTTGCGCCCGGCATTGATGTCCAGCAGGCCGGGACCGGCGATGTCAAAGCTGCTGTAAAGAATGTCCCGCCCCGCTGAGACACGTGACACATCCCGGGGATCGTTATGGATGAACAAATTACCGGTAGACGTCGCCGCATTGGCGCCGCTGCCAATGTCATCGGCCACGGTCGATGGCTGGCCGAGGAAAGTGCCGGAGGCGACAATGTCGCGCCCTGCCAGCATCCACACAGGGCCAGCGGCTTCGTACCAGGTCTGGTTCGACGGTGAAAAGCTCAGCGTCTCGCCACTGCGAACACCGACCAGATCACCACTCAAGGCATAGAAACGCGCCGGCGCCTGCACTGTGCTGGAGGAGGAATACGTGTCTGCACCGAAGGCAAACAGCGAGTAACGCAGATTTTTATTGGCCTGCGTGCCATCGCTGCTGTAGTTGCTCACAAGTGGCCTGCCGGAGGTACTGCTGGCAAAACCGTTGAAGGCTGGAGCAAACGGTGTAGCAATGGCCGACAAGCTCGCCCCGGACTGATTGATGGCATAGCCGCCGGCGTAGATCGAGTCACCGGCCAGCAGCTCCAGCTGCCCTCGGTTGGACGGCGCCAACAGCAGCGAATATGCGAGCAACGGATAGGCGCTCGCCTGATTGTAGGCAGCGGCCGGGCCGGCATAGATCGAACCCTGTGCCGCGACTGCGCGCAGGATCGACGGATAGACAAAGCGGCCATCCGTCGGCGCCGTGTTGCTGCCGGTGACCAATTGGCCGTTGTAGAACTCGGCCATCTGGGTGCTCGGCGCGAGATTGCCGCCAGCGGAAAACAGCTCGATGGCGGTGTGATCGGTCCACAGCGAGAAACTGCTCAAGCCGCCGCCGGCATGCTCGACGCCGTCACGATCGGTGAACGGCGTGGAGGTCTGCAAGCGCACCCGACCTGGATCCGCCGCGCCACCCAGCACCAGATCGCCGCGTGTGCTCAAACGCATCCCCGAATCGCCGGGGATCAGCGCCAGGCCTCCGCCGGCATTGCCAACTGTTGCCGTGAACGGATCGTAGGCGCGTACTTCGCGCGGGTCCTGCAGGGCGGCTGACGCGCCGTACTGCAAGTTGATGCCGCCCAGCGCGGCACTGTTCATCTCGGCCGCACCGCGCAGGTTGATCAATGCGCCTTGCAGGTCATGGCGCGGTACCGAAATGCCGTTCTGCCCTGCCCGAGCCTGCAACGATGGGTTGAGCGTACCGCCGATGCGAATGTCCATGTCGCCGCCGCCGGTCAGTTGCAGGCTGCCGTCGCTGGCGACTCGCCCGGTACTGCCCACCGCAACGATCAAGCCCTGACTGCGCGGATTGAACTGCGTGTCGCCGAGCGTCTTGAGCATGCCCGCATCGCCACCGGCGCGCAGGCTGATATTGCCGCCACCCAGCGTGCCAAATCCGGTGAAGCCCACCAGATAAGGCCCGGTATCGACACTTTGATCCGGCAGCGGTTGGGTCGCATAGCTGCCGAAGTTGATCCACCACGCGGTGGGCACGTCACCGTTGCCACTGCCCTGGCGCCACAGCCAGTTGCCCACCGAGACACTGGCGACCTGTTCGCGAAGGTCGGCTTGCGAGTTGACGGCGCGACGGCCAACGGTATCGCCGGAAAGCGAACCGCCGGCATGGACAGTGAGATTGCCGCCAAGCGTCGGATACCAGGCCTGGTACAGACTCTCGGCACCGCCATCCACCCACTTTTCATAGTCGGCGCCGCCGCTGCCCAATACGCTGCCGTTGTCGGTCAGGCGGCCGCGCGGCTGATTGAAACGCGGATCGACATCGCTGGCCTGGGTGCCGGCGGTGTACACACCGAACGGCGAGTCCATGCTCAGATTGCCGGCCGCCAGCAGATCGAGATCGCCAGTGCCGGTGCGCAGCACGCTGAACATCTGCGTGTGCGGAGAAACCGTGATGCCGCCCTTGTTTGGCGCGCAGGACGCAGGATCGGCGTCGCACCAGAACATCTCGTCGTCGGTGACCGGTGTACCCGCCGGCATGCCGGCGATGTTGTCCGGGGCCCAGAGGAACTTGGCCGGTGCGATACAAGCACCCTGCAGGATATCGCACAGATACAGGTCGTCGGCGCTGACCACATCGCCCGCCGGGTAACCCATGGGGTTGCCCTCAGCCCAGACGGTATCGAGTTTTTTCTCGACCACTTTCAAACCGTAATGGGTGTCGGCCAGACGCAGATCGCCCTCGCGGGTCAACGGTTTCACCGTGCGGGTATCGGCCGCCGCCAGATCGGCGCCGGCCACCATACGCATCGACCACGAGGCACTGCCCGATGGCAACAGGCTCGCCACCGCCCAGTTGCTGCCCTGCTGGGTGGCGTTACTGTAACCACGCAGCTCGATAAACGCAGTGCCGTCAGCCAGGACCACGTCGGTCATCGACGGAATCAGTGAGCCGCGCAACAGCGCCAGTGCGCCGCTCAACTTGACGCCGACGGTGGTGTTGTCGGCACCCAGCGCGCCGGGCAGTGGCACACCTTTGGGCCAGAGCATCGCTTGCAGCGCCGCGGCGTTGCTCAAGCGAGTGCCGGCGCCCAGGCGGCTGCCGGCGGGCAGGCTGATGCTGTCGCGCAGCAAGGTGCCGGCGGCGTACAACAAATTGCCCGACGCATCGTGGATCGCACCCGCCAGCACAGTTCCGGCGCTGATTGTGTAAGCCTCGGCCAGCGTGCCGTCAGTGGGCAGCACTGTGCCGCTGGTTAACGTGCCGGCCTGAATCGGCAGGTCGTAGTTCAGTGTCGTGCCCGAGGGAAATTGCGTACCTTCGGCCAGGGTCACGCCGTTGCCGGGCACGATCAGGTCGCCGCCAAACGGCTGTACCCCCGGCAGCAGTTTCCAACCGGCGTCATCAACCGTTTCCGGCGGCGGCGCGAAACCGTCGTTGAGACTGCCGTAGATATCGAGATTGCCACCGGCGCGCATGACCAGACTGCCGGATTCGCCGGAGCCGTAAGCCGCCGTCTTCTGCGTGTGCGGATTGAGGCTCGCATAGCGATAACGTGACAGGTCGATATCACCCTCAACCAGCAGATCGCCATCGCTGCGCTTGCTGACGATCTCGACCCCCGGACGCAGATGGAACGCATCGGCATACGTGGAATTGTTCAGGCCGGCAAGTTTGCGTTGCAGCAGATCGGTGTTGGCCAGCGCGGCATCAACAAAACTTGTGCTGTCGACATCGATGCGATCGAACAGTGCCTGATCGATCACTTGATACGGCCGGCCACTGGCGGCCGGATCAACGCCGTCGCGGGCATCGCTGTAGCGGCGCACACCGTTGAGACCGATGGAGCGTGCGCCTTGCACGGTCAACGTACCGCTGGCGTCGATGGCGATGTCGTTGCTGCCCAGACGCGGCGCATTGAGCTCAAGCGTGCCGCGCGGCAGACCATCGTTCTGCCCTGGCAGATTGCCGACCGGCGCATCGGTGCCGTGGCGCAGATCGATACGGGCACCGGAGGCGAGAATCAACGTGCCGTCACCGGCATTGAGTTCGACCATGGCGCGGTTCGGTGCGTCGATGATCTTGCCGTAACTGTCGACCCGCAGCACCCGGCCGTGAGCATCGAGCAGCGCATTGCCGGCCACTGTCAGACCGTTTTTCGCCGACAGACGAATGTTGCCGACCCGCTCGCCACTGGCGTCAATCACGCCGGCCACGGTGAGGTTGCCATTGTCCACCGAGACATTGACCTCACCAGCCCTGAGTCCATCGCCAATCAGCAGATCACCTTGCTTGAGCTGGAAGCTGCGGCTGCCGAACACTTTGCCGGCGTTCAAGCGCTGGTTAAGCGCGGCGAATTGCTCGCTCAGCTCGCCGCCCAGGCTTTGCGCCCGGATATCCACGCCGCCGGCCCTGTACGGCACCAGCGTGCCGCCGGCGTCGTAATAACCGCCGCTGGCGCCAAGGATCTCGCCTTGCAGGTCGACTACCCCGGCGTCGGCCGCCAGCGCCACTGCGCTGAGGCTGCCCGCCTGATGGTTCTGCGCCGAGAGATCGATTCGCGAGCCGGCGGCCTGGCGAATATTGCCGTTATGGCTGAACAACGCCACATCACCGCCCCAGCTGTATTTGTTGACATCGTTGAAGACCAACGTGCGACCAGCCAGATCGAGCCCTGCGTTGTGGGTCAGCGTCAGGTCGTCCTCTGCCTTGACTGTCAATTTGCCGCTGGCCAAAGCGATGCGCCCATCGATCACGACATTGCGCGCCGCGAGCGTCAGCTCGGCGCCCAGCGCATCGGCCGATGCCTGGCCGCCGCTACCGGTCAGGATCAGATCGTTACCGGCCCTGAAAGCGTTGACCGAAGCCGCTTCGCCCGTGAGCAAAGGCGTGCGCAGGGTCAGATTGCCGCCGCTGTAGGCGTAGCCGTTGACCGGGTCGTAGGCGCCCTGTTGCTGATACACCGCGAGGCTGCCCTTATGGTTGGCGGTGATGCGCTCGCTGGCGCTCAGGTTGACGTTGGCAAACCCCAGCGCGAGACGATCGTTCTGATCCAGGCCGCTGGCTTGCGGGTTCGGGCCGTAACCGAATTCGATGCGCTGCGCCTGAATGTCCAGTGTGCCTGCCCCGGTGCCAGCCCCCATGCTGACGACACTGCCGGGGCGCTGCGGGGCGCCGTTCCAGGTGAGTCTGGCAGTACGGAGGGTGGCCACGTCAGCGGCCTGGCCCTGACCGTAAATGGCCGGCGTGGTCAGAATCAGATTCTGCAATCGGCTCTGGCCGGTCTGCCGGTCGAGCGTATCGAGGGACAGACTGCCGAAGAAATTGAAAGCGTCGCGGGCGGTCAGGCTCAGGGTTTCCAGTGCGGGAGCACCGTACTGCGTGTCGCCCTGCAGCAGCCGGTCAAGCACGTTCTGGCTGAGGGTCAGCCCCGCCGGGACGCGCTCGCCCGCTGCGGCCAGCGCTTGGGCACTGCCGGCATTCACATTGCCCACGGCCAGAGTCAGATGGCGGGTGCCGAAGCGTACCGACTCGCCGAGTTCGAACTGTTTGTCAGTGGCGGCGGTGATGCTACCGGCCGAGTACAGCACCGCCGGCGCCTTGCACACCTGCGCAAGGCAAGTGCCGATGCGAATGGTGCCGGCCGCCGTGCTGTCGTTCACCTCCGGCGCAAGGACGTTGGTCCAGCCGTTGGATGCGAGCAACAGGCTCGCCGCGCCCGGCTGATAGATATAGCCGGCCGAAGAGTCGTACGACACCTCACCACGGCCGAGCGTGTTGATCCCGGCGCCGGCTTCCACCGTGATGCCACCGCGCGCTGTGTTGGTTCGCAAGACCACCTCGGGGGCCGACAGAATCGCCCCTTCGCGCAAGGTGATGGCCGACATGGCGCCCTCGAACGAGATGATATTGCCAGCCGTGGCGTACTGCACGGTTGGCTGTGCACCGAGGGTCAAGCGCCCGGCGTTGAGTCTGTTCAGAGTCTCGGCATACAACGACACGCCGCCGAAACCGGCGCTGCGCTGTTGTCCGGCACCCAGCACTTCAATCTCGTCCGCGCCGCCGCGTACCACCGCGCCGCCGGTCATGCCGCCTGCGGTCGGCTTGAACAGGACCTGGCCATTGAAATCCACGGCACTGTCGCGCTCGCTGCCCTGAAGCAATAGCAGGTTGAGCGTTTTGCCGTCCATCGGCGCCAGCGCTCGCGGCACGCCACGCCGCGCGGCGTCACTGCGCACGAAGTCGGTGAAGCTGGTTTCGTTGTACTGCGAATAGCGGCGCAGCACGTTGGCCGAAGTGATGATGAGCTGGCTGGCGATACTGTCGCGCACGCCGGTGTTGGCAATCGACATCTGCCCGGCACTGCTCCACGAGCCGTTGCGCATTTGCTGCGCGGCGCCCGTGAGACTTTGCGCAACCTGACCATTGACCTCGACCCGAAACGCGCCGGGCAGCAAGGCAAAGGTCGAAGGCAGCAGCGTGTAGGTGCCAGCTGCGAGCCCCGGCACGCCGGCGCCAATCGTCACCTGCTGGCCAATACGCGGGTCGACCGCGCCAGCCTCCCCCAGCATTGGCGCGTAGGCGCTCTGGTTGCCCGGCACGATCGCATAGACCGGGTTGCTGGCCAGCCCCGGCAGACTGAACGTGCCGTCGGCGGCATTGCGCACCAGTGGGTTGAAACGGGCATCGGTGGAACCGCCGCGTCCCGAGACAAACCCGGCGCCGCGCAGATCACCGCCACCGGACAGATCAATAACCGCGCCGTTCTGCACATCGACATATTGCGATTTCAGCGTGACGCCTGCGGACCCACCGGCGATTCCCTGCAACACCACCGATGCGCCGTCATAGCGATAGTCGATGCCATCGGTGGTGCCGCCATAAGGCATGAGCAGACCGGCGCCGCTGACCGATGTGACACTGCCCGGCAGCAGGTTCAGCTCGCGGGTCTTGGTGAAAATATCATCGCCCAGGCTGATCGCGCCAAGTGGTGCGCGCAGCGTGCCGCCCTGCACGATGTGGCCGGCGATCAGCGACAGGCTGCCAAACACCGAGTAAGGCAGCGCGACCGGTGCCGGCCCGTTCTGAGCGACGCGCAGGGTATGCACCGGGTCGTCAGTGCCGTCCTGATAGCCGACGCGCACTTCGGCGGTAACGCCGCTGGCGGGATAGATCTGCGCTGCCGTGAGATTCAAGTCGCCCGCTGTCCACAACTGCGTTTTGCCTTTGTCGGCCGGCGCGAGGAAACGCAGGTCGCCACGGCTGCCCAGCGTCACCTGTTCGAAGCCGCGTCGGCTGACCTCGCTGGCCGGCGTGTTCAACTGCGCGATCGAGCCCTTGGCGCCGAAAGACAGGCTGTTGGCCACATCGAGCAGATCGGCCGACGCTGTGAATTGCGCGGACGACAATGCCGGGGTCGGGCTGTTGAGCACTTGCGGACGAATCGAACCGGGGATGGAAAAATACGTGCCGATGCCGGACAGGCGAATGTACGGCGCCGTCAGATTGATACGTGAGGCGTCCGGCGAATTTTCTGCCAGCGACAACGCGCCGGCATACACATTCAGGCTCTGCTTCATGTGCAGATCGACATCGCCATCGAATGACAACAGGCCGTTGCTGAACAGACTCAGATTGTCGAAACCGCCGGACATCAAGCGGTCGGCGCTCAGACGTGCCTGGCCATAGTGCAAGCCGTCATCGGCAGCGCCTGGCTGCAAATCATTCGGCAGCAACGCGGCCTGCGCTTGTTGACCGATGACGATTTCACGCGGACGGCGCACCGTGTTCTGCGCTGCCGACAGCAGGTACAGCGGTGTATCCAGCGCAATTTCCAACTGCCCGCCTGCAGCTGTTGCACCGCCCGCCGCAGCCTGAAGCTGACCATCGATGTACAGGCCGTTGTAGGAACTCAAACTGATCCGGCCACCGTCGCTGGCGACTCGGGTCGGACCTTGCCCTACGACATCGATCACCGCCTCGGTGCCGCTCGCCTCCAGCCGCGCGCCCTCGCGCACGATGATGTAGGCATCCGCCGCCGTTGCCGTGGCCTGTTGCGCGTTAATCTCGCCGCCGATGACGATGCTGCCGCCCTTGTCGACCTTGCCATAGGTACGCCCCAGCACATCGCTGGCCGTAGCCGATCGGCCGGCAACATCGAGCACGGCGTGTTCACCGATCCAGATCGAGCGATCATGAGCCTGCGGGCCAAGGTTGTCGCCGAAGGTTGCCGGGTTGATCGCGGCAAACTGCTGTTGGCGAATGTCGATGGAGCCGCCCCAGGCATCCAGCTCGCCGTTGACAGTGATTTGCCCGCCGCCGCGCAGGTCGATGCGCTGGCCCGGGTCGACAGTGATCCGCGAGTGCTGGCCCAGCGTCAGGGTGCTGGTGGTCGGGTCGATCAACCCGATCCGGCTCGCGCCGGCCTGCAAAGCAAGACTGGCGCCCGCGCGCTGGGTCAGCACGCCCTTGAGCGGGTCCTGCTGGTACAAGTCCGGGGTCCACAATTGCAGTGCCGCGCGCGGATCGGCACCGCTGGCCTGGCTGACAGCCGCCTCGGCAAAGCGGTACACCGGCATCGTTACATCGATCGCCGCACCGTCGGCAAGGTCCAGCCCCTTCAGGCCGATGACGCTGTAAGCGGCGAAACCTTTGTTGAACAGATTCGAATTCAATTGCAGCGTGTCATCGGCCAGCGCCTGGTCGGTCTGGCCGATCAGCACTTTGCCGGCCTGAATCGTCAAGGTGCCGCCGCCCGTCACGCCATAACCACGAATGTCGCCGTCCAGACGCAGATGCGTGGCGCCCGGCGCGGTGATGGCGTTGGACTCCAGCGTCACATCCCCGCCCTTGCCGCCGCGTGTCTTGCCGTTGACCAACACCGCACCGCCGGAAGACGCGTCGAGCAGGCTGCCACTGCCGATCTCGATATCACCGCTGCTGCGAATTGCGACGCGGCCAGCGTTGACATAGGCCAGGCTGGCGCTGTCATCCGGGTTGGTACGCAGGTTGCTCCACAGCCCGCGGGTGTCGAGGCGCACGCCGTCGCCGAGCGAAACTTGCGTCGGCTTGCCCGCTTGCGCGCTGATCAGCGTGTCGGTGCGAGTGGTCGACAACAGTTGATTGAGCACGTTGCCCAGTTGCAGGCTGCCGCCGCGTGCGCTCAGGTCGGCGTTGACCTGCACATCCGGCGCGTACAGGGTGATGTCGCCACCGGCATCCACGCTGAGTGCATCGTTGACCTCGATGCGGTCTCTCGCAGCAATTTTCACTGCCCCCGGACGCCAACCGTCGAGCTGCGCGGTGTCGAGATACAACTTGCCCTGGCGCGCCTCGGCAACCGCCCCGGCAAGTCCGGTGTCACCGGCATCGACCGGGCGCTCGCCGCCGAGTTGCACCTGATCCAGCAACGGGTTGAGGCTGTACAACAAGCCCCCGGCCGACGCGATATACGCCGGGTCATAACTGCCAACGATCAATTGTCCACGCCGGGCCAGCGCAGTCTGGCTCTGCGCGTAGCCATCGATGACCGCACGCGGCGCCTGGGTCTGGCGCTCGCCCTGATAGACCTCACCGAGCATCTGCCCCTCAAGCACGGCATTACCGGTGGCAATCACCAACTGACCGGCATCGCGGCCCACGGTGTAGCCGGCCTCCCGACGACTGCGCGGCGCGATCAACGGGCTGTAGTAATAGTGGCTTTGGCCCCAGCGTGCGCTGCTGTCCTCGTAGCCTTTGTACAACCCGGTGTAGAGCAGGTCTCCCGGTGCGCGGGACACCTCGTACAACTTGCCGTCCGCGCCGCGCAGCCAGCTCTGGCGAATCTCGCCGCTTTGCACATCGAGCGTGCCGCCCGACAGATTGATCAGCGAACCTTTCTCGGTGACCACATCATTGCCAGCGAAGCTCAGCGTGCCGCCCTGCGCCATCCATTCGCCGATGCCATGACCCTGGGTACCGAGGTAGCCGCCTACCTCGAGCAGTCCGCCCGCCGTGTACCAGCGATCCGTGGCATAACCATTGGTGCCGGCCGGCACATGCACCAGTTCACGCACGTCGACCCAGATATCGTTACTGTTGAGCGCACCTTTTTCGCGATTGACCGACGCATCACGCTGCTCGTTGCCTTGCACGTTGATCTTGATGCTGTTGTTTTCCATCGCGACTTTCACGCCAATGGCCCCCGACACATCGATCATCGCGCCGTCGCGCACCACGCTGCGACGCCCCGCCGTCACCGCGACCTGTCCACCGGTCGCGAGGGTGATCGAACCCTGCTGGAACTCGACGCTGCCGCCACTCTGAATGTCGATGCGCGACTGATCGCTGCGGATTCTGTTGTTGGCGTTGACCCCGGCCAGCGCCGCCTGATGCTGGCTGTCAAGCGCCGTCAGGTCACTGTTGTCGAGCAGAATGGCCGTGGCACTGCCCCGCCCCAGCGTGACACTGCCGGTGCTGTCACTTGCCGGGTTGAGCAAATGCACAGTGCCGCGCGTGGCCACCGAAGTGCTCGCCAGCGCTACGCCGTTTTGCTGCACGTCATGCCCGGTCAGGGTGATGTCGCCGGTTGCTGCCTGAATCAAGCCCTGGTTACTGACTTTGCCGGCGGCGGAATCGGCGTTGAAGCCAGGAACCACCTCGTTACCGAACGTCGTGGAAAAACCGTTGCCCTCGGTACCCGAGCCTTTGCGGATATAAAAACGATCGCCTGCGCCAAGCAGGGTCTGGCCTTTGACGGTGCTGATGCTGCCGTCGTTCTGCACCTCGTTGCCGAGCAGCAAGGCATAGCCGCCGGCATCGGTGGACTTGCCGGGCTTGTGGGTTTCAATCGTGGCGCCGCGCTCCACCAGTACCTTGCCGGCGGCGTCGGTGAAGGTCGGTTGACTGGCGCTGCTGTCGACATACAGCCCACGCTCGCGGAATTGAATGTCGGTGATATCGGCAGCGGCGGCGACCAGATTGCGTACGTTGACCTGGCTGCTGCCGCTGAAGACGATGCCGTTGCGGTTGATCAGCATGACCGTGCCGTCGCCCTTGATCTGGCCCTGAATCTGACTCGGCCGCGCCGTTGGATCGTTGACCCGGTTCAGAACCGCCCAATTCGCCTGCTGGGCAAATTCGACGGTGGTGTTACGGCCGACGTTGAAGGTTTCCCAATTGAGAATCGCCTTGTCCGCCGTCTGCTCGATACGCACCTGGGTCTTGCCATCAGCCTGGGTCTGCTGCGGGCCTTTGGCGTTCTGCCAACCCTGCGTCAGGCTATTGTCGACCTTCAGACCGCCTTCGCCCAGACCGTCCGGGACGAACTGCACCGAGCCCAACGCAGTCGCCCGACCGGCCGCCTGCGCAGCCTGTTGCGCGGCGATCGCAGCCACCGTGTTGTTCAACGTCTGGATCGAGCGTTGCAACTGCTGACTGGCTTTCTGCTGCTGCGCCAGCGGCGGCGCCATGCCCGGCAACCCGCCCGCATTCGGTCGCGCCGCTGCGCTTTGCTGGGCGGCACCCTTGGCGGCAAACCAGCCCGAGCTGAATGCCGTTTGTGCGTGCGCGCTGCCAGCCACCAGACACAACGCCACAGCCTGCGCCAGCGGCTTGAGCAGCCACAGCGCCGGGTCAGCGGTTTCTCGTTGGGACGAGGGGGCGTTGTTACGACGACGGGACGGGCGAGCAAGCATCACGACAAGATCCTTTTCTGATAGGCCGCAGATCGGCAACAACCTGCTGTCAGGACGTAGGCGGTTGTCGCCGGCCACGACCGAACAGATGTCACACAAACTTCATGAATGAGGAGTAACGGCGCCCCACGGCAAAAAAAATGGCAGCCCGAAAACGGGCTGCCATTCGTGTTGCCGGATGAAACCGCAGGCTTATGGGCGGCCGATGGCGTTGCACACGCTGGCGTTGTTGATGTCCAGCTTGTTGCCCGAAGTGTTGCTGACGAAGTTGGCGGTAATTGCGTTCTTCCAGTTGGTTGGCACGATGCTGAAGCCGTGCGCGAGGGTTGCGGCGGCGTTGCCCGGCACGCTGTAGTGGGTGGTCAGGAACGCTTTGACGTCAGCGGCCACAGTCGCATCTTTGTAGCACTGACCCAGGATCAGGTTGGTGTAGGCGGAGATCGGGTAACCGCTGGCCGGGTTGGCGACCACCGGAGCCCACTGCTCAGGTTTGGTCGGATCAGTCGGCAGCGCGGCGGTCGACAGCGCCGCCGTTACGTTGGCCTGAGTTGGCTGCACGCCGTTGACGCGAGCAACCACCGCGTTGTTGGCAGCGGCAACACCGTCCGGACCGACGTAACCGAGCGAACCGTCAACCAGGTTTACGGTTGGCGCCACGTTGGCGGTATCGGCAACGCCTACCCAGTTCGAAGGCAATGCAGAACCGGCTGGCAGGCGTGCATTGGTGAACGTCGAGTTGGTGGCGAACTTGGTTGGGCAGATCGACGCCAGGTGACGGCTGAAGATTTCCGTGGTGCCGCTGGACGTGCTGCGATAAACGATGCGGATCGGCGTGGTGTCAGCGGTGCCGAGCAATTGCCCCCAAGTGGTCTTGGTCCCGGAGAACGCGTCGCACAGTTGAGCGCTGGTCAGGTTCAAAGCGGTCTGGCCGGACTTTTTGTATGGCACGGCAACCGAAGTGGCTACCGATGGCAGCTGGATCAGCGGGCCGTATGCAGTGCCGAAGTTGGTGGTGTAAGCGGTCAGCTCAGCGGTGCTCAGTACCGAATCGCTACCGGCGAAGTGCACGGTGCCGGTGGTGTTGAACAGTGCCGAGTTGTTGGTCAGGAAAGCGGTCTTGCCAGTACCGCTACCAGTGCCCAGGTAGCTGAAGTTGGCTGGCAAAATGCTGTTGGCAGAGCCCTTGTACAGAGCGGCAGGCAGGGTCGCGCCACCACCGGTTACGTTAGCGGCCATGGCCTGGGCGGAAGCCAGAGCGGCGACGGTCAGTGAGGCGGCGATCAGAGTGCGCTTGAACATGAAGAATCTCCTTTTCAACTTGGTTTGGAACACAGGTTTCGGAAGGCTTGCATGACACCGGAGGGTCCACCGTGGTGGAGCCGCAGGGAGAAATTCGCAGCTTCCGGTGACAGATAAAGGAAAAAACCTCGGGAGCTGCGGGGGGATTTTTGTGCGGATTTCTCGGGTGTTTGCGGGGTGTCGCGGCATGTCTGGATCGCGGGTTTGGCTGAATCGGGCTGGAGCCGTTGGCGGGTGGTTGCAGATGACAGAATGGAGAACCCGAGGATGGCGGGATCGGGACTCGGGTGAGGGTCAGGCCGGTGCAAAATATTTGAGTTTTGTGTTGTCGCGACTGGCGCTTTCGCGAGCAGGCTCGCTCCCACAGTTGAAATGCGTTTCCCCTGTGGGAGCGAGCCTGCTCGCGAAGAGGCCAGCCCGGCCACCATCAAAAGCGGCTACTGCACCAACTGATTGATCTCAATAATCGGCAACAACACCGCCATCACAATCACCAGCACCACCCCGCCCATCACCACAATCATCAGCGGTTCGAGCAAGGCGGTCATGCCCATCGCCCGTCGCTCAATGTCCCGGGAAAGCGTCTGTGCCGCGCGCTCGAGCATCGGTGGCAGTGAGCCGGTTTTCTCGCCGCTGGCGATCAGGTGGATCAGCACCGGCGGGAAAACATTCTCCACCCGCAGCGCGGCGGCGAGATTGACGCCTTCGCGCACCTTCGCCGTGGCCTCGCTGACGCTCAGGCTCAAGCGGTCGTTGGACAGCGTCTGCCGCGCCGCTTCCAGCGCACGCAACAACGGCACGCCGGCGCCGCCGAGGATCGCCAGCGTGGAGGCGAATCGCGCGGTGTTCAAACCCAGGATAAAACGCCCGAACAGCGGCAATTTCAGCACCCGGTGATGCCAGCTCAAGCGCGCCGCCGGATTGCGCAAATACAGCCGCCAACTCCAGAACGCCCCGGCCATAACCGCCGCGCACAACCAACCCCACGCGCGAATGAAATCACTGGCGGTGAGCATCGCCAGCGTTAGCCCCGGCAAATCCTGCCGCGCCTGGGAAAACGCGCTGACCACCTGCGGCACCACGTAGCTGAGCAGGAAAATCACAATGCCGATCGACACCAGACCGACCACGCCCGGATAGATGAACGCGGTAAGAATCTTGCCGCGCAGGTTGTTGCGCTCCTCGATGTAATCGGCCAGCCGTTCCATCACCTGCGCCAGATCGCCGGACTCTTCGCCAGCGGCAATCAGCGCGCGGTAAATCTCGGGAAAATCCCGTGGCCGCGACGCCAGCGATTCCGCCAGACGCATGCCGCTGCGCACATCGGCGCGCACGGCGCTGAGGGTCTGGGCGATGTGCTTTTTCTCGGCCTGCTCGACCGTCGCACTCAGCGCTGCTTCCAGCGGCAGACTGGCGCCGAGCAGGCTCGCCAGTTGCCGTGTGGCCCAGGCAAGGTCATTGTCGGAGAGTTTGGCGCTGAACAAACCGCCGCCACCGTGTCGGGCGACGTTGCTTTCCTCGTGCACCGACAGCGCGGTCAGTCCACGTCCGCGCAAGGCACTGAACGCTGCGCTCTGGCTGTCCGCCTCAAGGTGCCCGGACTCGATTTTTCCCGTGGCATCCGCCGCTTCAAAGCGATAGCGATTCATCAGGCGTCCCGTGTCACGCGAAGGATTTCTTCCGGCGCGGTGGAACCGCTGCGAATCCAGCGTTCACCGTCCTCGCGCAGGCTGAACATGCCCGCTTTCGACGCCGCCGCGCGCAAGGCCTGCTCCCCTGCCCCTTGGTGAATCAGCGTGCGGATGTCGTCGTCGATGCAGAACAATTCGTGGATACCGGTGCGGCCGCTGTAACCGGTGTGGTTGCACGCCGCGCAGCCGACCGGGCGCCAAGTGCCGGGCGTGGCCGGGTCTTCCTGTTTGCACTGATTGCACAGGCGCCGCACCAGGCGCTGCGCGAGGACGCCGAGCATGGACGACGCGAGCAGGAACGGCTCAACGCCCATGTCGATCAGGCGATTGACCGCCGACACCGCGTCGTTGGTGTGCAGCGTCGCCAGCACCAAGTGCCCGGTGAGCGAGGCCTGCACAGCGATTTGCGCAGTCTCGAGATCGCGGATCTCGCCGATCATGATGATGTCCGGGTCCTGGCGCAGAATCGCCCGCAGCGCGAGGGCAAAGGTCATGTCGATCTTGGCGTTGACCTGAATCTGGCTGATCCCCGGCAAATCGTATTCCACCGGATCTTCCACGGTGAGGATGTTGCTGGTACTCGCATCCAGCCGCGCCAGCGCCGCGTAGAGACTGGTGGTCTTGCCGCTGCCGGTCGGCCCGGTGACCAGCACGATGCCGTGGGGCTGGCGGATCAGATGATCGAGCTTGGCCAGCACCTGCGCATCCATGCCCAAGGTTTCCAGATGCAGGCGCCCGGCCTGTTTGTCGAGCAAGCGCATCACCACGCGCTCGCCATGGCCGGTCGGCACCGTCGACACACGAATATCGATCGGCCGCCCCGCTACGCGCAAAGCGATGCGACCGTCCTGGGGCAGGCGTTTTTCGGCGATGTCGAGCTGGGCCATGATCTTGATCCGCGACACCAGCGCACCGTGCAATGCCTTGCGCGGCGAGACCACATCGCGCAGTGTGCCGTCGACGCGGTAGCGCACCACCGAATGGGTCTCGAACGGCTCGATATGAATGTCGCTGGCCTCGTCGCGCGCGGCCTGAGTGAGCAAGGCGTTGATCATGCGGATCACCGGCGCGCCGTCCTGGGTGTCGAGCAGGTCGGTGATTTCCGGCATGTCCTGCATCAGCCGATCGAGATCGACTTCGTTTTCCGCAGCACCCACCACCGCCGCCGCACTGCCGGTGTCGGCGTAGGCGCTGGCGAGCAAACCATCGAGCTCGTCATCACGCACCCGCTCCACCTGCGTCGCACCGAACTGCCGACGCACCTCGCTGATCGACCAGCCGGGCGTTGACGGGCACACCGTCAACACATCATCGCGGAGCAAAATGCGCTGCGCCTTGGCCCAGGCATATGGCAACCGACTCAAGACAAACACCTCCCTGTAGGAGCTGCCGAAGGCTGCGATCTTTTGATCTCTGGCGGTTTGAGTCCGTCGAAGAGCAAGATCAAAAGATCGCAGCCTTCGGCAGCTCCTACAGGTCCGATTTCCAAATCAAGAGGTGGTGTCAGAGTCATTGGATGGGCACCGCTTTGATAGTTGCGCGCGGACCCGACCCAGGTAACACCGCCGGCACGCCTTGCGCAGATGTCGGCAACTGCGGCGCCTGCATGTCCGGCATCGCCCAGCTGCGTTCCGGTTGCAAGCCGCCCTGGGCGCGGCGCATGAAGTCATAGCGGTTGAGCGTGATGCTGCGCCCAGCTTCGCTGTCGCGGATGATGTACGGGCGCAGGAACACCATCAGGTTGGTCTTGGTGATCGCCCGGCGTTCGTTGCGAAACAGCGCGCCGATGCCCGGAATCGTCGACAGCCATGGCACCGCGTCATTGCTCTGGCTGTAGCCGTCCTGGAGCAAACCACCGAGGACCATGATCTGCCCGTCATCGAGCAGAATGCTGGTGTCGATCGCACGCTTGTTGGTGACGATGCCCGCCGAGGTCACGCTGTTGGATGCACGCTCGTCGATGCTGCTGACCTCCTGATAGATATCCAGCTTCACCGTGCCGCCCTCGGAAATCTGCGGGCGCACATTGAGCTTGAGGCCGACCTCTTCGCGGGTCACGGTCTGGAACGGGTTGTTGCTGGTGCCCCCGCCGCCGGTGACGTAGCTGCCGCTGACAAACGGGATGGTCTGGCCGACAAAAATGCTCGCCGCCTCGTTGTCCAGGGTCAGCAGATTTGGTGTCGACAGCACGTTGGTGCCGCCCTTGCTCTTCAACGCCCGGGCCAGCACTTTCAGGTCGAGAATCTTGCCGATGCCGGGAATGTCGACCGTGCCGTTGACATAGCCAAGGTTCAAGCCCTGCGGCAGTACGTCGATGCTGTTCTTCGCTCCCGTGTTGAGACCCGCGCCACCCAGATTGGCGCCACCGATCACGCCCTTGCCGCCGAGGTTACCGGTCTGCCATTGCACACCGAATTCGCTGGCATCGTCCTCGCCGACCTCGACGATCAGGCTCTCGATCACCACTTGCGCACGGCGCTGATCCAGCAAATCGATAACTTCACGCAGATTGCGATACAGCGGTTCCGGCGCAGAAATCAGCAGCGTGTTGGTGGTGGCATCGGCCTGAATCGTCACACCGCCAGCGCTGAAAGCAACGTTCTGCTCGTTGCTCTGCGTACCGCCACTACTGCTGCTGCCGCCGCCACTGCCCTGGGCATAACTGCCGCCGGTTGCGCCGCTGCCAGTCGTCGTTGAAGTGCCAGTGCTCGGCGTACTGCTCTGGCCGTTCTGCCCGGCATTGCCGCCGGTGCTGCTGCCCATCGCGCTGAGCACTGATCGCGCCGCGTCGCTGCTGCCACTGTCGCTCTCGCCGGTGAGCAAACCGCGCAACGCCTGCGCCAGTTTCGCCGCTTGCGCATTGCGCAGATAAACCACATGCAGATTGCTCGGATTGCTCTGCGCGTTGTCGAGTTTGTAGATCAGGTTGCGCGCCAGCTCGGTACGCTCGGGGCTGCCGGCGCGGATGATGATGGTGTTGGAACGCGGGTCGCCAATCACGGCGATTTTCTGCGTCGGATCGTTGCCCGGCGCGTCGAGCAAGTCGGCCACCATCGGCGCGATATCGGCGGCGATGCCGTTCTGGATCTGCACCACGTCGGTGTCGATCGCGCTCGGCGTGTCGATGCTCTCGATCAACTGTGCGACGCGGGTGAGGTTCTCGGCGTAATCGGTGATGACTACAGTGTTGTTGCCGGGATAGGCGTTGATCGGATTGTTCGGCGAGACGATCGGGCGCAGCACCGGGATCAGGTTCACCGCGTTCTCGTATTGCAGGCGAAACGTGCGCGTGAGCATGCCGTTGCCGGCCGGTTTGTCGGCGCTGTAGATTGGCCCGCCGAGCAGCTTCGCGTCAGCCTCGGGAACCACCTGCGCCACGCCGCCGACATCGACCACGCTGAAGCCTTGCATGCGCAACGCCGCGAGCAGCATGTCGTAGGCCTGACGGGCCGGCACCTGACCTTCCGAGACCAACGTCAGATTGCCCTTGACCCTTGGATCGACGAGAAACTGTTGCCCGGTGGCCCGCGACAGCGCACGCACCACCGCCTGAATATCAGCCTCGACGAAATTCAGCGTCACCGGTTGCTCGCCCAACGGATTGCGCGGGGTCGCATTGCTCGGCGCCGCGCCAGCACTGCGCCCACGCTGACTGATGTTGTGCAACTGCTTGGGCACCGGCCGCGCCTGAGCCTGCGCCCGTTCGCGATCGGCCACCGCATCGCCGCTGCGCTGGGTGTTGGCCAGCGGCCGCCCGAGTTCGCTGTCGACCAACAGCGGCGGCTGATTCTGCGGCGCCGTGGTGCTGTTGCACGCGCTCAATGCCATCAGCAACAACGGCAGCGCCAGACGTGCCGGTTTGCAGCGTGACTCCTTCATGAAGCTTCCTTAGCGCCCTGCGCCTGATCCATGCGAACGGTGCCTGACAATGTGCCGGCAGTGACTGCGGTCGAGGTTTCGTTTGCGCGTTGCAACTGCGCCTCGACCACCTGCAGAGAAAGTTGTAATGGCTGGCTGAGCAGCCAGTCGAGCAGCGCATCGGCCGGCGCGGCGTCGACATTCAACTGCCACGCGCCGCCCTCCGCTGCTTGTAATTGGTAATGCCCGGCCAGCCCCGCCGCTTGCAGACTTTGCTCCAGCGACTGGCCAACGCTTTGCCCCTGCGGACGCACGTTAACGCTGCGCAACAGCACTTCCAGCGCCTCGGTTTGCGCGCGCAACTGGGGCGTTTCGCTCTGCCAAAAAGTGATCGTGGCCAACGGCGGCTTGACCAGCGTCAGCCAGATCAGCAGACCGACAAGCACCACCGCCATGCCGGCGACCATGCGTTTTTCACGCAGCGCCAACGGCTGCCAACGCGCCTGCAACTGGCTGCGCAAGCGCTGCCAGCGTCCACGGTAAATCGCCAGCGTCGCCCTACTCATCGTCTGCTCCGCTGTCGTCGTCTTCGTTGGCGTTTGCGCTGGGCTCATCGCTCGGGCGCAAAGTCCAGCCTGCGTCATCGGCAGTGACGCTGATGCCGGCCTGGGCGAAGGTGCTTTGCCAGTCCTTGTCGTTGCCGCCACGATTTGCATCGCTGAGCAACGCCAGCTGCAAGGCGCCGTCGCGGTAACTCAGGCGCTCGACACTGCCGGCCATGAACGGCATGCCGGTGCCGGCCTGCAACACCAGCCGATTGAAATTCTGCGCCGGGTCATCGACCGCGCCTTTTTGCCGCTGCTCCAGTTGCTGACGCGCCTGTTGCAGCGGGTTGAGGATTACCGGCAATTCAGGAAATGCCTGCTTCACCCGCTGGCTCATCTGCGCCTTGAGCTGCTGGCCCTGCCGCGCCTCGCGAGCGGCGTAGAGATTCAGGCCGACCACCCAGACTGCCACGGCCAATGCCACACACCCGACAGCGCGACCCCAGCCACGTTGCTCGCCGCCGGTTTGCTGCAGGCCGCCGTGCAAACCCCAACCGGGCAAGGGACCGATCCAGCGTTGCGTCGAGTCAGCTGCGAACGATGCCTCATCAACTTCGTCACCGAGCAACGGCTCAACCTGCGCACTGTTCAAACTTTCGCGCCGGAGCCAATGACCGTCCGCCACACATGCGACAACCCCGGGCGCCACTGGCAGGCTATACGGCGCCGGATACAAACCGCGCAAACTCAAACCCGCTTGCTTGAGCACCGCAGCCAGACCCTGCAAATGCTGGCGCGAAACCCAGGCAATCTGCACCTGCCCGCTCGCATCGCGAGGGCTGTGGCCGATATGCATCTGGCTGCTGTCGCCGAGCATCAACGCCTGCGCCGCGCATTGAACAGCGGCCGCCGTTTTGTTCGCGGGCAGCGGCGGTAGATCAATGCTGGCGAGCAGGCTGTCGGCCGGATGCAGAAAGCACAACAGCGGTGGTTGCTTCGGCCGTTGCCCCAACTGACTCAAAGTGAGCCGTTCCTCACGGCTGAACTGCCCCTGCCGATCCAGCCAGGCGCAGCTCACTTCGCTGTGCAACTCCAGCTCCGCCAGCGGCGGCAACGCGACGCGCAACTGGCTCATGCACCCACCCGCGACCAGATCACCTGCGGCAGCCGATCCTCGCTGCGGTGCAGCAAAGCGTCGAGACTGACCCGACGCTGATCACGCCGCGCCTCACCGCGCAAACGAAACCAGTCACTGGTGATGCCAACTTTGACGCTGCTCATTTCCAGCTGCGGCATGCGCAAACGGTTCACGAAATCGCCGCGATTGATAAACCAGCGTCCGGCGTCACGCTCGGCAATCAACGCCGTCGCCCGCTCCAGCGAAAGCCCCGGCACATACGCCGCCAGCACCTGCGCCGTGGCGGTGTTGCCGTTGATCCACGTCGTCGCCGGAATCACCGTCACGTACGGCGCCAGTTGGCCGATCAGCGCATCCGTCATCCCTTCCACACCGCGCAGATCATCGAGTGTGCGCAGCATCGGCACCTTCGGCGGTTGCGGTTTGTGATCGGCATCCGGCGAAGTCGTGCGGCCACTGTCGAAACCTGCTTTGCCAGTCGCACCAATCTGCGCATTCAGCAGATGCGGATAACCGGCAATCACCCGCTGGCGGATGCGCTGGCTGACAACGCTACTCACGCCGACGAGCTCGCACAAACGCTCAAACGCCTGCACCTGCGCCTCATCGATGCGCTCGTTAGCGACCAGATTGCGCAGGTTGAACTTGCCCTGCTCGTCCTCCAGCCGCCCGGCAAAACCCGCCGCCAACAACGGCTGCGCCCAAGGCTGATCGCGCCGGGTCAACGGATCACGCAGGCGCGCATCCCACAGCAACTGCCGGCTGATTTCCAAGCCACCCTCCGCGACCCAACGCCCCTGCACCCGCTGCTGATCGGCCTCCAGCGCACGGGTCGCCACGCTCTGGCGCGTCAACATCCCCGCCGCAATTACCGCCACCACGGCGGCGATCAACAACGCGCTGATAATCGCCATGCCCCGTTGCTTCGCCCCGTTGAGCGAACCTGTGTTCACGGCCGGCCTTACAACTGCCAGGAACCGATATCGGCATTCACGCCATCGCCGTCAGGCTGGCCATCGGCGCCGAGGGAAAAGATATCGACCTCACCATTCGCGCCCGGGTTGAGGTACTGATAGGGCCGGCCCCACGGGTCATTCGGCAAACGCTCCAGGTACGAACGCCAGTTGCTGTTCTTCGCATCCGCCGGCCGCTCGACCAACACCTTCAGCCCCTGATTCATGCTCGGATACGTGCCGTGATCGAGGCGATACAACTTCAACGCCTGCATCAACCCGCCAATATCCTGCTTCGCCGCCGTCGCCCGCGCCTGATCCGGCCGGTCAAGCACCTTGGGCACCACCATCGCCGCCAGAATCCCCAGAATCACCACCACCACCATGATCTCGATCAAGGTAAAACCCTGCTGCCCACGCGGCATGCGCGGCGACTGACTGAGCGTGTTCAAAGGTGCGATATCCATCTCGACATTCCCTGGCTTGATCCGAATTCGACGCGCAGTGTTGCAAGAAGATATGTCAGGGATGTTGAAAATCCTCGGGTGTTTCCGTCGTCAAGCCGTCAAGGACGGGGGTTAGCGTCGAGGGCTGGGTTTTGCTTTTGGGCCATGTATGCGCGCGCGAACGCGAGAGGAAGGATTCACCCTGATTGAAGTGCTGGTGGCACTGGCGATCATCGCCGTCGCCATGTCCGCCGCCGTGCGCGTCGCGGGGTTGATGACGCAGAGTAATGGGCTGCTGCGCGATAGATCGATCGCGCTGATTGCCGCGCAGAGCCGGATGGCTGAACTACGCCTGGAAGGCCGGTTGCCGAATGGAATGAAGGCTGTTGAATGTGATCAAGGACGGCTTATGTTGCGCTGCGAGCAGGTAATCGCCAGCGCAGAAAATGGACGGCTGCTCAAGGTTGGAATCCAGGTATTCGACCGCAACCAAGACGCCCCGCCACTCGCAAAACTAGAAACCCTGCTAACCCACCCCCAGTAGGAGCTGCCGAAGGCTGCGATCTTTTGATCTTCCCTCCCGCAACAAATACCCCCCGTGGGAGCGAGCCTGCTGGCGAAAACAGACTATTAACCAACATCATGCGCACATCTACCAAAGCCACCCCGCCAACCCCACTACCTAAGACCTCAAGACCTCAAGACCTCAAGACCTCAAGACCTCAAGACCCCAGCAGCCAACCACAACTGCGCAACCACCACAAAACCCTCTGTGATCTGGCGTAGCTTCGCAGCGTAAGACCTAACGCGTCTGCGTAGTGGTATTTCATTTCTGCGGATTGAGAGTCAGATTTGCGCCGTTATTCGCGTCGGTGACCCGCGATTTAATCATGGTGCTTAATTCTTCTCCGCTCTTCAGCTTCGGAGAACAATCAATAGGTGCGAAGGTGTATCCGAGCCTTTCATCAGCTATCGCGACTGCCGCCCGATTATCTGACATAGGCGCTATAAAAACTCCTTTTACATCTGGCAACCCACAGTAGCTCGGGCTGTGGTGAAAAGCGGAGAACGCGATTGCCTCCCTAAGCGGCACTTCATAAAAATCTTTAGACACGACTTTTTGCATGATTGTTAGAGACATTACTCCCGAAAAAAACACAGCCAAAATTGCCACAAAGTCCAGAGAGCGTACCGAATCTCGTTCTTGCGTCGAATTTTTCTTACAGCGATGCTCATAAACTAGATTCCTGAGAAGTATCAACGGCATAAGAATCAAACTGGCATAACCCAACCCCAATGAAATCGCTAACATCCAAATAACAGGAGTAAAAATCAGGGTCAGCCAAAGTTGTGCACCAGACAGATCCTGCGGTGCTAAGCCGGAAAGCTGAGAAATCCCAGCGTCAGAATAGATTTTCGACAGTGTTCCTACGATCACCACAACAGGCACAACCAGAGCCTTAATTAGCTCACCATAAATTTTCCATTTCTTTGGAATTTCCCAGTAATAATAAAGAAAGAAGAGTGAACTGATACAGTTAAATGTAAAGAGCCACATAACCTTAGTTGCTTGAAACTTTACACCAGAGATAGCAAAAGCACCGAAGATAAAAAACACAGTCGTCGCGACCGCGAATACCAACACTGCCCAATGCAATACTGACCAAGATCCAACACCATTGGACTGGAAAACAAGCCAACACCATAATTGAGGCCAGAATTTAAATCGAGCGAGTTGACCGAGAACTACGGGAACAGCAAAAAAAAAAGCACATACGATCACTACTATCGACATAACCTTCAATCCGTGGAATTAGATGACATCTGTGTGCCGGAAAAGTCTCGGGCCGGAGAGCCCAAATTACAGAAGCGCTTGGCGTAGTTTCAATTAATCGACGGGCATTAGGATCCGAGCTTCGATTCCGATTTCCTGAAGGAGAAAGAGAAGTCCTCCACCCTCAATCAATTCGATTGGCTTGTCTTTAGCGAACTCGAACGCATCTGGACCGTAGCCGCTGGTCGTGACCAAAATACCTTTATTGGCGCCCTCGTTCATCATTGTCCCGTAGAGGTCCCGAACTGCAGAAACGCCGACGGTATGCTTATACCGCTTTGCCTGGATAACAACCTTGCCACCTAATATGGGACGAGGGTCGTAAGCAATGCAGTCGACTCCTCCATCACGTGAGGATCGGGTGAGCTTAGACTCTAACCCCATCTTCCCGAAGAGGTTCGCGACAAGAGCTTCAAATTCGTAGGGATTCAGATCCATAAGATTGGTGGCTGAACTGAGTTGCGATACCAGATCCTGCTGGTCTACGAAACGCTTGTCGACCATATTGAACTCAATTATTGGTCGAACCGGTTGCGCTTCGCTTGGGGCCCGGGAGACGTGTGCACCAAGATTTTTAAGACAGACGGCACGATCGACTCGCGCTAGATCTATTTCCATAAAGATTTCGCGCGTAGTGCGCACAGAAACGAGATGAGGTTGCACTGCCCGTCCCGTGGCAGGATCGATACTGTTTATGTAGCCATTGAAACAGCAGACCTCTATGAACTCTCCTTGATCTGCTTCGAAAAGCTCATGGAGACATCTAAGTGCAATACTTGCGACGAGATCAGAATACAGAAACTTCGTCTCCGCCGTTTTACGAAGCTTAGTGGTAATTTCGTCCTTGGATTTTATGTAACGGTATTCTGCTACTTCAGGAATGATTTCCGGCGAAGGCAGTTCGTATTCAACTACTAGTTGTTTGGATTCAGGGACGAATGCCAACGAAAAATTCTGTGGGAAGCCTTCTGGGTAAGAAGATGTTTCTAGCACCATACTGCAATATGCAACTATCGATTCGGGATCGCCCTCATAGTAGGAGTACCGGAACGCATCGACTTCGGAATCACGTAGTGCCTTTTTTTCGAGGAGCGCGGATACACCACTTTCATAGACTTCACGCGCACTTCTCAGCGCCTCCAAGCGCTGGGCATTAAGAGCCTTATGCTCCTCCTCGCTTGAGTTGAACTGTTCTGTGGCAATTCTTAATCGGTCGGTGTGCCTGGCTTTGAAGCTTGGTATGAACGAAAGATACCAAGGCAAGGGAGGAACCTTCGACGTAAAGAACTCTAACGAAGGACCCTCGACAACGGTGGTCAATGATTTCGCTGGAGCAAACGGAAGCGGATTGTCCAAAACACGAAGAGAATCAAATGTGACGGTATCGTCTACCATCAAAGACGCCGACAAGATGGACTCCAACCCGTCTATCCAAGACCGAATGGTTGCGTTTCCATCTCGGACTTCCTGCTCACGAAATTCCAAGTAGTTTTGCTTTGCCGCTCGCTCGGATTCGCGATCGTATCGTACCTGCTCACGCTCGCGAATCGCGCGAGCTTTAAGCTGCTGCCGTTCGGCACGATCAGCTGCGCGTACTGCCGCGCGACGCTCTGACTCATTCAACCGTTGCTGTTTTGCTGACTCCCGGGCAATTGCTCGGATTACCTTTTCGAATCCACTCCGCTTTGCCATATCGCCTCCCTGGTGGTGGCGCGATGGTATCAAAAGAAAAGCTTGGATGAATATGGGTTTGGTGGGTTTCGAACCTTCCCCAAGATCCGAAAGCTCATATATGCGCTGCTTCTGCGTCGATGATAGACATGCGCACAACCGCATTGGTCGAGACACAAGGATCTGTGGGATGACCAATCTCTTTTTGCAAAACGCGCGAATTGAGATTCAGCCAGACGACCAAAACAACGGCTACCTTTAGGTAATGTCTCTGGGGACTGGCTTTGAGAACGTGGTTTGGGGACGGATTTGTTAACAGCTCCGCCCCTATCTAGTCACCAGCTCTCGTAATTTTTTTGAGGGTAAGAGCAGCAGAATGAAGGCGTCAGTCTTAGCCCGGCAATTCAAGATTATCGATCACCCGATTCACCGCCAGCTCCCCCAGCATGATCAACTGCGCAACCCCCAACAACGCCCGCCGCTGCGGCGCCGGCAACAGACTGGAAATGTCCTGAGCAATCGTCTTCGCCGAAGCAAGCGTTTCACTCGCATCCGCCAGCAGTTCTTCATTCTTGGTATCCGCCGTCACCGCATACATCCCGCGCGCCTTACGTGGCGAAGGCAGGAGATTGTTTGGCGACAGGTAATGATCGAGTGCGCGGTCAGCGGCTTCGTGGAGCTTGTTTGGATCGAGGGATTCGTAGGGAGACGTGGGATCGGTTTCGGGCGGATTGGGTGTTGGTTTGATCATGGTGAAGCTCCTTGATGACTGGAGCCGCCACCGTTCGCGGTCAAACAAACAGGGTGGCAGCTGTACGCGGGTTGACCGACCGGACATCAAGGAATCCGGCACACCCGAAGGTGTCCCACGCACAGCCACCGCAACATGATTTCAGACAATGCCTGAACAAGTGCAGAACGCTGGCGCGCCTTGATATTGGGCGGACGGTCAAATCCGATCGCTGATTCGTCAGCGACCGCACCACAATAGAACCCGCTCCCTAGGCGCACAAGCCGGCGGATTCTGGCGTAGCTGTAGGCAAAGGCGCAAGGATATGTAGCCTGGGAGCGTGACTGGAGATGTCTTTTTAAACATTGGTGTTTATCGAAACCCTGAGTGCGTCTCGGATCTCACGGCAGATCCGGTCCCCTTGCCCCAAAAGACGTAAGCGTCCGGCGAAACATCCTCCTGAAGCTGATGCCATCGCCTCCATTGAACCGAGACAGCAGTGGTGATGCGGATTCTGTTTTCTATAATGACTGACCGGCCATGTTTAGGGTGCTTGAAATGCCAGCCTCCGCTGATCAAAACTCCGCTGTCGTTTTATGCGCAGCTTCCAATAACGACCTGGAAGATCTGGTCGCCATCAGGATTGAGGCCATGCGCGAGAGCCTTGAACGGCTTGGACGATTTGACCCGGATCGTGCGCGCGAACGATTTCTTGCTGGGTTCGACGCTAACAGCACACGCCGCATAGAAGTATCAGGTGATCTGGTCGGTTTTGTCGTAATCAAAGACCACCAGAGCGAGCTTCTGCTTGACCACCTGTATGTGATACCCAGTGCTCAAGGAGCAGGAATCGGCTCTGAAGTTCTTACTCGGATTTTCAGAGAGGCTGATGAGATCGGGCGTCCCATCAAGGTTGGAGCTCTCAAAGAAAGCGCCTCAAATCGTTTTTACACTCGCCATGGCTTTGTGTTCGTCGAAAGCGGTGAATTCGATAACTATTATGTTCGGGCTAACGGTAATGCCGTTGATTTGGGCGACTAGGCAAATGTTGATACGGTGCCCCGTCAGCGGTTGCACCGTTAGATGGGCAACCATCTGTGCGGCGATAGGTCGGTAATTTCATTCGCCCGCTGAACATTCAAAAGGGCCGGATCTATTGTTCAAAAATAAATCCGGCCGTTTTCCCAACGCCCCCAAGATCTCAGCCGTCAAACCAAATCTCGCGACCAACACACAATCTTGTGGGAGCGAGCCTGCTCGCGAAAGCGCCAGTCCTAATAACAAATCACCTTTCTGGCGCCCCCGGGACATCTACCTCACCCCGCCACCTCCAAATTATCCATCACCCGATTCACCGCCAGCTCCCCCAACATGATCAGTTGAGCAACCCCCAACAACGCCCGCCGCTGCGGCGCTGGCAGCAAACTGGAAATGTCCTGAGCAATCGTCTTCGCCGAAGCAAGCGTTTCACTCGCATCAGCCAGCAGTTCTTCATTCTTGGTATCCGCCGTCACCGCATACATCCCACGCGCCTTACGTGGCGGAGGCAGGAGATTGTTTGGCGACAGGTAATGATCGAGCGCGCGGTCGGCGGCTTCGTGGAGCTTGTTGGAATCGAGGAATTCGTAGGGAGATGTGGTATCGGTTTCGGGCGGGTTGGGTGTTGGTTTGATCATGAGTGAATCTCCAAATCATAGAAAAGGAGCCATCATCTTTTCGCTACCAAACGAAGGGGTGGTGGCCATACGAAGGTTGGTAGACCGGCGACTTGGAAAACCGGCGCGCCCGAAGACGCCCTGCGCATGGCCACCATAAAGCAACAGCCTCAAAAGGACTGTATCGGGTGACGCTATGCGCCAAGTCTAAGCCGGGCTACCAAACCCGATCGCTGATTCGTCAGCGACCCGACCACAATAGAACCCGCCCCCAAGGCGCACAAGCCGGCGGATTCTGGCGTAGCTGTAGGCAATGGCGCAAGGATGTGTAGCCTAGGAGCGTGACTAGAGATGTCTTTTTAAACATTTGTGTTTATGAAGCGCAATTGCGCCACGTTGGGCGGCGCAGATGCGTCCCGTATCGGACTGTTGAGCTGACTTTTACCCTAGAGAACGCAGCTTTCGGCCAAAAGCAGACGTTCGATCTCGACTTATCACTGCCCAGAGCCTTCGCCACGAGTGGTCGCGGACTCGTGATGCGTAAACAGTTCGGCACTCTAGCGCTGAATAGGCGGAAGCGGCCCGACGAACATCACCTTTAGCCGATCCTTGCCGATTACACGGGCCAATTCTGCAATAACGCAATACATGAATATCAGCGTGATCAGCAATATCTGCACCGCCCAAAAACGAGGCCAGTTCATCGAAGCCCATAGCAGGGAGTTCGCTTCCATGAGGTTCGGGGCTTCCTTCCAGTAGTCGTAGAGCCTCTCCAGGTAGTGGACAAGCAACGCCACCAATGCATACATGAGTGTCTTCCAGATAATATTCCAGAGCAGCGGTTTATCGGGAAAACGATTGATGAAGGGCAGCATATCCGCGACCAGGACAGACTTTCCAAGTATGAGGGCCGCAATCAGCACCGAGGCTGAAACCGGAAGATCGACCCCCGACCCTTTGATCATAAGTGAACGAATCAATGCGACTATGTGCAAGATAACGAAAAAGAAGATGGTGGGCGGGAGCACTTTCAGGAATTCATGTTTGACCTTGTTAATCACATCGCTCATTTCGGCATCCTTTGGAAGTCAAAAACCCGCTTTGCACTAAGACAAATAGTGCTCAAACACTCAAGGCATGGTGTTTTAATCGTCCTCAGAACCGCCATGTAGCACCACCACCGATGATGTGCAACGCGGCGTTCTTATAGGTGCCCGATAAGGTGGTGTCCGAACGTGACTTGTTCTGATCCACATCCATGTCGCCTAGCCAAACCAGTGTGTACGCCGCATGTAAGTCCAGTCCGTCCTCGATCTGGTAATTGATCCCGGTCGCCACGCGCCAAGCGTCTCCCATCGGATTATCGACGGTTCGGTCTTTATCCTCCACGGCCGAACTGTCATAGCCCAGGCCCACGCTCCAACGCAGGCGCGGCGTGGCCTGATACTGGGTACCGATCGAGGCGTGCCAAGTGTCTTTGTACTGCCGGTTGGCAGTTCGACTGACGTCGGCGGCATTGGCGTCGACCTCCACGCCGATTTCGCCGAACTCACTCCAGTCCTGCCAACCGAGGCTGCCCAGAAGTTTCCATTGTGGATCGAGGTCTTGGGCAACACTGAGCAGCACGGTTTGCGGCACCGACATGTCCAGTTCCAGTGAATCGACATCCAAGCGTCGTAGTGCGGCATTGATGATCGGATTATCGACTTTGCGCACGCTGGGACTGTCCTTGAATTCCAGATCAATCTTGCTGGTGTAAGCCAGGCCGATCCGCGTGCGTTCGCTCACTCGATAGAGCAGGCCAAGATTGATGCCGGCACCGACGTCGGTGTCCTTGTATTCGAGTTGACCATCAGAACTGTCGCGCAGTCCGAGCAAGTTATTGTTGATCGCCGTTTCATTGCGGTAATAGCCGTACATGATGCGTGGGCCGATGCCAATGGACAGATCATCTGTGAACTTGTGCGCTAATGTCGGCTGGAACGACACACCAATGATCGCCGCTTCCTGGTTGAAGTAGCGGCCAGCCCAATCGTCATCGTAATCCAGAGCCAGGCCGAAGTTGCCGTACATGCCGAAGCCGATGGCCGAACGATCATCGATCTGGTGGCTGACGAAGAAACTGGCGCCCGGCAAATACTGCAGGGCGTTGCCGCCTTCGTTGCCATTGAATTGGTTGTTGCTGTCACGGGAGAACCGCATGTCTCCGAGGATCAACTGCCCATTCGCGCTGATCTGGGTGCCCTTTAGCTCTGTGAGGCCGGCGGGGTTGCTCATGAGCACGCTTGGATCGGTGGCCAATGCGGCCGCCCCCGCATTGGCAAGACCATTACCTTCCTGGCCAGCCTCGTAAATCAGAATGCCCCCGGCCCAAGTATGGTCGCTGAGCAAGCCCAGGCTGAGAGCCAAGAAAGAAACCTGGAATCGGCGAGCGTAGCCGCTTGTGTGCATAGCGCATCCTCTGCGAAACCTTGCCCCAAACGCTTTTCGTTAGAACGGCCACCTGCGTGACACCCGTCTCGGCAGATTCAGGTCAGGTGGCCGTGGTTAGCGCTATTTCTTCAACTGCTCATAAGACTTGACCATGTCCCGTGCCCAGACATCGAGCACCGCTTTGAAGTCATTGGCCTCCAGGACTTGCGCGGAGTTGTCGAGATCAGCGCCGGCGCCCTTGCGCACCACTTCGGCGACCAGTTTGTTGTCACTTCCATCGAGAAATGCGGCTTCGGTCGCGAGGCTGGTGTCCTGATCACGAATGCCGGTGGCGGCACTGACACCAGCAGCCACCAAGGCAATCGGGATCACTTCATACGGACGCAACCCCTTGGTCTTGGCACTGGCTGCGGTGATGGCCGGACGTACCACCAGCACGCCCGGACCTGGGCCGCTGGCGAGCGGAAGTGCGCTGGAAAAGGCATTTTTCAAAGTCTGATCGTAGTACTGAGTGATGCCATTGAGGGTCTTTTGCGGGATTTTTGCGGTAGGTTGCGGCTTGGGAAAGAGCTGACTGGGTTCGACGTAAACGCTGGTGAATTTGCTGACATCGACTTTCGGATCAATCCAGCGCATGACAGCTGCACCTGAAGGCGATTTCTCCTCCTTCAGGACGCTGTAGTCGCCGAGAAATCCGGAGTACTGCTCCGGGTCCACGTACTTGCTGGCACAGCCGGAAAGGGCCAGAGACAGCACACACAACGGTACAGCGAGTACTTTGAATCGCATGAGAACGCTCCATTGTCGAAATGATGTGATGCTGGTCTGCGGCGGCATTTTGAACCGCTACCGCAGACCGACATCCACTGACTCGCTCGTTACGGCGTGACGATGTTGAACCAGAAATCGAAGTTATCCATATAGGACACCAGCTCCTCCAGCTTGCCCTTGGTTCCTTCTTCCTTGATATCACCGGAAGCCAGAGCATCTTTTAGCGTTGTTTCCTTTAGCACGATCTTGTTCAGCGTATCGCGGGTCAAACTGATCGTCGCATCGGCGTCTTTCGCTGCCACGCCCTCCGTATGGTTGAGCACGCCATTGACCATCTCCACAGAATATTTTTGCTTGAGATCGGTGAAATCAAAATTGAGCGATAGATGTTTATCTTCCGCTTTCGGGCCATTCAGGCGCATGGCTAAGAAGTCGAAGAACAGATCCAGATCCATCGCCCGTACCGTATCTGGGCTGGCGGTATCGGGAGTCGGTAGCTTCATCACACCATCGCGCAACTCCTTGGCACCGGTGAGGTAGAAGTTACGCCACGGCCCGCTCTCGGCCTGGTAACCCAGCTGCTCCAGGGCATCCGCTTGCAGGTTCTTCGCCGCCTGGCTGCTCGGGTTGGCGAATACCGCATGGTTGACCACCTCGGCAACCCAGCGGAACTCGCCTTTGTCGTAATACTCCTTGGCTTTCTTCAGGAGCGCCTCCTCGCCGCCCATCATCTCCACGTAATGCTTGGCACCTTCTTCCGGGGGCAGTTCGTTCAGCGTGGCCGGGTTGCCGGTGAACCAACCCAGGTACAAGACATAGGTGGCTTTGACGTTGTGGTTCACCGATCCGTAATAACCACGGTTTGAAAATTTGTTCGCGATCCCTTTCGGCAGTTTGAACTGCTCTGCGATCTCGACCATGGTGTAACCCTTGTTGGCCAAGCGCAGGGTTTCGTCATTGATATAACGATACATGTCGCGCTGGGAAGACAGTTGCTCGCGCACCTCTTTATTGCCCCAGACCGGCCAATGGTGCATGGCATACATCACCTGCACGTCATCGCCCCAGAGCTTGAGTGTTTCGTTCAGGTACTTCGACCAGGCCAACGGGTCACGAATCTTGGCGCCCCGCAGGGAATAGGTGTTGTGCAACGTATGGGTGGAGTCTTCGGCGGTATTGAGGGCTTTCTTTTCCTTGATGTAATAGAGCATCTCGGCCGGCGCTTCACTGCCAGGCGCATACAGGAATTGATAGGTCAGACCGTCAATAACATGGGATTCACCCGTGGTCTTGATGATGTCGGTGGGCGGGATCAGCGTCACCGTACCGGCCGAAGTGGTGGTACCCAAACCTGCGCCCAACTGACCGGTCGGTGAAGGCGGCAGCAGGTTGCCATACTGGTAGCTGGCACGGCGGCTCATGGCGGTGCCAGCCATGACGTTTTCGGCCACGGCATGCTCAATGAAGCCTAGGGGCGCGTAGATCTTCACTTTGCCGGCTTTCACATCTTCTTCGTTGATCACGCCGCGTACACCACCGTAGTGGTCGATATGGCTGTGGGTATAGATCACAGCCACCACCGGTTTTTTCGGCCGATGCTGGTAGTAAAGATCGAGTGCGGCCTTGGCGGTTTCGGTGGAAATCAGCGGGTCGAAGACAGTGATGCCGTCCTTGCCTTCGACGATGGTCATGTTCGACAGGTCATAGTTGCGAACCTGGTAAATACCTTCAGTCACCTCGAATAAGCCAGAGATGTTGATCAGCTGCGACTGCCGCCAGAGACTGGGGTTGGTCGTGTCCGGTGCTACCTCGCCTTCCTTGATAAATCCGTATTTCGTTGGATCCCAGATTACATTCCCGGAAGCGCCTTTAATGACCGTCGACGGCAAGGGAGCAATGAATCCTTTATGCGCCAACTCAAAGGATGTCTTGTCGTTGAACGGCAACTCTTTGAGCAACGCATTGTTCGCCGCCTTGGTGGCTTCCGAGGCAGGCTTTGGCTTTTCCGCGTCAGCCGCGAGAGCTTGCGAAGCCAATGCTATGGCCGCTACCAACGATAAAGCGGCGCCAGCCAATTTCAAGGAACGCCATTCCCCTGCGGATTGACGTTGCACTCTCGAGTGAATTTCCAAGACCATCTTCTACGCTCCTTCATAGTAGGAATGCGCTAAGCCTAAAGCGCAAAGAACAAGCCCATTTGAAGGTAGTAGGAATTCGCAGTTGGCCAGGGAAAACTCGATCGTTTTCAGAAATCAAGTGAAACAAATTTTATCGTAAGTAATGACAAACTTAAGGTTTCGGGAGGTGAAAAAGTGTCGGATAAAGCCCCGAAAAAAAACTATGGAATTCCAGGCAGATCAGCAGGTTGTGATTAGTTATACAAACAGATGGAATTTGTCACGCATTCAAATCCTTCGATAACTGCATTCGCGATAATCACCATTTATACGCTGCTCTGAGGCGACGAGTGGTCATCCCGCTGCCAAATGTAACCACGGTCAAGATGGTTGCAAATGGCCTTACATACGAGATTTTCCACATCAAAGCGCTCGGTCATGAATGTTCGCTTATGGCCGCAAGCAGCCGCTAACGGACGCCCGCTACTGGCCGACAACGGACGAACAAAATCTGGTTTTTGAGTAAAAGCAAACGTCAAGACCTCGGGGATGTCCCTTTTTCCCCGCTCTACAATTCCGGCCGGATCAGCCTCGGCATCTCCACCCCCTCCCCCAACCTCTCAACCCCCAACCGCACCCTCTCCCCACCCCGCTCAATCACCACCCCATCCCCCTCAACCCCCACCAACTTCACCCCAACCCCAACCTTCTCCCCCACCAAAAAACTCCTCGGCGCGCCATCATTCAAACTCAATATCGCCACCGTCCCACTCCCGCCCGCGATTACCCCGCTCACCTTGATATCCACCGGCGCGGTCTCATTGGAAAACCACTGCAACGCCGGGCTGTCACTTCTCGCCGCGAGCACTTGCGGGGCGGCTGCGGGGGTGTGCGATTCCGCCGAGGTCAGCAGCAGCGACGACCATGTCGCGACGCCCACCAGGGCGGCGAGCAGGGCCAGGGCCTGGACGGTTTGCGCCGGGGTAATCCGTGCGGTGAATTTCATGGGTTGTCGCTCCTTGTTGTCCCTGCTGCCAGCCTACGCGGCAATTCTCTCCGTTTTATTTCACATGCCTTACATGTTCGCCGGGCACGATGGGGTGGGACGCCAAGGAGCGCGTGGGTGATGAGCAGGCAGCAGGGTTTTACGTTGATCGAGTTGATGGTGGTGCTGGTGATCATCGGGATTGCCAGTGCGGCGATCAGTTTGAGTATCAGGCCTGATCCGTTGCAGTTGTTGCGCAAGGATGCCGAGCGGGTTGCGCAGTTGTTGCAGGTGGCGCAGGCCGAGGCTCGCGCGGATGGGCGGCCGATTGTGTGGGTGACGGATGCCAAGGGGTTTCGGTTTGGGCGGCGTGAGGATGATGGCGTGGGGTTTGAGTCGTTCAAGGAGGATGCGCAGTTGCGCCCGCGTGCGTGGCAGAGCCCGAAGGTCGAGGTGCGGGTGGAGCCCCGGCAGACGGTGGTGCTGAATGCTGAGTGGATCAATCCGCCGTTGCGGCTGATTTTGTCGGATGGGGCCAATCGGCTGAGTGTGCTGCGCGATGGCAGTGGGCGGATCAGTATTCAATGAAGACTCAGCAAGGGTTCACTCTGATTGAGGTGATGGTCGCGATTTTGCTGATGGCGGTGGTGAGTCTGATTGCCTGGCGCGGGCTGGACAGTGTGACGCGGGCGGACAGTCATTTGCAGGCCAGCAGTGAGCAGAGCGATGGGTTGTTGCGGGTGTTGAATCAGTTGCAGCGCGATGTGGACATGCGCGCGGGGGTGGAGTTGAGCGAGCCGCGCAAGGTTGGGGCTGAGGATGAGGCGCCGACTGCGCCGCCGGCGGTGACGGTGCGCAGTAGTGACAGCAAGGGGTTTCGGCTGGACATTATTCGCAGCGCGGCGGATCAGCCGGGGGCGTTGCAGCGGGTTCGGTGGTGGGTCAAGGGGGATACGTTGTATCGGGCGGTGGCTGAGGCGCGCAGTCGCTATCCGTTGCCGGCGCCAGGGAATGGGGTTGCTGTGTTGAACGAGGTGAGTGATGTGCAGGTGCGGGTTTGGGAGGTGGACAAGGGGTGGCGGCAACTGAGCGGGAATCGGCGGGAGGATCCGTTGGGGTTGGAGATTAGTTTGAGTCGGCAGACGGCGCAGGGGGTTGAGCGCTATCGGCAGGTGATTGGGTTGCAATAATTTGGCAGTCACCAAGCAAATGTGGGAGCGAGCCTGCTCGCGAACGCGGTGGGTCAGTCAACATTATTGTTACTGGTAGACCGCTTTCGCGAGCAGGCTCGCTCCCACAATTGGGTTGGGGGCGGTCAGTTGCAGGCTTGCCGCCTGTTAGGCGGTCATCGCTGGCAAGCCAGCTCCCACAGGGATCGAGTGAGACCGGAAGATATTGGTCAGTTGGGCAACCGCTTTCGCGAGCAGGCTCGCTCCCACAATTGGGTTGGGGGTAGTCAGTTGCAGGTTGAGTGGCTGTTAGGCCGTCATCGCTGGCAAGCCAGCTCCCACAGGGATCGAGTGCGACCGGAAGATATTGGTCAGTTGGGCAACCGCTTTCGCGAGCAGGCTTGCTCCCACAATTGGGTTGGGGGCGGTCAGTTGCAGGTTGGGTGGCTGTTAGGCCGTCATCGCTGGCAAGCCAGCTCCCACAGAAAGCAAGAGCAAGATCAAGAGATCGCAGCCTGCGGCAGCTCCTACATTTTGATCGCGGTGGGCTTTGGTTAGCTGAGCACTACGACGCCGCCGGGCAGTTCGGTGCATTTGACGCCATAAGCATCACGAATCAGCAAGGCGACGCCGGCGAGTTGGTCGAGGTTGAAGCGGGCCTGGACGCGGCGTTGGCCGAGTTCGCGATTGAGCAGCAGGAGCATGCCGGGGCGGTAGCGGTTGATTTCGTCGATCATCTGGCTGAGGGTCGCGCCGTTGAACACCAGCACTTGTTGGCGCCAGTTCATCACGGCGGCGGTGTCGACGGTTTGTACGTTGCCGATTTGCCGTGCGTCGTAGGTGATTTGCTGGCCGGCTTCGAGGCGCAGGTTGCGGCCGTCGATGGCGACGTCGACCGCGCCGTCGAGGCAGGTCACGCAGACTTGCTGGTCGGTGTTGCGCAGGTTAAAGCGGGCCTGACTGGCGCGCAACCACCCTGCCCCGGCCTGCATCGCCAGTGGCAGGCGTGCGGTTTGTACTTCGACTTCGCCGCTGACCAGTTCGAAGCCCTGCACGCCGTTTTCGACGCTGCGCTGGTTAATGCGGGTTTGGGTGTTGAGTTCGAGGCTGACGCCTTGTGCCGGTTCGACCCGGCGCTGCTGGCCGACTTCGGTGATGTAGTCGGCGCCCAGCCCTTCGAAGCCGCCGGGAATGGTGCCGCGCACCAGCAGGAATGCGGCGGATGCGGCAATCGCACCGCCGAGAAATGCCCGTCGACCGAAACTGCGTCGGCCCTGCAGCGCTTCGGCGGCCGGTTGCAGGTGATGCCATAGCCGCTTGGCTTCTTCGAAGGCCCGGACGTGTTCGCCACTCTGCGCGCACCATTCGCGCAAGGCGCGGGCGTCGGCGACGGTGGCGCGGCCCGAGGTCAGCAGGATCAGCCAATCGTGGGCTTCGCTGTGCAGAGACTCGGTGGCCGAGGGCTCGGCGGGTTTCAGTCGAAAGATGTTCAAACGCGCAAATTCTCAACGGATTAATCGGGTCACTATTCGCTAGACGGTTTTCCGGCCCCGCGACCGAACCGCTGAAACACTTTTCTTTCAAGTTTCGCTGCGCAGAAGCCCAGCGCGGCTTTGATTTCCTTCTCAACCATGCGCGTGGAAATGCCGAAACGCTGGGAGATTTCCAGGTGCGGCGCCTCTTCCAGCCGCGCGGCGATGAAGATCCGCCGACGCCGTGCGGGCAGTTCGTACAAGGCGCTGAGCAGGGCCTGCATTTCCTTTTGCCCGCCGACCACCCGCGCCGGGTCGAGGGCTTCGTCGCCCAGTTGCAGCAGTTCCTCGACTTCGGTGCCGGTGAGCAGGCGCGCATCCGCCTGACGGCGGTCGGCGGCAATGTTGAGGGCCATGCGATACAGGTAGGCGTTGGGCTTGAGCAGGTTGGGCGGGGTCTCCATGCGATCGACCCGCAGCCAGGTTTCGTGCAGCACGTCGTTGGCCAGATCCTCGGAGCCGAGGCGGCGGCGCAGGCGCACGCGAAAATCCTCGTAGGAGCTGAGGAACAGCTGGCCCATCGTGCTTTGTCCGGCGTCTTTCATCCCCCGGAAACTCCTTCCCATCTCGTGCATTCCATGCGTTTCCCTGACGACTCCGGTAACAACAGCAACGTGACCGGCTGGCGCAAGGCGCTGGGCGTCGGCCGATCGATTGTGAGGTTGCGAAAACTTTCCACCAGCGCGTTATCGCGCCGTACATCGCCGGTCGATGTCACCAACCGGTTGTGCTGCACCACGCCGTCGCGCCCGACCCACACCTGCAACACCGCGCGATAACTGCCCGGGCGGGTCAGCGGCGAACGACACAGCTTGCGCTCGATCGCCGCTTGCACCGCCGTTGCGTAACTGCGGTTGACCGCGACAGCGGCCGGCGTGGGTTTGTCCGTCGGCACTGGCAGGTCTTCCACCTGCGCCGCTTGCAGAGTGAACGCATCGGCCCGGGCGTAACGCGCCATCAGTCCCGTGCCGCCGAGCAGATGGCGCAAGGCGTCGGCGGCGGTGAATTCGCCATCTACAGCGAGGGAGCGACGGCCCCGGCTCAACTGGCTGTCGACCAGCACTGCAACGCCGGTAGCGCGGCTGTATTGGTCCAGCGCCCGGGCCAGTTCCTGCGCCGGGATGTGCAAGGTCAGTCGCATGTCCGCCGCTGCCGGATCTGCATGGGCCGCGCCCGCCAGCAGACCGAGCAGCCACCCCAGACCCGCGCGGCGCACAAGCGTCGCCGAGCGCTGAAGACTGATCTGCGAACTGCCTCGCTGCACGACTGGCGCACCCCTGAAAATCGCTATCCTGCGGGGCATTTATGACTCTGGTATGACGGGCGGTGCAAAAAAACCATCACGGGTTTTGCGCCGCGCTTGCACTAGACTCAAACCCAGAGCGGCCCAATCGGGCGGGCCAGGAGGCAGACATGAAATCACGGTGGATGTGGGTCTTGTTGATGACGGTGGGCACCGCGCAGGCGGAGGAGCCGCTGGGCTGTGTGGAAGTCACGGTCGGCGGTTACAAGGCGCCCAATTACGATTGCCTGAGCCAGCAGATGGGCAACAATCCAGAGGGCGCGGCGGCGGCGCAGAAGAATATGGAAGCGTTGAATGTGCCGGTGCACAAGCGCGCGCCGAATCAGGTCGGGCTGGCGACGCCGGCCGCGACCAGTACGCGGATGGGCAATACGTTTGGCACCTCGGTGAAACCGCAGCGGCCGCCGAATTAGGCGAGGTCGACATCAAAGGATCGCAGCCTTCGGCCGCTCCATGGGGTCATGCGCATTTCCCTGCAGGAGCTGCCGAAGGCTGCGATCTTTTGATCTTCAGTCACTCGGGGTCTGGCGAAAGCTGACGGCCAAGCGGTTCCAGCTGTTGATGGTGCTGACCGCAACCGTCAAATCCACCAATTCACCTTCATCAAATTGCTCGCGCGCCTGCTGATAGACGTCATCCGGCACGTGGCTTTCGGCCAACAGCGTCACCGCCTCGGCCCAGGCCAGCGCCGCACGTTCGCGGGGGTTGAAGAAGTTGCTGTCGCGCCACACCGCGATCGCGTAAAGACGCCGATCGCTCTCCCCGGCTCGCCGCGCGTCCACCGAGTGCATATCAGTGCAGAACGCGCAGCCGTTGAGCTGCGAGGCGCGGATTCTGATCAGTTGCAGCAGCGGTGCTTCGATACTCAGGTTGCTGGTCAGCGCCTCCATGGCAAGCATCGCTTTCATCGCCTTGGGCGACGCGTTGTAGTAATCCAGACGCAGGGACATGGCGCGGCTCTCGGCAGGCGGAATAATGAGTTCACGGTACGGGCTGGGGTGGGCCTGCTACAGCCCCAATTCGACGAATTCCGGCTACACCAATGAACCTCGGCCAAACGCAATACCTGTGGGAGCGAGCCTGCTCGCGAAAGCGGTTTCCCAGACAAATATTCATCCACTGCACCACCGCCATCGCTGGCGAGCCAGCTCCCACAGGGTTTAACGTCGTTCACAAGATTTGTGCACGCCGCAAAAACTGTGGGAGCGGGCTTGCCAGCGATAGCGAAGTCTCAGACAACGAATCTGTTCAATGACCCACCGCTTTCGCGAGCAGGCTCGCTCCCACAGGGATTTACGCCAATTTGCGGTTTTTACTCCACGCAACTACTGCCAAAAGCCCAACAACGCTAATCTGACCGACACTTCACTCAACACCCGGGAGCCTCGTCGGTATGGAACTTCATGTCGTGATCAACGGCCGCAAGGATCTTGCCGGTCAGTTGTATCAGCAGTTGCGCGCGGCGATTGAATCCGGGCGTTTGGCGGCGGGTACGCAGTTGCCGCCGAGCCGCTTGCTGGCCGAGCAATTAGGCATTTCGCGCAAGACCATTTCCGACACTTACGCGCAGCTGACTTACGAAAATTTCCTCACCGGGGTGATCGGCAAAGGCACCTACGTCAACGCCCGCCCGGCGCAGGTGCAGCGCAAGCAGAGCCACACCGAGCTGGCCAGTGCCGAGGTGATCGAGAGCTGGCGCAATCTGCCGGTGTTCCTCCGCCATCCGACGCTGGAAGGTTCGCTGCGCTACGACTTCATCGGTGGCGCCACCAGCAAAGGCCAGTTCCCGCACGACGACTGGCGCCGTTGCGTCGCCCACGCGATGCGGCAGATGGCGCAGTCCAAAGGCTTCTACAGCGTTGCCGAAGGCTTGCCGGCGCTGCGCAATGCGATCGCTCGGCACATCGCGTTTTCTCGCGGCATCAATTGTCAGGATGAGGACATCGTCGTGTGCAACGGCGCGCAACAGGCGCTGGACCTGATTGCCCGCGTACTGACCCGCCCCGGCAGTCTGGTGGCGATGGAAGATCCAGGTTATCCGCCCGCGCGCTTGCTGTTCGGCACCCATGGCGCCGAAGTGGTCGGGGTGCCGGTGGATGCCGAGGGTATTCAGGTCGAGCAGATTCCCGATGGCACCCGGCTCATCTATGTGACGCCGTCGCACCAGTTTCCGCTCGGCATGGCGATGAGTCAGGCGCGCCGCGAGGCCCTGCTCGCACGTGCCCATGAGCTCGGCGCGATCATCATCGAAGACGATTACGACAGCGAATTCCGCTACGAGGGCCGGCCCACCGATTCGCTGTACAACCTCGATCAGCGCGGCATCGTCGCCTACGTCGGCACGTTCTCGAAAACCTTGCTGCCGGAGTTGCGCCTGGGCTACGCGATCCTGCCGCCGTCGATCATCGAGGCGGTTATTCGCGCCAAGCAGTTGACCGATCTACACGCCTCGACCCTGCCGCAATGGGCGCTGGCGAAGTTCATCGCTGAGGGTTGCCTGCTCAAGCACATCCGCCGCTGCCACACGATTTACGCGCAGCGCCGCGAGCGCATCCTGGCGCGCATGGCGACTGATCTGGCGCCATGGCTGCAAGCTGTGCCGGCCAGTGCCGGGTTTCACATGGCGGTGTTCTGTAAGGTGCCGATCGATTTGCCGCTGGTCATTGAGCTGGCAAAAAAGGTCGAGGTCGGCCTGTATGCGATCAGTGGTTTCTACTACCAGCAGCCGGCGAAAGAAGGTCTGTATTTCGGCTTCGGCGCCATCGAAACCCTGGACATCGACATCGCCCTCGATCGCCTGCGTGACATCCTCGAACAGCTGTCATGAGCCGTTGGTATAAGGCTTTTACCGCCGATTGGTTATTGGTGATTCACGGCGGCAGGCCTATTCTGCACAGGCGTTATCCCTCAGTGAGCAGGATTCGTCCGGCCTGATTCAGGAGTGTGAGCAATGTCCAGCGAAGTGATCAATACGGTTGAAGTGAAAGCTGCTGCGGGCCGCTCGGAAGAGCTCGGCAAGCAATTGCAGAAGATCGTCGACACCCTGCGCCAAACCCCGGGCTGCGATTCCTACCTGGTCGACCGCTGCCCGGAAGACAGCCACCGCTGGACGGTCAGCGCGCGCTGGCAGTCGGAGGCGGCGATGCAGGCGCATTTCAACCGGCCCGAGGCGCAGGGGTTTATCGACCTGATCGATAGCCGCCTGGCCAATAGCGTCGATTTCAACAGCTTTCCCATTGTCTGACATGTCCCCTTCGCGAGCAGGCTCGCTCCCACATTGAAATGCAATTAACTGTGGGAGCGAGCCTGCTCGCGAAGGCGATTTGTGCCGCACCGAAATTCATCCGAGGCCAATTGGTCACCTGACCTTCGTGAATATTGGCCGTTTGAACCGGCCACATTGGGGCCTACTGTGAGCACACCCCAACCATCACAGGTAACCCGCCATGAAAGCCCAGCCCTTCTTCGCCGCCGCCTTCGCCGTCACCCTTTGCGCATCGGCAATGGCTCACGATCCGTCCGAGAAAATTACGGTTCTGCAGGAACAACTGCTGAAAAACGCCCCCGGCAAGAAAGCCATGATGATCGAAGTCGACTACAAGCCCGGGCAATCCTCGATCGCCCATAAGCACGAAGGCACTGCGATGGCTTACGTGCTCGACGGCGAGGTCATTTCACAGGTCAAGGGCGAGAAAGCGATCACTTACAAGAAGGGCCAATTCTGGTACGAGCCGGCCGGGTCCGAACATCTGGTGTCGAAAAATGCCAGCTCGACCAAGCCGGCCAAGTTGCTGGTGTTCATGGTGCTGGCCCCGGATGAGCAGGTGCTGATCCCGCTGGAAAACTGATGGCTGCCTGATCAGCCATAAACGAAAGGCGCAAATCGGCTATTTGCGCCTTTTTTATTGCGCAGCGGCATTACCTGCAAACGCTTAAAGCCAATAAAACTAACCCCGCACAGGTTATTCAGCCAATGGTCAGGCCGGCAGGTTTACCCTGAATATCCGCCGAACCATCGGCCCGTGCACACTCATCGATAGACCTTGTTTCACGGGAGAAACACCATGAAACCTGCGCTTCCCACCCTGCTGGCGATCTGCGTTTTGATGCTCTCTGCCTGTTCTGTTCCCACTGCCCCGCAAGCCGTGTCATCTCTCGACACGCTGCTGCCGCACCCGACCGGTCGCAGCACTGCCACTTTGGTCAAGAGCGGTCCCGGCGTATCGCTGGGGGTGATTTATAGCCCCGGCACCCAAGCCAATCGCCAATACCTGCGCGAGTACCAGGCCAAGGCCGGCACCGGTTTTGGACACAGCCTGCTGGTGCAGCCGATCCACGATGCCTACGTCGCCAGCGCCAGCCCGGATCGCGCGGTGGAGTGGGTCAACGCTTCGCTGCAACGCCAGTTCGGCTCGGTGACGGTGTACCCGGACATGCAAAGCCTGCGCGCGGCCAGGCCGGATGTGGTGGCGATCGTCGATACCCACAGCCAATTGATCACCTCGCGCAGCTCGGATATCCGCGCTGACGTCAGTGCCGATTTTTACGATGGGCAGCTGAACTACATCGGCACGGCCAAGGGTTCGCAGGCTAGGGAGCTGACGCCGGTGTGGGCGGACTTCAAGCGCTCGGAAGAGATCGTGGCGGATATCAATCAGCAGGAGGAATTGCAGCTGGCGGCGTTGCGGGAGTTTGATCGCTCGCTGAGTAATCTGGTTGTGCGGCCGGCGGAGAAAGTGTCGATGCTCGAGAGTAAACAAGCTCAAAAGTTGTATTGAATGTAAGTCTCTTTTCGCGAGCAGGCTCGCTCCCACATTTGCAATGCGATCAACTGTGGGAGCGAGCCTGCTCGCGAAGGCGCCAGACCAGACACCACAAAAACCCTCAGACATTAAATCCCCGGCAAGGCTGGCCATCCCTTCTTCCACATCCACAACCATCCGCCGCTGTCCACTGTCAGGTCTGACAGTGGACAGCGCGACCGAACGCTCTCCAAATAGCAGCACTGCGTTGATTTGCCGGTGTGCATCGACTGATCGCTTTACGCAAAAACCGCTTACGCAAGGAGCAGATCATGTCTCAGATTAAAAAAACCAATGTGCATAAACTCGACCCCACTTTTGGCCCTGAAAATAAGGGCATCACCTGGCTTGAATATTCCGAACAGGAAAATGGTTTCGCCAAGGGAATCACCGTCGCAGCAGACGGCAGGCTGCTGATCGCCGCCAGTGCAGGCAATAAGTTCGCCGTGGTGCGGTTGAACGCTGATGGCACACCTGACGCTTCGTTTTCGAAAGATGGCGTGGCTAGCGGTGTTTTCGCCCACGGATACAGATCCGTTGGCGCCAGCATCAACATTCTCAAGAACGAGTCTATCTTGCTGAATGGCGACTTTTATCTGCACGAGTTCTCGAGCGCGCAGCGCGGCCTGGCGATGTTTAACAGTGACGGAACGCCGAGCGTCGAATTTGGCGACCACGGTGTAAAAATCGTTGCGCCGATTCCGCTTCCCGCCTTCACCCTGTCCGAGGTTGACCCCAGGCAGAAACGCACAACCGCATCCGACAACGGTGGCCACACCATTGAAATGGCCGATGGAAAACTGATGGTACTCAGCAACCATCAATATTCCCCCAACGACCAATGCGGTCTTTTGATCAGGCTGCAAACCAACGGAGATCTGGACACTACGTTTGGCCAGGGACAGGGTTACGTTGCGATTCGATACCTGGCCAACTTCACGTGGGCTGGCTCAATGATCCGGCTCCAGGACGGCAAGTTCGCCATCGCCGGTAACGTTTCACGTGAAGACAGCTACTGCGCGATGATCGCCCTATTCGACGCCGCAGGTAATCCTGTCAGCAGCTTTGGCGATAAGGGTTTTGCCCTGTTCCACGGCCTGGACATGCTCAGTCAGATCAACCAACTCGTAGAAATGCCTGATGGCAACATCCTTGGCATCGGTAGCGCCACCTCAAAGGATTTTGTTCACAGGGGCGTCCTGGTTTGTGTCGACCGGAATGGGAAATACGCCACCGACTTCAATGAAGGGAGGCCAGTTCTGAGGCCTTATTCGAACGCGCGTTTCGGCATCCAATGGACCTCTGGCACGCTGCGAGAAGGCGGACATATCCTTGTGGTTTCCAGCACCCACGGCGAAGAAGACTCGGAAATCGTCATTGCCCAGTTCAAATTGGACGGCTCTGCAGATCGCGATTTTGCCGACGACGGTGTGCTGGTCATCAATCTGACTGACGTGCTCGACACGGCGGGAGGCCTTGCTATTCAGAACCATCAGATTGTCGTAGCCGGAACATCCCTGCCCCATGTCGACGGCGTCGCTAGCTTCGCCTTCCGCTGCGCCGATACGTACTGAATGGCAGATATGAAAAAGCCCCGCCTCTTTCGAGAGCGGGGCTTCTTCATTCAGCCACTACTTACGCCAGTTCAAGCTCGGCATTCGCAGTCACCGCAGGCACGATTGCTTGCCCGCTCAACGCCAGATCCAGCAGTTCGCGGTTGGCCACCGCGTACATGGCGTAGTCCGTGCCGCTTGCCGCGCGGATTTCCACCAGCATGGCGCGCCAGCGTTCGATCATGCTTTCGTGCTGGGCCATCCACAGCGTCAGGCGTGCTTCCACGTCCTGGGAGCCGTCGCCCTGTTGCAGGACGGAGATGGTGATCGCCCGTTGCTGCCAGTCGACATCATCACGGAACGCTTCACGGGCCAGGGCCTGCCAGTTGTTTTCTACCGGCAGAGCGCTGATCTGTTGCAGGTACCAGGTGATGTCCAGCGCAGAGCCCACAGCGAAGTAGGCCTTGGCCACTTCGGCCGGATCCTGTCCGGTGACGTCTGCGGCTTCGATGATCGGCAGCAGCGTGTACAGGTGCGAAGTACCCGCAACCATACGCGCCAGCAACTCCGGCACACCGGCTTCAACGTATGCCTGATAGCGCGACTGCCAGTTCTCGCGGATTTCGCCGCTGAGCAGTTCGTCGAGTTTCAGACCCAGTTCTTTCAGGTGCGGACCGAAATGCGCGACGTCACGGGCAGCGTTCTGCTCGTTGCGGCGGGCACGCAGGAACCAGCGCGTGGCACGACGACCCAGACGCATCAACTCGTCCATCAGCTCCAGCTGCACGTCAGCGCTGACTTGGTAGTCCAGCGCTTCGATCTGACGGAACCAGTGCGGGAGGTGGAAGATGTCGCGCACGATCACGTAAGCGCCAGCCACGTTCGCCGGGCTCATGCCGGTCGACTCTTTGAGTCGTTGCACGAAGGTGATGCCCATGTGGTTGACCAGATCGTTGGCGATCTGCGTGCTGACGATCTCGCGCTTCAGACGGTGACGACGCATGGCTTCGGAGAACTTGCTGACCAGGGTCGGCGGGAACGCCGTTTCCATGTCGCGGGTCAGGTAATCGTCGTCCGGCACCAGCGAGCCCAGCAGCTGCTCTTTCAGGTCGATCTTGCTGTAGGAGATCAGCACCGACAGCTCAGGACGGGTCAGGCCGTGGCCCTCAGCGACGCGCTCGGTCAGTTGCTCTTCGGTCGGCAGGAACTCGATGGCACGGTCCAGCTTGCCACGGCCTTCCAGATCGCTCATCAGACGCTTGTACTCAGCGATGCGTGCGTAGGCACGGCGCGCCGCCAGGGACAGGGCCTGAGTCTGCTTGTAGTTGTTGCCCAGCACCAGATTGCCGACTTCGTCGGTCATGCTCGCGAGCAACTGGTTGCGTTGCTTGTCGGTCATGTCACCGGCCTGAACCACTTCGTTCAGCAGGATCTTGATGTTCACTTCGTGGTCGGAGCAGTCCACGCCACCGGCGTTGTCGATGAAGTCGGTGTTGGAACCCCCGCCATTCAAGCCGAACTCCACACGACCCAGTTGGGTCATGCCGAGGTTACCGCCCTCGCCCACGACTTTGCAGCGCAGTTCGTTACCGTTGACGCGCAACGCATCGTTGGCCTTGTCGCCGACATCGGCGTGGCTTTCGGTGCTGGCTTTGACGTAGGTGCCGATACCGCCGTTCCACAACAGATCCACCGGTGCCTTGAGCAAGGCATTGAGCAGTTCGGTCGGGGTCAGCTTGTCAGCCTGGATGTCGAAGCGCTCTTTCATCTGCGGCGAGATCGCGATGCTCTTCGCGCTGCGCGAGAAGATACCGCCACCTTCGGACATGATGCTGGTGTCGTAGTCGGTCCAGGCCGAACGCGGCAGGTCGAACAGACGCTGACGCTCGACGAAACTGGTCGCCGGGTTCGGGTTCGGGTCGATGAAGATGTGCATGTGGTTGAACGCAGCGACCAGTTGCAGCTTGTCGGACATCAACAGGCCGTTACCGAACACGTCGCCGGCCATGTCGCCGACGCCAACCACGGTGATGCTGTCTTCCTGAACATTGATGCCGCGCTCGCGGAAGTGGCGTTGGACGCCGACCCACGCGCCTTTGGCGGTGATGCCCATTTTCTTGTGGTCGTAACCGGCCGAACCACCGGACGCAAACGCGTCACCCAGCCAGAAGCCGTAGTCGATGGCGATGCCGTTGGCGATGTCGGAGAAGGTCGCAGTGCCCTTGTCCGCCGCGACCACCAGGTACGGGTCATCGTCGTCATGACGCACGACATTGACCGGCGGCACCAGCGCGCCGTCCTTCAGGTTGTCGGTGATGTCCAACAGGCCGGAAATGAAGATGCGGTAGCAAGCGATGCCCTCGGCCGCGATCTCGTCACGGCTGCCGCCCAGTGGCAGGCGACGCGGCAGGAAGCCGCCCTTCGCGCCCACCGGCACGATGACCGAGTTCTTCACTTGCTGGGCTTTTACCAGGCCGAGCACTTCGGTACGGAAGTCTTCTTCACGATCGGACCAGCGCAGACCACCACGGGCAACGTTGCCGAAGCGCAGGTGCACGCCTTCAACGCGTGGCGAGTAGACGAAGATTTCAAACTTCGGCACCGGCTTCGGCAGCTCAGGGATCGCATGCGGGTTGAACTTGAAGCTGAAGTACGACTTGTTCTGGCCGTTGGCATCCGTCTGATAGAAGTTGGTGCGCAGGGTGGCTTTGATCAGGTCGAGGTAACGACGCAGGATGCGGTCTTCGTTGAGCACCTGAACATCGTCCAGTGCAGTCAGAATCGCTTGTTCCAGACGCAGTTGCTTGTCTTCCAGATCATCGCTGCCGAGCTTGCGCGCCAGGTAGAAACGGGTCTTGAACAACCGGGTCAGTTCGCGAGCGATGTCGGTGTGGTTGTTCAGGGTGCTGGCGATGTAACCCAGGTCGAAGCCCAGACGAATCTGCTTCAGGTAACGGGCATAGGCACGCAGCAGCGCGACGTCGCGCCATGGCAGACCGGCGGTCAGCACCAGGCGGTTGAACGCATCGTTCTCGGCATCGCCGCGCACGATGTGCACGAACGCGTCCTGCAGGGTGTCGTTGAGCTGCTGGATGTCGAGGTCCAGACCTTCAGCGGCGGTGAAGGCGAAATCGTGAATCCAGAATTCGCGGCCGTTGGTGTGGCGCAGGCGATACGGGAATTCACCCAGTACGCGCAGGCCGAGGTTTTCCAGAATCGGCAGGACGTCGGACAGCGCCAGCGGCGTGTCGGCGTGATACAGCTTGCAATGCAGCTCGCGCTGGCCGGAGACCTGACCGAGCGGCTGATAGAAGCTCATCACCAGCGGATTTTTTTCGTTGAGGCTCAGCAGGTGCTGCATGTCGACCACGGCCGAATGCGCGGCGAAACGCTCGCGGTAGCCGGCCGGGAAGCCTTTCGGGAAGTCGGCCAGCACGTTGGTGCCGTGGGCTTCGCCGAAGCTTTCGACGGTCAGTGCGGCGTAATCGTCCTGCCAACTGCGGCAGGCCTGAACCACTTCTTTTTCCAGCAACACCGGGTCGATGTCGAGACGGTTCTTCGGATCGACGCGCAGGATCAGCTGCACGCGGGCCAGCACGGATTCCGAGAAGAACGTCCAGAACTCGCAGTCGGAAGCCTTCAGGCGCTCCATCAGCACTTGCTGGATCTTCTGGCGGACTTCGGTGGAATAGATGTCGCGCGGCACGTAGGCCAGGCAGTAGCAGAAACGCCCGTACGGGTCTTTGCGCAGGAACACGCGGATCTTGTTGCGCTCCTGGATCTGCACGATCGACATTACGGTGGTGAACAGTTCGTCGACCGGGGTCTGGAACAGGTCGTCACGCGGCAGCACTTCGAGGACCTGCGCCAGTTCCTTGCCCAGGTGAGCCTTGGACTGGAAGCCGGAGCGGCGCTCGATTTCTTCGACCTTGCGGCGGATGAACGGGATGACCCGCACGCTCTCGCCATACACCGACGAGGTGTACAGGCCCATGAAACGGTGTTCCTTGATGACTTTGCCGTCGGCGTCGATTTCACGGATCGACACGTAGTCCGGGTACGCCGGACGATGTACACGGCTCGGGTGCGCAGCCTTGGCGAACGACAGCAGGGTCGGTTCGCGCAGGTAAGACACGGCGTAGTCTTCGATGCGCAGGTCTTCGTAGGTCAGGCCGGTGCGCAGCAATTTGGTCAGGCCGAGGAAGGAGCTCTGGTCGTACTCGATGTGGCCGCCATCGGCCTGATCGGTGACAACGAACTCTTCGTAGCCGAGGAACGTGAAGTGGTTGCCCACCAGCCATTCCAGGAAGCTCTTGATTTCGTTCTTTTCGTCGGCATCGACCGGATAAGCGCTGTTGTCGAGCTGGGTGAGGATGTCCTGCACCTTGGCTTTCATCGGCTCGAAGTCAGCGACGGCGACGCGCACTTCACCGAGCACCTGCTCAAGCTCTTTGCTCAGCACATTCAGCTCGGCCGCGTTGGCGCAACGGTCGATTTCCAGGTACATCAGCGATTCGTGCAGCACGCCTTCGCCGGTGCTGCCCTTAGGCAGGATTTCCAGCAGTTCGCCCTTGCTGCCACGACGTACGCTGAGCACGGTGGTCTGCAGGGTGTGAATGCTGTAGCCGCGACGGTTCAGCTCGGTGCGCACCGAGTCGACCAGAAATGGCAGGTCGTGGTGCAGCACTTCGACCGCAGTGTGGGTCGACTGCCAGCCGTGGCGTTCGTAATCGGGGTTGTAGACACGCACTTGCGGTTGCGCGTGATCGAAGCGCTCAAGCAGGCGCCACGCAGAGAGAGTACAGCCAGCGAGGTCGGAGAGGCGACGTTGAGTCAGCTCGTCCAGGGAAATGATGCCGAAGAATTGTTCAGCGAACAGCGCCACTTGTGGCAGTGCCTGTTCACTGATGTGCTGCGCCAGTGCCGCTTGCAGTTGGTGCTGGAAGTCGGCTTTGCTGGCTGCGGTGAAGAACGCCATCTGTGGTACTCCGCTTAAGCTTGTTATTGATGGAAAGCGTCGCGTGCAACAGCCCTTTCGGGCCTCGTGTCGCCCTGTTCCTGATTCTCGGGCAGAGGAAACAGGGAGACAGGTGGGTGAAGCTGGACGGGACACTCAGGTCACATTCACCTTCCATGAATGAGCATCTGCAAAAGCGACTGCCCGCTCTGCCGACAATGCCTTTACGGGTGCTCATCCGTTGCGCAGCTTAATGGGTGCGACAATGTGTCTGCTTGCGGTGCTGCGACATATTCGGTCATTGGCACGTAAATGCAGGGTTTCGTCTGCATCAACACTAGCAGGCGTGAGCTGAAACGCAGGCCCGACACCCCCGTTTCACGGGACTTTCGTACCAGCACGGGCCTTGAGGACGTTACATATCCGGAAACGAAAACGCCCAAGGCCCTTTAATCGACCCTGAGCGTGGCATCCGGTTCAGCGCCAGCGGTTGACGCGGATCAGTCCGGCAACTCTTCGAAGGCTCTGAATTTGCTCACCGTGGCGCAGTCGTAGCACATCGTCTGCAGGATCTGTTTGTCCATGCTGGCGTCGATGCTGCTCGAATCGCATTCGCGGCAGAACAGGCGCAGATTGCCGAGCAAGTCGCTGTCGAACGCTACAGCGCTGAAGAATTGCGGAACCAGTTCGTCGCGCCAGTACATGCCGGGCGATTTGGAGAATCCGCCGCCGCTGTCCTTGAGCACTACATCGTAAAGCAGCCGCTGCAAGGCCGTTTGCGGCACCCGCGCATCGCGATGGGCGTTCTTGCGCCAGTTACGATTCAGTGCGTCCTGCGCCGTGCCGAGCATGTTGCGCGGAATGGTGTTGGAGGCGTGACTGCGCCCCTGGGAATTGCCGGTGGCATAGAAATGCGCGGCATTTCTCACGGCCAGCCGAGCAAAGTAATACAGCTGACTGACCGAGAAATCCTGCAGCAACTGCCCGACCACCTCCTCGGCACGGGCTTCAGCCGTGAAGGCGAAATCCACTTCGCTGGCCAGCACACGAATGTACTGAATCGACTCTTCGCGGGCGAGACTGAAGACCAAAGAATAGATTTCGCTCTTCCAGGCAGCCTTCACGCTGCCCGACAACTCCTGATACAGCGCCAGATACAGATTCTCTCGGGTACAGCGCGCCAAGCCATCCAGCGTGACGTTGGGCAGCCAGCGCACCGCGCTGTACTCGCGAATATTGCAGCCCTCGCTGCGATCGAAGGCGTTGATATCCGAATCGGTGGAAACCGCCAGCACTGCGGCTTCGTGCAGGCCCTTGAGCAGCTCTTCACGGGCCTCGAACGTCAGGGCGAGCAGTTCTTCTCTGGATGGCGCATTCAATGGCGCAATCCATTCAACGTTTGCGCCGTAGCCATCATCGAGCAAGGCGAGCAACGTCAATTTCTGCACAAACCCCAGATTGGCGTAAGGCACTGCGGGGCTTTGCGCGCCGTATCTGGCCTCCAGCTCCAGGCGGTCCCGTGCTGCGCGGGCGGCCAGTTGCTGCTGGCGAACCTTGAAACATTCTTTGCAATTGCACGTGGTGTGGCGGCGATTGGCGCCGGGGACACTGTGCTGGTGCTCACAGCGTACGCATTTGAATGCACTGCGCAGCGAAAGCGGAGTACCTCTGGCGTGACGGCGCATCCACATCGGCAGTTCGCAGTAAGGACAGGTGAGGTCTGCGCTGACGATCGGTGGCAGTACCTTGAGCAGACTGCGCACCGTTGAAGGAATCTGGAACTGCTCCATCAGCTGCGAAGTTTTCTCCCCTTCCAGATAGCGCTTGTAGATCTCCTCGCTCATCGGACAGGTGGCGGATTTCTTCGGCGCGCTCGAAATATCGGGTCATGGCAAAGGTCCTTTTTTGGGGGTTTTCGTAACGCACTCCGTTGCGCAAGAGCGGCGAAACTAACGGGAAAACGGTAGCGATCACAAGGGAAACATCGCAATTACGCATGGATTTGTTGCGACCGGCAATTGCCCTACGTGGGCGTCGGATCCTTCCTTCGAGCCGCTCGGAAGTGAATGACGGAAATGTCCTGCTTTGCCCCTTTTTACCGAAGCAGGCAGCGCGAACGAGCAGAGACTGGCAAAATCGCACCTTCGAACAGATTCACCGCCGCCACTGCCCAGGATTCCCCCCCATGCAAATGACCACCGCCCTACTGATCGTCAACCCGTGCGACGACGAAGAAGACAACATGGCCATGCTTTGCTGCCATAGCGACAAGGGCGAGATGTTCCTGATGAGTCGTTACCCGGATGAGGATGAGCTGGAGATCACCCTGGATGGCGAGCCTTCGACGCTCGACGGGGTGAAGGTCACGCTGACTGCGAATCTGCTGAAGATCGAGATTGCTGCGGCGGATGCCGATGCGTTGAATGGCGATGATGTGCTGGAGATCAGTTTTAATCCGGACATGGTGGATATGGACGAGGTTGTCGAGACTTTGAAGAATATTCTCGATGGCACCGGCACCTTTATCAGCGAGATTTGATGTTGACCGGGCTGGCCCTTTCGCGAGCAGGCTCGCTCCCACATTGGAATGCGTACACCAGACCCTGTGGGAGCGAGCCTGCTCGCGAAGAGGCCGGAACTGCCATCCGATAAATTTCCTGCTGACAGGAGATCAAAAGATCGCAGCCTTCGGCAGCTCCTACAGGGGATCGCATTCCAACCGGGAAGCCGCCAAAAGCCGCGATCTTTTGCTCTTTTGCACAAAATGCCGTTAGTCGCCGCCCCCCACGATGGATTAAAGTATCGCCCCCAGCCCCGGCGTTATCCGAACGCCCTGGCCACTCCCTTTCCAGGAACAGTCACCGATGGAACATCGTGAAGCGCTGCTGGCGCTGCGAACCTTTCTTTCAACGCAGATTCTCGGCCAGGAAAAACTCATCGAGCGCTTGCTCATCGCCCTGCTCGCCGACGGCCATATGCTGGTCGAGGGCGCTCCCGGTCTGGCCAAGACCAAAGCGATCAAAGAACTCGCCGAGGGCATCGAAGCCCAGTTCCATCGAATTCAGTTCACCCCCGACCTGCTGCCGGCCGACATCACCGGCACCGAAATCTACCGTCCGGAAACCGGCAGTTTCGTCTTCCAGCAAGGGCCTATCTTCCACAACCTGGTGCTGGCGGACGAAATCAACCGCGCGCCGGCCAAGGTGCAATCGGCCTTGCTCGAAGCGATGGCCGAGCGTCAGGTCAGTGTCGGCCGCAGCACCTATGAGCTGTCGCCGCTGTTTCTGGTGATGGCCACGCAGAACCCGATCGAACAGGAAGGCACCTATCCGCTGCCGGAAGCCCAGCTCGACCGCTTCTTGATGCACGTGAAAATCGGCTTCCCCGACGCCGCTGTCGAACGGCGCATCCTCCAGCAGGCCCGTGGCGAGGCGCTGAACGGCGAGACCAAGCCCGAGCGTCGGGTCAGCCAGCAGGCAATTTTCGCCGCGCGCAAGGAAATCCTCGGTTTGTACATGGCCGACGCTGTGGAGGAATACCTGGTGCAACTGGTCATGGCCACGCGCAACCCGGCCAAGTTCGACCCGGAAATGGCCGAGTGGATCGCCTACGGCGCCAGCCCGCGCGGCTCGATCGCCCTCGATCGCTGCGCCCGCGCCCACGCCTGGCTGGCCGGCCGCGACTTCGTCAGCCCGGAAGACATTCAGGCCGTGCTATTCGACGTGTTGCGCCATCGCATCATTCTGTCGTTTGAAGCCGAAGCCGCTGGCATCGATCAGGACCGCGTGGTGCAGCGGATTCTCGACGTCGTCGCCGTCGCTTGACCCCCATGAACGCCGCCCTGCCCTCCGAACCCGGTATCCGCATCAGCCTCGCCGAGCTGATCGAGATGCGTCACCGCGTGCGCGAGGTGCAACTGTTTTCCACGCCAAGTCAGCGCAGCCCGCTGATCGGCCTGCATCATTCGAAATTCCGTGGCCGTGGCGTCGACTTCGATCAGGTGCGGGTGTATCAGGCCGGTGACGACGTGCGCACCATCGACTGGCGCGTCACCGCGCGCACGCAGGAGCCGCACACCAAGCTGTTCCATGAAGAGCGCGAGCGGCCGATTTTCATCATGGTCGAGCAAAGCACGCGGCTGTTTTTCGGCTCGGGGCTGATGTTCAAGTCGGTGCTGGCGGCGCAGGTCGCGGCGTTGATCGGCTGGGCTGCACTGGGGCACAACGATCGCGTCGGCGGGCTGGTGTTCGGCGACAACGAGCACTACGAAATCAAGCCTCGGCGCAGCAAGCAGAGCCTGCTGCAATTGCTCAACCGTCTGGTCAAGGTCAATCAGTCGCTGCACAGCGAGCGCGAGCCGGATCGCGATGCCTTCGGCGTGGCCTTGCGCCGCGCGCGGGAAGTGCTGCGCCCGGGCAGTCTGGCCATCGTCATTTGCGACGAACGCGCTTTGTCCGACAGCGCCGAGCAGCAGTTGAGTCTGCTGGCGCGGCATTGTGATCTGCTGATGTTGCCGCTGTCCGATCCGCTCGATCACGCTTTGCCCGCTGCCGGCCTGCTGCGCTTCGCCGAACGTGGCGCGCAGCTGGAAATCGACACGCTGAACTTCGACCTGCGCCAGACCTACCGCGCTCAGGCCGAAGCGCGCATCGCTCGCTGGGAATTGCTCGCGCAAAAGCTGCGGGTGTTGCTGATGCCGTTGAGCACGCAGAGCGAAATGGTCGAGCAGATGCGCGAGTTCCTGAACCCGCAGCGTCCGGGGAAAGGTCGATGAACGGCCTCGACCAACTGCAACCGCTGATCTCACCGCCGCCGATCGCCTTCTGGCCGCCGGCGCCGGGCTGGTGGCTGCTGCTTCTGCTGTTGCCGCTGCTGGGTTTTGCCGTGTGGAAGCTACGGCGTTTCATTCCGATGAAGAAACGCCCGGTGGTGCGCGCCGAGCAACCACTGGACCCGGTGCGCATCGCCGCGCTCGCCGAACTGGCGCAAATGCCCAAACCCTACGACGGCGCTCCGGCCGGCGCTTGGCTGCAACAACTCAACGGCCTGCTCAAGCGCCTGTGCCGCAACCACTATCCGTACAGCCAGAGCCACACCCTCAACGGGCGCAAATGGCTGGCCTTCCTCGATAACCGCTGCCCGGCTGCCGGCCTGACGCGCTGGATGGTGCTGGTCGAAGGCGCGTACAAACCGGAATGCAAACTCGACGACAAAGCCATCGCTGGCCTGACCCAAGCGGTCGAAACGTGGATTCGCAAACATGTTTGAGTTCGCCTGGCCGTGGATCTTCGTGCTGTTGCCGCTGCCGTGGCTGATGCGTCTCGTCCTGCCGGTGGCCGACAGCGGCGAGCCGGCACTCAAAGTCAGCTTCCTCGCCGACCTCGAAGGCCTCGCCCGCCGCCGCGCGCGTGCGAACTTGCCGGCGTGGCGGCAGCAGGCGCCGTTTATCTTGCTGTGGCTGATTCTGCTGACCGCCGCCGCCCGCCCGCAATGGCTCGGCGAGCCGCTGCCAATTGCCGCCAGTGGCCGTGATTTGCTGGTGGCGGTGGACGTGTCCGGTTCGATGGATTTTCCCGACATGCAGTGGCAGGACGAAGAAGTCAGTCGCCTGTCGCTGGTGCAGCATTTGCTCGGTGATTTCCTCGAAAGTCGCGACGGCGACCGCGTCGGTTTGATCCTGTTTGGCAGTCAGGCCTACCTGCAAGCACCGCTGACCTTCGACCGGCGCACCGTTCGCGTGTGGCTCGACGAGGCGCGGATCGGCATCGCCGGCAAGAACACCGCGATCGGCGACGCCATCGGTCTGGCCCTGAAACGCCTGCGTCTGCGCCCGGCGCAAAGTCGCGTGCTGATTCTGGTCACCGACGGCGCCAACAACGGCGGCGAAATCAATCCGCTGATTGCGGCAAAACTGGCGGCCAGTGAAGGCGTGAGGATCTATCCGATCGGCATCGGCGCCAATCCCGAGGACAGCGGCTCGACCGGCCTGCTCGGGGTCAATCCGAGCCTTGACCTGGATGAACCGGCGCTCAAGGCCATCGCCGAAATCACCGGCGGCCAGTACTTCCGCGCCCATGACGGCAAAGAGCTGCAAGCGATCAAGGACACCCTCGATCAGCTCGAACCGGTGACTCAGCAACCGACTCAGGCACGCCCGGCGCAAGCCTTGTATCACTGGCCGCTGGCGCTGGCGCTGTGGTTGAGCCTGTTGCTGGTCGTCCGCGAGCTGTGGCCGGACAATCCGCTGCAACGCCTGTTTACCAAACAACTGTATTTGCAAAGTCCACTGCCGGACTGGCGTCAGCGCTTGCAGCGTTTGCGCCTGCGGAGGCGCCGATGATCGCGGACTGGCCGCACTGGTTCCGCCCTTGGTGGCTGTTGCTGTTGCCGCTGCTCGGCTGGCTGCTCTGGCAACTCTGGCACCGACAGAAACGCGCCGGTCGCTGGCAGATGATTCTGCCGCCAGCATTTCACGCTGCGCTGCTCAGTGGTGGTAGCGGGCGCCAGAGCAAATTGCCGTGGATCGCCCTTGGCGTGGCGTGGTTGCTGACTATTCTGGCCTTGCTCGGGCCGAGCTGGGAGCGCGTCGAACAGACCAGCCAGAAACCCGCCGATCCGCTGGTAGTCGTGCTCGAACTCACCCCGGAAATGCTCGCCACCGACTCGCCGCCGACGCGTCTGGAACAGGCGCGGCGCAAGCTGTTCGACCTGTTGCAGGCGCGCAGCGACGCGCAGACCGCCATCGTCGTTTATGCCGGCAGCGCGCACACGCTGGTGCCGCTGTCGGATGATCTCGCAACCAGTCGCAACCTGCTCGACGCGCTCAAGCCGTCGCTGATGCCGGAAGCCGGCCACCGCGCCGATCTGGCCGTGGGCAAGGCGCTGGCTTTGCTCAAGCAAGGTGCGCTGGGACAGGGACGGATTTTGCTGATCGGTTCGTCGCTCAACGAAGAGGAACGGCGCGGTATTCGCCGTGCGCTCAATGGCGAGTCGACGCAACTGCTGATGCTCGGCATCGGCACCGCAGAAGGTGCGCCGATTGCCCAGGAGGACGGCAGTTTCCTCAAGGACGAGCAAGGCGCGATCCGCGTGCCGCAACTCGATAGCCCAGGCCTGGCGACTTTCTTCAACAGCGTGGGCGGCGAATATCACCCGGCGCGTCTCGACGAGGCTGATCTTGGCGCTCTTGGCCTGCTCAACGGCCCGCGCAGCCTGCGCGACGACGGCCAGACCGTGCGCCTCGATACGTGGGCCGATCAGGGTTACTGGCTGCTGTTGCCGCTGCTGTTGCTCGCCGCTTGTGCCGGGCGCCGTGGCTGGCTGTTCTGCCTGCCGCTGCTGTGGTGCCTGCCGCAACCGAGCTACGCTTTCGACTTCGAAGACTTGTGGTTGCGCCCCGATCAACAAGGTTTGCATCTGCTCAAACAGAAACGCCCGGCCGAAGCCGCGCAGCATTTTGAAGATCATCAGTGGCAAGGGGTGGCGTTGTACGAGGCCGGCGACTACAGTGGCGCCGCTCAGCGCTTCGCCGAGGGCAGCGATGCCCGCGCCCACTACAATCGTGGCAACGCTTTGGCGAAAAGCGGCGAGCTGGAAGCGGCGATCGACGCCTACGAACAGGCGCTGGAACTGCAACCGGATCTGCGTCCGGCGCAGACCAACAAGGCGCTGGTGGAAAACCTGCTGAAGCAGAAAAACGCCCCGCCGCCGCCCGAGCCGGACAACCAGCCGAACGAACAAAGTCTGCCCGGCGATGAGCCTTCGCCCACCACCGCGCCCCCTCCGGCGGTGAGCAGCGAAACCCAGAGCGAGGCGCAACCGGCCGAATCCGCCAGCGAACCGCCGCCGACCGCCCCGCCGCTGCCCGGCCCTAACGAAATCCCCGGCAGCAACGAGGAAGAGGAAACCGATACGGTGCCGACCCTGCGCCCGAGTGAGAACAACCTCGAGGGCGAGCAGCGTCAGGCGCTCGAGCAATGGCTGGGCAAGATCCCGGACGACCCGGGCGAACTGCTCAGGCGCAAATTCTGGTACGAACAGCAACAACATCAGGATCAGGAAAACAATCGATGACCCGCTTCACCGCTCTCTTGCTGCCCCTGCTGATCTGCACGGCCACCGCTCAGGCGGCCGAGCTGACCGCCAGCGTGGATCGCAGTCGCCTGAACTCCGGCGAGACGGTCGAGCTCACCCTCGAAACTGACGACGTCACCCAGTTCGGCAAGCCCGATCTGTCGGCGCTGGAAGCGTTGTTCGAAGTGCGCGGCACGCGCCAGGTCAACCAGCTCAACACCCTCAACGGCGACAACCGCGCGACCACACGCTGGATCATTACCCTGCTGCCGAAAGAGAACGGCAGCGTGGTGATTCCGCCGCTGCAACTGGGCGAAGCGCAGAGCCAGCCGATCACCGTGCAGGTGATCGCCAGCGACAACCGCGAAGAAAAGAACAGCCTTGATCCGGTGTTCATCGAAGCCAGCCTCGATCAGACCAGCGTCTATGTGCAGGCGCAGGCCATCCTGACGTTGCGCATTTATCACTCGGTTTCGCTCTACGACGACAGCAGCCTCAGCCCGCTGCAAATCGCCGATGCGCGCATCGAACAACTTGGCGACACGCGCACCTACGAAAAAGACATCAACGGCCTGCGCCACGGCGTGATCGAGATGCGCTACGCGATCTACCCGCAACACAGCGGCCTGCTGACGATCGCCCCGCAAACCTTCAGCGCCACGCTGGTCGATACCGCGCCTTCAGCAGACGCCTCGGGGCCGAAGCCCGGCAAACTGATGCGCGTCAGCTCGGCGTCGATTCCGCTGACGGTCAAACCGAAACCGCTGACCTACCCGGTCGATGCGCCATGGCTGCCGGCGCGCAGCCTCAGCCTCAGCGAAAGCTGGAGCCCGGAACCGGACCACACCCAGGTCGGCGATTCCCTGACCCGCAGCCTGACCCTGAAAGTCGAAGGCCTCGCCAGTTCACAACTGCCAGCCCTGCCCGCCACCGACGTCAACGGCCTGCGTCGTTACCCCGACCAACCGGTGCTGAGCAACCAGAGCAGCGATCGTGGCATCATCGGCAGCCGCGAAGAGCGCGAAGCCCTGGTGCCAAGCCGCAGCGGCGCGATCGACCTGCCAACCGTCGACGTAGTCTGGTGGAACATCTTCGAAGACCACCTCGAACACAGCAGCCTGCCCGCACGCACCCTGCAAGTGGCGAACAACCCCAGCCTGCAGATCGACACCCCGGCCGGCACCCTGCAACCGAGCACGCCCGACAACGACACCCTGTGGTGGTGGAAACTCAGCACCCTGATCCTCGCCTGCACCACCCTGCTCGGCTTCGGCCTCTGGTGGCGCGCCCGCTGGCAACCGGCAATCCACCGCGCCGCCCAGACCGGCCCGAGCCCACGCACCCTGCTCGACGACATCAAACGCGCCAGCCAAGCCAACGACCCCCACGCCACCCGCCAGGCACTGGACGCCTGGGCGCGGCAGCAGCCGGAGACACTGGCAGACATGGCCGCGCGGTTTGTGCCGTTGTCGGATGCGTTGGATGGTCTGAACGGCGCGCTGTACAGCGAGACCGGGCAGCATTGGCAGGGTGAGGATTTGTGGCGGGCGATTCGTACTATTCCCGCCGCCGAGCGCGTGCAGGATCCGGTGAGTGAGAGTGGATTGCCGCCGCTTTATCCGAAGTGAAAAGTACAAGATCGCAGCCTTCGGCAGCTCCTACGGATTGTGTGTAGTAGCTGCCGAAGGCTGCGATCTTTGATCTCAGGTGAAAAGGCTGAGAAACATCGGATTCAATAACCAAATTTCGTTCGCACTTGTTCACATCGCGATACGAGAGCACGAAGGAATTCCATGGTTCGCCCCTTACAGCTGCATTTCCGTGAAGCTTCTCTACGAGCATGTAGATTTTTGAATTATTGAAATCGGTTTCGGCATCCCAATGTTCAAAACCATCTTTTTCAACGGCAAGCTCTGCTTCCATATAGTTCCCGCCCCATTCGACGCCATAGCAGAACGCATCGTAGCCATGGACGATGCCGGCTTCGACCAACTGGAAAATCTCTTGGACAATCTTTATGTCTTCGGTAATCACTGTACAAACTCCAGAGCGGAGCGGAAATGGAGCTTCCTAAGAACCATGCATAGTCCCATTTATCCAAAACGCTCGGCAAATATACAACCGTCCCCCTAGCGGTTTTTCATGCACGGAAGAGTTCGACGTAAACAGCTTCAACGATGGCATCATCTTCTTCAAGATCGGGCACGTAAAATCTTAAGCCCATATCAATGATATTGAAGCCCGAATTATTGAAAGCCAATTTTTCTCCTTGCGCGATTAAAAACCTTTGAACCAGCAGCGCATCTTCACCGACCAGTTTCTGGCTCTTCCAAACGAGTTGGCTCCACTTTAAAAACTCAACACCACTCACCATGAAGCTCTCATCGAAGTATAAATGCATGCCTAAATCATCATAAGCGTCAGTCGGTACTGAAGAATCCTCGGATTTGAAAAACTCCTCAAACCCACCACCGAGAGCCTTCCTCGTTTCATCTCGTGACATACCAGCATGAAGCAATCCCAGATCACCGCGGGCTAATAAATTGAAAATCATTGTCATCTCTTCCTAAAGTCGTCCGGATTTAAAGTCGAAGCATATTCCAACATCTGCTTAATCGCCACATCATACTTGGCACCAAACAACCTTCTGGATAAAAAGGGGACAGACCACGTTTTCGGAGTACTTCCCAAACGTGATCTATCCTTATTTACCCACTAACCTTCATAAGTTAAAAACCTTTGACCCCTCGAGATAGACCACGTTTATTTAAACGTGGTCTGTCCCATTATTCCTCATGGACGATTCGGAAAATGCTCTTAATGACTTCTAGATCTTCGATGACCATGACTGTCCGTTCGACGTCCCGTGGTTCAATACCCAAATTTCGTTCGCACTTGTTCACCATCGCGATACGACAGCACAAAGGATTTCCATGGTTCGCCCCTTACAGCTGCATTTTCGTGAAGCTTCTCTACGAGCATGTAGATTTTTGAATTATTGAAATCCGTTTCGGCATCCCATCTCTCAACACCATCTTTCTCAACGGCAAGTTCAGCTTCCATATAGTTACCGCCCCATTCGACGCTATAGCTGAAAGCATCGTATCCCTTGACAATCCCGGGATCGACCAACTGAAAGATCTGGTTGACGAGTTCAATATCCTGAGTAATCAAGCCTTTACCTCTAGTAACTGCCTGGCTTCTTTTTAAACGTCACGGTTTTTGGCTTGCCATCTGTCGTGTACGTCAGTATGAGGTAGTCCGGCCTCCTGACCAGGTGGGATTGCCTCGCCCGAAAATCAATCCCTGGCTCCTACTCAGAGATTTTTCCGTAATCAAAACCCTTGGGGATTTTCGGCCAAGCAGGATGTTTTACCAACGCATCCAGATCGTCATAGATATCCCGAAAAAAATTGGCAAGATCCATGAAGTCCGTTCGTGAATTCAGCAATGCGGCTTTTAACATCACTTCGTTTGAGTCGGCCTTGGCGGATGCCGCTCTGGACATATTGTAGAAAGTGCTTGCTAACCTTTCCGCCAACTCAGCTTCCCAGTTCAGCTTGTAATCACCTTCCCAACTGTCACCATCAAAATCACCGGCTTTATCTTTAACCAACTGGATAATCAGTTTCTTTACTGACTCGAAATCATTCATCTTTCAACTTTCTCTTGATCGGATAACTTTTAGCTGCGCTAGACAAATGGAACACTTCCACTTATCAGATATAGCTCCCACTTAACAGAACATCTACTTCAGCCTTACTTTCAGGATGGAGCTGTAGGTATTTATCACAAGCTAGCCGAAGGTATTCCATGCAAACCTCTTCACTGACAACAATTGTGTTTGCATCGCTAGAGGGATACCCATAAGAAAACTCCACTCCTTCGAAATGGCCCTCTTCAAATGAGCTATTTACATCAGGGAAGTTACAGTATGCTCCATCAACACTGAACCCCCAACGCCTAACAATATAGCCGGCTGCCTCGATGAAACGGCCATCATCATACATCCTGTCAAAATACCCTTTGACAATCCAATAAGGGTCTGACTGGCGGTATGGCTGACCGAACAACTCCTTCATAACAACCTCACTTCATTGCCGGATCATACACTGTCATTTCTTGAGTCTTCTGAACAGGAAACAATGTCCAACTCGTCCCACAGCATCGACAAGCCTATGCTTTCCATATAAGTCCCAAAATCCAGAAAAGGCGCAACGCCGATCGCCTCAATTGAAAACCAGGTAGCGTCGCACTCTGGGCACATGAATAACTCTTTGCCAGTGGCCTTGACATGGGCACAGACAATGTAATCCTGCTGACATCTTGGGCAGATGATCATCTCTGGCTCCTGTTAGAGCACGACGCCGTTGAATGAATTTTCGCGGCGCAGATTGATATATAAAGTGGTGATCAAGTCGTCGTCATCGTCAACGTAAAACCCCATACACAACTCACCGACTTCAAATCCGTCATCATCAATGATGGGGTCAATACCGTGGCGACGGAACAAAGCCAATACGTCCGTGGATGTTTCGCCTACCAGCTTGTGCCCGCTCCAAGACACCGTGCTTCTTTCGAAAAATTCTACCCCTTTAACCATATCTCGTTCGTCATAGTAGACATGAAGGTCGAGCTGAGAATAAGCATCCGTAGTATTCAAGGAGTCAGCTGTTTTCCAGAACACTTCGAAACCGGCTCCCAGAATTTCGCGCACTTGAGTTCTGGACAGTTTTCCATTCAGGGGGCCGACCAATCCGTATTCCGCAATTGAAAAGTCCATTTGAAGCCTCTTGCTGGTGAACAATCCAGTTCCCACTCTTTCCCCGAAAGCATGTGGGCGCGCTCTATCATACTTCCTTGATATAGGAAGAAAAGTTTCCGCCACCTTGATCAATATGTAGTCGTTCGCATTTATTGCAGCGATAAACAGCAGTAGCACTCGCACCTATCTGCTGATAGAACTCTTCCTCAGACAACCAACGATCTGCCAAGGCAGCACCCAGCTCATCTATCTTTCGCTCGGCAACCATTGAAAACTCGGACTCGGACGTACCATGAGACAAATTGATTATCTGACCGCACACGCAGGAAAATTTAGGCATTGTATTGGTGGCTCAACTCAAGAAACGTAATTGCTCGCCCACGGTCTTGAGGCGAGCACATCAAGACAAAAATCTTTTTATCAGCGAGCGTTGGGAATGGGATCAATCATTGTTTCACCTGATAGAACGTAACCACCGGGCCGTAATCCTCATCCGAGTTCGACACCTCGACAGTGAATAATGTGTCCGGGAATTTCTCCTTCAACACCATTCGCCAGGCAAACCCGATCATCTCGCACAGCTGAAAAAATATTCTGGGCGATACACCATTTCCGTATTGGCCAAAAACATCATAAATCTTCACATAATTCATAAGCCGCTCAACCTCCGCCATGTCGCCAGCGGCAAGGTTCACGCAGCGCGCGAACGCTTCGTGTGAAAAATTTCGCTCGAGGAAAACGCCTCCCTCAGACACGATGAACGTCGGGAACAGCAACGTGGAAAACATCAATATCTGTTCCGGGTGGCATTGGTCGTTGATATACGAATGAATATCCAGGCCTTCCTGATTTGCCCATTGCTGCTTCCACGCGTCATAGGGTTCAGTGTCGATGACGAAGGGTAAAGAGTTGATCAGTTGCATTGCATGGGCTCCAGACACGATTTTCCGCCGTGGGGGACCTGGGGTACAGATCTCTGTTTATCAGAACTTGGTTTGTCCCTGGTTCTGCTCCATTACCCGCACGATCCAGCGAGATACTGGGATTGGCAACGACGAGGCCATCGGCCTGCGCTCATAGTGGCTGCAAGACCATGAGGTTTGCCAGTTGGAACGTCTGTCCGCGCTTGGACACGCCAATGAACTGATGCGTTCGGCCACAGGGGCAGAAGACTGATGCGCGAGGAATACGTACGACGAACGTCCATGTAGAAGATCCTGCAACGGGCAATAATCGGTCTGATCAGGTGCCATGCTCGGCCGGACAGCGGCGCGGATGAGCGCAAAGAGTCGCTGGCGTCTCTGCAATAGCGCATCATTCGGCATGATATTAGGTGGCCACTATTTTGGCGTCAATCAATGGATGGGTTGAACAACGGTTTCGATGAGCGGTACAGCTCGTATCCTCGGGCAATGCGCCTGTTAAAGGCTCTGTTTGCCCTGCGTCGGTTTGCGAGCGCGGGTACGCCTTCAGGGTTACTCACGGTTCATCCGAAGTAACCTCTGTAAGATTTCGGACGATCCCTAGTAGGCTTCATCCCGAGTGTTCGATTCCTACGCAAAACACAGAAAGATCTGACTGCGGTCGCTTCCCAGATACACGCACATTTCTCTGTCACAAACAGACACAGGGAAATGTGCTCAATGATGCACCCCGCCAACCTTGCGGCAGCTGCCGCCTCGAAAGCACCTATTGGTGCGCCAGCCGCCTGCCCCTTGCGCAACACCCACGTGCAACTGTTACCCCTCGCGTACGGCCTGGTGGAAAACCCCTTCGACCCCAGCACCGAAATCACGCTGCCTTACATCCTGACCACGCGTCCCATGGGCATCCGCCGTTTGCGCGATGGTTGGCTGTACATCGTCGACAGTCTCAGCGGTGAGCTGTACGAATACCGCGTGCTCGACGGCGTCATCAGCGCATTGCTGCATCGCGGCAAAAGCGTCAGCGAGGATCAGCGCAGCGCCATCGAGGAACGTCCGGCGTTGATCTTCTCGCGCAAAAGCACCCTTTACGTGACCTTTGCCGATGTGCAGTTGAGCGCGGCGAAATGCCGACAGGTGCTGGACAGCGCGGAGGAGCGCGAGCACTTCATGCAGGCGGTCGATCTCGGCCCGGTGCATTGTCTGATCGGCGGCGAGCATCTGCTTACCGTGGCCCAGGCCAAACAGTGGCTGGCGGAAGTGGCCTGCACAGCGAAACCGCTGGCCGAGGCGGACGCCACGCGGATGCCGGCGGTGCAGGTCAGCGATGCGCCGGAGCACGAACGCGAACCCTATCTGTGGGAAAACCCGCGGCGTTTTCGCGAGGCGCATATCGGCGAATTTCTTGGCCGGGTGCGCGGGCCTTATCAGGACGACACGCTGTTTCTGCTGGTCAACGACGACCTTGGGGTGATGCGCGATCTGGCCGATTATCAGGATCTGGTGGTCGGCTGGATCGAGCAGTGGAGCAACACCGACAACAACGAGCGCGACTATCTGCTGGCCAGTTACATCGAGTCGCTGAGCCAGCTCGGATCTCAGGACTTCGACACTTTGGCCAAGGCCAGCGACGATTCGCGCGCCCAGGCATTGTTTGCTGAACTGGAGCAATTGCCCGAGCCGGATCGGGAAAATACCCGGCAGGCGCTGCTTGAGTATTTGAACAAGGGTGGTGAGGTCGAGCCAGTTGCAGGCGAAGCCACGCTTGAGTTGCAACAGCTTCGCGAAAAGGCACTGGACGACTCACTGGCGCTGAACCGTTTCGACGGCGTCGCCCCGGATTTCACCGCGCACGCTCGCGTCACCGCCGAGGCGGACCGACG
>NZ_JBSICA010000039.1:0-45744 GCF_058245595.1 Pseudomonas sp. UF-293 | reverse complement strand
GGAATAGCTCAGTTGGTAGAGCACGACCTTGCCAAGGTCGGGGTCGCGAGTTCGAGTCTCGTTTCCCGCTCCAATTTCACAAAAACGCCGATCAGTGATGATCGGCGTTTTTGTTTGTGCGCGTTTTGTGGCGGAAATAAAAAAGGACCTTTTCTCAGGTCCTTTTTATGGTGAGCCCGGTCATCGGTAACCGGGCTCGGGCCGTGCTTACAGCTTCGGCAACTGCCCGACACGCCCCATCATTTCCGTGACGATCTGCAGATCCAGCAGGAATTGGTCGACGGTCTTGAATTCACCATCGGTGTGGCCGGTGTATTTGGCTTCCGGTCGCGCCAGGCCGAATTGCACGCCGTTCGGCAATTCGTGAACCGAAGTCGCGCCAGCGGAAGTACCGAATTCCGACTTCATGCCGAGGTTTTCGCTGGCCACGGCGAGCAGCGCCTTGACCCACTCACCTTCGGGGTTGCGATACATCGGTTCTGCCACCGAGTAATCGAACGCCACGGCAACGTGAGTCTTCTTGCTCCAGGCGTCCAGCTTTTCGGCGATCTCAGCCTTGAGCTTCTCCGGAGATTTGCCCTTCGGCACCCGCAGGTTCACCGCCAGTTTGAAGGTTTTGTCATCCTCACCGACGTAGGTCAGCGAAGTGGTCAGCGGCCCCATGAACGAGTCGGAGAAGCCCACGCCGAGTTTTTTGCCCAGGTAGTCCAGGCCCCAGTTGTCATCGGCATAACGCGCGGCGTCGGTGAACTGGTTGTGCTTGAGTGCGACTTTGCCGTCCAGGCTGTTGATGAAACTCAGCATTCGTGCGACCGGGTTGACGCCGGACTCGGGCTCCGAGGAGTGCGCAGAAACACCGGTGACGGTCAGTTTGACGTCCTTGCCATCAACCTTTGCCGCGACTTCGAAATCGCCGCCGTTGGCCTTGGCATAAGCGTCGCCGGCTTTTTGCAGACTGGTGGCGAGCTCGGCAGGCTTGGCGGTTACCAGCGTGACCACCGAGGCCGATGGGATCTGGTTGGTCGCTTTGCCGCCGGTCATCGAAACGATTTCCGCGCCGTTGCCTTCGCCTTTGCGTTTGGCAAAGTTGGCCATGACGGTGCCATAACCTTTCTCGGCAATCACCACCGGATAACCGCCGTCCAGCGCCATGTTGTAGTTCGGCGTCGGGTTGCGCTCGAAGTAATAAGGAATAGCGTCGCCGCTGGTTTCCTCGGTGGTGTCGACCAGCAGTTTGAAGTTGCGCGCCAGTGGCAGTTTCTCGTCCTTGATCACTTTCATTGCGTATAGCGCGACGACAATGGCGTTTTTGTCATCCTCGGTGCCGCGGCCGTACATGCGATCACCGATCAGCGTAACTTTGAACGGGTCGAGTTTGGTGCCGTCCTTCAGCACCCAGTTTTCCGGCGTCACTGGCACCACATCGGCGTGCGCGTGGATACCGACGACTTCGTTGCCTTTGCCGTCCAGAGAAATTTCGTAGACACGGTTATCGATGTTGCGGAATTTCAAACCGAAGGATTCAGCGAGCTTTTGGATCTCGCCGGCGATCTTGATGAATTCCGGGTTGTCGTGTTGCTCCACGCCATCCTTACGGAAGGTCGGGATCTCGACGAGTTGGCGCAGGGTTTCGAGTGCAGCCTTGCCGTATTTCACCCGGGTATAAATGCCCAGCAGACGATGAATTTCGTTTTGCTGTTCGGCGTTCAGGGTCTTGTTGTCGAGGAAGGCGCTGATGGACGGGTTGAGATTATCCGTCTTGGCCAGATCACTTTTTGCCAGGCTGCCCAGGAAGCTGCGGAAATCCGTCAAGCTCTTGCCGTCGAAGGATTTCAGGATTGCCGCGCTTTGCTCGGCAGTGATGTTGGCTTGTGCGGCACTGGTAAACGCGGTGAGGCTGGCCATGACGAGCGTGGCAGCGGCCAGTTTTTTCAGGGAAAAGACCATGGAACAGGCATTCCTTTGCAAAGGATTGGGAAATTATTTCTGACGCTTGCGACAGAAACATTTTGTAAACCTAACACTGCAAGCGCTGGGAGAGGGAGTCGTAAACATGATCTGTCGCACAGAAATGCAAAAGAGGCGCACTAATGAAAAAGTCCCGGCAGCTGCCGCCGGGACTTTTTTGGTGGGCTTACATCGACAGCATCAGGCGGCCGGCAAACAGAATCAGGATGACGCCCATGCTGCGCTCGAACCAGTGTCCAAGGCGCATGAACAGCAGGCGCACTTTGTTGCTGGAGAAAAACAGCGCGACGATGACGAACCACAGCGCGTTGACGAAGCACATCCACAATCCGTAGAACGCCTGGATCTGCAGCGGCGTGCTGGCGCTGATGATCGTGGTGAAAATTGCCAGGAAAAACAGCGTGGCCTTGGGGTTGGTGGCGTTGGTCAGAAAACCGGTGCTGAATGCCTTGAACAATGACTGTTCAACCAGCGGCTCATCGGCGGTTTTTTCGCCTTCGACGCTGCTCTTGGGTTTGCTGCGAATCAGGCTGACGCCCAGATAGAGGATGTAGGCCCCGCCGACCACTTTGGCCACCGTCAGCAGCCACGGTGTGGTGTGCATCAAGGCGCCGACGCCAAGCAGGGTATACAGCACGTGCACGGAAATCCCCGCGCCGATGCCCAGCGCGGTGCAGATGCCGACGAGGCGACCGAAGCGCACGCTTTGGCGAATGGTCACGGCGAAGTCCGGGCCGGGTGCAACCACGGCGAGAAAGTGGATGGTGGCCAATGCGAGAAACTCGCCCAGGTAATTGGAAAGCATGTCAGCTCCAGAAAGTCAGAGGGGAAGCATTGCCGCGATAGCCGACAAAGAACGACAGGCTCAAACGCGGGTCGGCCACGCCCGGTGTAACCGAGTGCATGCGCCGCGAATTGAACATGATGAAATCGCCGGGCTGGGGTCGCACTTCAAGCGCCGGCGGCCCCAGCAGCGACGGCTCGATGCCATAACTGTCGCCGCGCATTTCGTCGAATTGATCCGGGGTAATGTGGTCATTCCACATCTGCAGGGCGCCACCCTCGATGGGCATGTTCAGGTAGACGTTGCAGGCGAATTGCGCCTCGAGGCTGCGCGCCTGAAAACTGTCCGGGGCGTCCTTGGCGAAGATGTCGTGGTGAGCGAGAAAGCACACGCCGGGTTTGACCACGCGCGACAAGCCGACATACATCTTGCGCCCGTAGAGGTTTTCCAGATGCGCTCCAGCGGGCCAGGATTCGTCGAGCATGCAGCGCAAGGTGTCGATCGGCGAGGAGTAGGGCGCGCAGCGCTGGCGCAATTCGTCGATGTTGCGGGTGGCGCGTTCGAAGTAGTCCTCGATCAACAGCGGCTGGTTTTCCGCCTCGTAAAAGGCCATGCCGATACGGCCGATGCTCGGCGCGTTGATGTAGCCCTCAAAGCCCGGAGCGAGGATCTTGTCACCAATTTCGATCGCCAGCGGCTCGGGCAGAAAGCGTTTGACGCGGATGGCGAGGACTTCTTCGTTGGCCAGTTTTTTTATGCACGTCTCATCGAGACGCTCGACGTCTAGCATCATTTGTTTTAGGTCCATCTATCGATAGTCAACGGAACCGGCGAGTGCGGTTCCCCGGCGTCGGACGCTGCGCGATGGCAACGTCCGAAATGCTCAATCCACGCTGTAGTGGACGGACAACGTGCCTTTCTTCTGCGAAAGCGACGCGATCGTGACTGTGCCCAGATCCTTCAGGCTGCGTACGTGGGTGCCACCGCAGCCGTAGGCTGGAAGTTCACCAAAACTGATTTCCCGCGCGCCTTCGCGCAGTGAAGTCAGGCGCGGCAGATCGTGTTCGATCCACCGCTCGATGCCGGTTTGTACGGTTGGTGCATCGACTTCTTCAGCGCCATCACTTGGCTTGAATTGCACTCGACCTTCGTCCGGCCAGTGGTGTGCCTTGATCGGCATCCAGCCCATGGCCTGAATGAAATGGCCGATCAGGTGCCCGGCCGAGTGCATGCGTGTGTTGAAGCGGCGGCGCTCTTCATCGATGCGGATAGCGGTCATGCCCAGCGGCAGCGGGCGGTCGACGAAATGAACAATGCGCTCCGGTTCCTGCACCACTCGCGACACCTGACTCTCACCGATCCAGCCGGTATCGCAAGGCTGACCGCCGCCCTGCGGGTGAAACAGGGTGGCGCGCAGCACTACGGCGAATTCGTTCTCGTGGGGTGTGCAGTCGAGGACTTCGACATTCGCCTTGAGGTCATCACTGTGAAAAAACAGGCGAAGCGTCATATTCCATGCCCTGATCGAAGTTCTGTTTTTATTATATGAATCGTGCAATAACGTGATAATCCATCCCAACATCAAAGGACTTGTGCGTTGTGAGCATCAATCTTCCGCTGCCGCTGCTGGGTGAAATGGCGATTTTCGTCAAGGTCGTCGAGACCGGCAGCTTCTCTGAAGCGGCCCGGCAGATGGGTTCGTCACCCTCGGCGGTCAGCCGTAGCATTTCCCGCCTGGAGAAGGCGTTGGCCACGCGTTTGCTGCAACGTACCACGCGCAAATTGCGCTTGAGTGATGGCGGCGAAGAGGTGTTCAAGCGTTGCCAGGAAATGGTCAGCGCGGCCAGGTCGGTGATGGAAATCAGCGGCCAGTTCACCCACGAAGCCGAAGGTCTGGTGCGGGTCAGCGTGCCGAAAGCGGTGGGGCGCTTTGTGATTCATCCGCACATGCCGGAGTTTTTGCGGCGTTATCCCAAGGTCGATGTCGAGTTGTTGCTGGAGGATCGTCAGGTCGATCTGATCGATGATCACGTTGATCTGGCGATACGCATCACTGATCGCCCGCCGGCGGGTCTGGTCGGGCGGCAGTTGCTGACCATCGATCATTTGCTTTGCGCCACGCCGCAATATCTGGCCGAACATGGCACGCCGACGCATCCTCACGATTTGCTCAATCACAGTTGTATTTATCTGGGCGAAACGCCGAGCGATGCGCGCTGGAAATTCAAGAAGGGCAGCAAGGCGGTGACGGTCGGTGTGCGTGGGCGCTATGCCGCCAATCACACCGGCGTGCGGTTGGGAGCGGTGTTGCAGCACATCGGGATTGGCAGTCTGCCGTATTTCACGGCGCGTTATGCGTTGGAGCAGAAGCTGATTGTGCAGGTGCTGCCGGACTGGACGTTTCTGGCTTCCTATCATGGTGGGTTGTGGTTGCTGCATTCGCCGACGCGTTATCTGCCGCCGAAGTTGCGGGTGTTTATTGATTATCTGGTGGAGTGTCTGCAGAAGGAGCCGACGTTGGGCAAGCCCGGGAAGTCGGTGGGCGGGAGCAATGCGGCTGTGGCGTATGAGCTGCCGGAGAGTGAGGGGTTGCTTTGAGGTTTTTTGGGGGGGCTTGGCGGCCTTTGGGCCGACCAGGCTCTTGGGGTTTTGGGTGAATATCCGTTTCTGCGGGTGATGCGGATTACGGTTCCGCTCTTACAGCGGGTCACTTTTGCAGACGCCCAAAAGTAACCAAAACGCTTCGCTCCTGCGTTCGGCCCTCGCAGGCTCGGGTTCCTTCGCTGCGGGATCGATCCGGGCGCAGCGGCTACGGTTTGCTTCGCTGCACCTCCTTCCGCTGTGTCTGGCTGCGCCAGACGGTCGCTGCGCTCCCACGCCCGGATCAATCCCTCCACTCAGCCTTCCGACGTCGCTGGTGGATCAAGATCAAGAGCGGTACTCGAGCTAACGCTCATTGTGTTGAGTGGTGAACAGCGTGCGATTGGCTTGGGTTTTGTATTGGATTCGCCCCTCATCGGAACGCCGCCCGCCCAGCCCTCTCCCGAGGTGGAGGGGGCCGGTTTGTGGGTTGTTCGTAATCTGCATTCGACTCGGTAATTCAGGTCGACGTACCTCGTCCAAACAGCGCGGTCAGTCCTCTCTCCCTCCGGGAGAGGGCTAGAGCTAGGGGGCTTTTGATCTTGAAAAAAAGGCCCGCATGGAATCACCAGTGCGGGCCTTTTGATTACCTGTCGAAAATCAGTGCTTGCTGTCCTGCGCAGACATGGCCAGCAGTTGTTTTTCCTGGTTCCAGTCGAACGGTTCGTCGTTCTGTTCGGCTTCGTAGCGGCGTTCTTCGAGGGCCTGGTACAGGTCGATTTCTTCGTCGGAGAGGTAGTGCAGGCAGTCGCCGGCGAAGAACCACAGCAGGTCGCGCGGGATCAGGTGGGCGATTTGCGGGTAGCGGCTGATGACTTGGGTGAGGATGTCCTGGCCCAGGTATTGGCTTTCGATAGGGTCGATCGGCAGGGAGGCCAGCAGTTCGTCGAAGCGCTCGAGGAACAGGGCATGGCTTTCTTCGGGCACTTGTTCGGCCTCACCTACGGCGACCAGGATACTGCGCAGGTGGTCGAGCAACACGAGATGATCGGCAACGACGTTGGACACGAGATAAGTCCTCAAGAGCAAAACGGGCGCGGGAGTATAAAGCCCTCGCGCCGTTTTTTCACATAAACCGGGATCAGCGGACTTTGCCCGCTGCCTGGGTCAGTTCCTCTTTGGCGAAATCATCGACGTCGATCACCTTGCGGCGGGCCGCTTCGGCGTCGCGCAGGCTTTGCGCTTCGACGGCTTGCAGCACGCCGGCTTCCAGCGCAGCGTCGATGGCGTGTTCGCCGGCTGCCGGTTTGACCTGGCCGCTTTTCAGTGCGGTGTGGAGTTTTTTGTGCAGCGGTTGCGCGGCGTTGAGCAGGTCGCTGGCGTGTTGCAGCGCGCCCACGGCATCGTCCGCCGATTGCGGGCGGTAGCAGCCGGCGAGCAGTTCTTCCAGCGCCGGATCGCCTTTGGCGCGACCGATGACCGCAGCGACCTCGGCCCCCAGTTTGTCCGATGGGCCTTTGTGACGGCGACCGAACGGGAAGACGATGACCCGCAGCAGGCAGCCGAAGACCTTGTTCGGGAAGTTGCTCAGCAGTTCATCCAGCGCACGCTCCGACTGGCCGAGGCTTTCTTCCATGGCCCAGCGGAACAGCGGCTCCATGTACGCCGGCGAATCCAGGTCGTGATAGCGCTTGAGCGCGGCGGAGGCCAGATACAGGTTGCTCAGTACATCGCCGAGGCGTGCCGACAGGCGTTCGCGGCGTTTCAGTTCGCCGCCCAGCAGCATCATGCTGAAGTCGGCGAGCATGGCGAATGCGGCGGCCTGACGGTTGAGCGCGCGGAAGTAGCCTTGGCTGATCCTGTCACCCGGCGCATGTTCGAAATGACCGAGCCCGAGGTTCAGCACCAGTGTGCTGGCGGCGTTGCTGACGGCAAAACCGATGTGCTTGAGCAACAGGCCGTCGAATTCCTTGAGTGCCTGATCCTTGTCGTCGCGACCGGCCAGGGCCATTTCCTTGAGTACGAACGGATGGCAGCGGATCGCGCCCTGACCGAAGATCATCAGGTTGCGCGACAGGATGTTCGCGCCTTCGACCGTGATGAAGATCGGCGCGCCGTTCCAGCTGCGGCCGAGGTAGTTGTTCGGCCCCATGATGATCGCTTTGCCGCCGTGCACATCCATGGCGTGGCTGATGCATTCGCGACCGCGTTCGGTGAGGTGATATTTGAGTATTGCCGACAGCACCGAAGGTTTTTCGCCGAGATCCACCGCATTGGCGGTGAGCATCCGTGCGGCGTCCATCATCCAGGCGTTGCCGCCGATGCGCGCCATGGCTTCCTGGATGCCTTCGAAAGCGGATAGCGGCACATTGAACTGCTCGCGAATCTGCGCGTACTGGCCGGTGACCAGACTGGTGAACTTGGCGGCGCCGGTGCCCACTGCTGGCAGCGAGATCGAACGCCCCACCGACAGGCAGTTCATCAGCATCATCCAGCCTTTGCCGAGCATTTCCTGACCGCCGATGAGGTAGTCCAGCGGAATGAACACATCCTTGCCGGAGTTCGGGCCGTTCATGAACGCGGCGCCCAGCGGCAGATGACGACGACCGATTTCCACACCTGCGGTATCGGTCGGGATCAGCGCCAGACTGATGCCGAGGTCTTCCTCTTCACCGAGCAGATGCTCCGGGTCATATGCCTTGAATGCCAGGCCAAGCAGAGTCGCGACCGGGCCGAGGGTGATGTAGCGCTTTTCCCAGTTCAGGCGCAGGCCGATAACTTCCTGTCCTTCCCACTGGCCTTTGCAGATGATCCCGGTGTCGGGCATTGCGCCGGCGTCGGAACCGGCCAGCGGACCGGTAAGGGCGAAGCATGGAATATCGTCGCCACGGGCCAGGCGCGGCAGGTAGTGATTGCGTTGTTCGTCGGTGCCGTAATGCAGCAGCAGCTCGGCCGGGCCGAGGGAGTTCGGGACCATCACGGTGGAGGCGAGGTCGCCGCTGCGCGTCGCCAGTTTCATTGCCACTTGGGAGTGGGCGTAGGCGGAGAAGCCTTTGCCGCCGTATTCCTTTGGAATGATCAGGGCGAAAAAGCCGTGTTCCTTGATGTGCGTCCAGGCCTCGGGCGGCAGGTCCATGGACTGGCCGATCTGCCAGTCGCTGACCATTGCGCAGAGTTCTTCGGTCGGGCCGTCGATGAAGGCTTGCTCTTCTTCGCTCAGCTGCACCTTGGGATAGGACAGCAGTTTGTCCCAGTCCGGACGGCCGCTGAACAGCTCGCCGTCCCACCACACGGTGCCGGCGTCGATCGCGTCGCGTTCGGTCTGCGACATGGGTGGCAGGGTTTTCTGGAACCAGTTGAACAGCGGCGCGGTGAAATGTTTACGGCGCAGGTCGGGCAGCAACAACGGCGCAGCGACCACCGCCAACAGGACCCAGAAGACAAACAGCAGCCAGCCCGGCGCGTGACTGAAAATCCCCATGGCGACCAGATAGGCCGCAACGATGCCCAACGCGGGCAGCGGGGCGATGCGTCGATGGGCGAGATACGCCACGCCGACGATCAAAACCAGTATCCACAACAACAGCATATTCAGTCCTCCGTGAACCAAGGCAAATCGACCCTCCAGAGCTTAGACGGCATCTGCAAACAAGGGTGGTCAGAGCATGGTGATTGAAATCGTGGGAAACCCCGGATGGTTTTCGTAGGTTCGGTGGGCAACACGTGTGGGAAATCGTTCGTTGCTGCGCAGCTTTGCTTTCAGGTTTGGCCGAAACGTCGTTATCTCTGTGCTCAGGCTGTCGCTAGACTCGTGACTCATCCAGGAGATTGCCGTCATGCACGAGTATCTGAGCCCCGGCCGCTTCATCGATAGTGACCACCCGGCGGTGGTGGAGTTCGCCGAGCGGCATCGCGGTGCCAGTAATGAGCCGCGCGAGCAGGCGGTCAGTCTGTATTACGCCGTGCGCGAGGCGGTGCGCTACAACCCATACACCTTCAGTCGTGATCCGCAAACCCTGTGCGGCAGTTACGCACTGGCAGCGGGGGAGAGTTACTGCGTGCCGAAAGCCACGCTGCTTGCCGGTTGTGCGCGGCATTGCGGGATCCCGGCGCGCATCGGTCTGGCCGATGTGCGCAATCATCTGTCGACGCCGCGTCTGCTCGAGTTGTTGAAAAGCGATGTGTTTGCCATGCATGGCTACACCGAGCTGTTTCTCGACGGCCGCTGGGTCAAGGCGACGCCAGCGTTCAACCAGCAACTGTGCGAGTTGTTCAACGTCGCAGCGCTGGAATTCGATGGCATCAATGACAGTGTTTTCCACCCGTTCAACCGTGACGGCGCGCAGTTGATGGAGTATCTGCTCGATCACGGCCAGTTCACCGACGTGCCGGAAACCTTCTTCTTCGAGCACCTGCAAAAGTGCTACCCGCATCTGTTCAGTGAGCAGTTGCCGATGCTGCTGGGCGACATGCAGACCGATTTGAGTCGCACCTGATCCGGCGTATGCTGGCCGTCCACTCACTTGCAAAGAGGCGGTCATGCTGAAGATCTGGGGACGGAAAAATTCATCGAATGTCAGAAAGCCCTTGTGGGCTGCCGAGGAGCTTGGCTTGGCGTATGAGGCCATCGATGCCGGCGGCGCGTTCGGGGTGGTCGATACGCCCGAGTACCGCGCGATGAACCCCAATGGCCGGGTACCGGTGATCGAGGATGACGGTTTCGTGCTGTGGGAATCCAACGCCATCGTTCGGTATCTGCTGGCCAAATACGCCCCGGACAGCGCCTGGTATCCGGCGGATGCGCAAGCCCGCGCCGCAGCGGACAAGTGGATGGACTGGACCACTTCCAGTTTCGCCGGGCCGTTTCGCACGGTGTTCTGGGGTGTGCTGCGTACGCCTGCAGAGAAGCAGGACTGGAAGGCGATCAACGCCGCGATCAAGGAATGCGATGAACTGTTGAACATGGTCGATCACGCCTTGATCAGCCAGCCTTACCTCTCCGGCAATGACATCGGCATGGGTGACATCCCTTTGGGCAGCTTCATTTATGCCTGGTTCGAAATGCCCATCGAGCGCGCCCCGCAACCGCATCTGCAAGCCTGGTATGAACGTTTGAAGCAGCGTGCGGCCTATCAGAAGGCGGTCATGACCGCGTTGACTTGATAATTACTATCGACACACTTGACTGTACTTGTGCGGCGGCGGCAAGCACCATTGCGAACTTGCGCTGCGGTTGTTTCCCTCGCCGCCCGCCCTTATCTATTCCTTTCCTTCCTTCTTGGTGCGTAAATCCGATATGAGTTCCGCTCTGTCCATCCGGCAGCTAACCAAAACCTACGGCAACGGGTTCCAGGCCTTGAGTGGTATCGATCTGGACGTCGCCGAAGGTGACTTTTTCGCCTTGCTCGGCCCCAACGGCGCCGGCAAATCCACCACCATCGGCATCCTCTCGACGCTGGTCAACAAGACCAGCGGCACCGTGAATATTTTCGGCAATGACCTGGACAAGAACCCGGCGGCGCTCAAGCGCTCGATCGGCGTGGTGCCGCAGGAATTCAACTTCAACCAGTTCGAAAAGACCTTCGACATCGTCGTGACCCAGGCCGGTTACTACGGCATTCCGGCGAAAGTCGCCAAGGAACGCGCCGAGCAGTACTTGACCCAGTTGGGCCTGTGGGACAAGCGCGATGTGCCGTCACGTTCGCTGTCCGGCGGCATGAAACGGCGTCTGATGATCGCCCGTGCGCTGGTGCATGAACCGCGCCTGCTGATCCTTGATGAGCCGACTGCGGGCGTCGATATCGAGCTGCGCCGTTCGATGTGGACCTTCCTCACCGAGCTGAATCAGAAGGGCATCACCATCATCCTGACCACGCATTACCTGGAAGAGGCCGAGCAGCTGTGCCGCAATATCGGCATCATCGACCACGGCACCATCGTCGAAAACACCAGCATGAAACAGTTGCTGGGCCAGTTGCATGTGGAAACCTTTTTGCTCGACCTGAAACACGACTTGCACGCGGCGCCGCAATTGCTCGGCTACCCGGCCCGCTTGCTCGACGGCCATACCCTCGAAGTCCAGGTCGACAAATCCATGGGCATCACGGCGTTATTCACCCAGTTGGCGCAGCAGAACATCGAAGTGCTGAGCCTGCGTAACAAAACCAATCGCCTCGAGGAGTTGTTCGTGTCCCTGGTGGAGAAAAATCTGTCGAAGGTGGCGGTATGAGTTCCGAGTTCGGTCCCAACCTCGTCGCGCTGCAAACCATCGTTTACCGCGAGGTCAAACGCTTCATGCGGATCTGGCCGCAGACGTTGCTGCCGCCGGCGATCACCATGGTTCTGTACTTCGTGATCTTCGGCAACCTGATCGGCCGACAGATCGGCGACATGGGTGGCTTCACCTACATGGAGTACATCGTGCCGGGGCTGATCATGATGTCGGTGATCACCAACTCCTACGGCAACGTGGTCTCGAGCTTCTTCGGCAGCAAGTTCCAGCGCTCGATCGAAGAGTTGATGGTTTCGCCGGTGTCACCGCACACGATCCTGATCGGCTTCACCATTGGTGGCGTATTGCGCGGTCTGGCGGTGGGGCTGATCGTGACGATCCTGTCGCTGTTCTTCACCCATCTGCAGGTGCATCACCTCGGCGTGACCATTCTGGTGGTGGTACTGACCGCGACGATCTTCTCGCTGCTGGGCTTCATCAACGCGGTGTTTGCGCGCAACTTCGATGATATTTCGATCATCCCGACCTTCGTGCTCACTCCGCTGACCTACCTGGGCGGCGTGTTCTACTCGATCACCTTGCTGCCACCGTTCTGGCAGACCGTGTCGATGGCCAACCCCGTGCTGCACATGGTCAACGCGTTCCGCTACGGCATCCTTGGTGTCTCGGATATCCGCATTGGCATCGCCATTACCTTCATGCTGGTGGCGACCGTGGTGCTGTATCTCGGCTGTGCGCGGTTGCTGGTGAGCGGGCGCGGGATGCGTACCTGAAGCACGCGATATCGTGTAGGTCGACGTCCGACAACAAAAAGCGGCCTCCCATCGCGGAGGCCGTTTTGCATTCATTTCTGCCGACTTTGCTTGCGCCGTCGCCATTGCCGCGCCACCCACCAGCGCCAGTACAACATCACCAGAAAGTACGCGAGCACGCCCAGCACCAGACCGACAACCACCGAGCCGAGCAGAAACGGCTGCCACAGCGTCGACAGTTCGCCGCTGATCCATTCCCAGGTCAGCTCGTCCGGCAGATGCCGCGCCGGCACGTCCATCAGGAATGCCCCGGCCTGGTAGGTACAGAAGAACACCGCCGGCATGGTGATCGGGTTGGTCAGCCAGACCAGACTCACCGCGATTGGCATGTTGCCGCGCACCATCACCGCCAATGCCGCCGCTACCAGCATTTGCGCCGGTATCGGCAGGAACGCCGCAAACAGGCCGACCGCCATCGCCCGGGCGACCGAGTGGCGATTGAGGTGCCAGAGGTTCGGGTCATGCAGCAACTTGCCGAGAAAGCGTAAGGATTTGTGTTCCCTGATGCTCGTCGGGTCGGGCATGTAACGTTTGAATAAGCGCCGGGGCATAAGGCTTCTCGGTCGGTTAAGGCGGCAAGTATGTCTGGATTCTACGAACCGCCCATTCAGACTTTGTGACAATTGTTGACGACGGTGGTGCCGCAACCCGCTATGCCTAAGGGAGGGACTCTCAAGGACGGGCATATGCGCACAGGGATGATGGCGCTGGCAGTCGGTCTGCTGGCTCCGGTTTTTTTGCCGGCCTTGCCGCCGGTCGGTTGGTTGCTGTTGCTGCCAATGGTGGCGCTGATGTTGCTGCCGTTTCGCAGCTATCCATTGGCGTTTTTGCTGTTCGGTTTCACATGGGCTTGTCTCAGTGCGCAGTGGGCTCTGATTGACCGCTTGCCACCGAGCCTGGACGGCGAAACCCGTTGGCTCGAAGGGCGGGTGGTCGGCTTGCCGCAGCACGGCGACGGCGTGGTGCGTTTCGAGCTGGCTGATGCGCTTTCTCGCCGCGAGAAACTGCCATCGCTGCTGCGTCTGGCCTGGTACGCCGGGCCACCGGTCAACAGCGGCGAACGTTGGCGTCTGGCGGTGAAATTGAAGCGCCCGAGTGGCTTGCTCAACCCGGACGCCTTCGACTACGAGGCCTGGCTGCTGGCGCAACGGATCGGTGCGACCGGCACGATCAAGGATGGCCAGCGTCTGACTGAGGCCCGGCATGCATGGCGCGACGGCGTACGGCAGCGCCTGCTGACGGTGGATGCGCAAGGACGAGAGGGCGCGTTGGCGGCACTGGTGCTCGGTGATGGTTCGGGTCTGAGTCGCGAGGACTGGGCGATTCTGCAAGACACCGGGACCGTGCATTTGCTGGTGATCTCCGGTCAGCACATCGGTTTGCTCGCCGCAGTAATGTATCTGCTGGTAGCCGGGCTGGCGCGTTTCGGAATCTGGCCGGTGCGCTGGCCGTGGTTGCCGTGGGCGTGTGGCCTGGCATTCGCGGCGGCGCTGGGTTACGGCTTGCTCGCCGGTTTCGATGTGCCTGTGCAGCGTGCCTGCGTGATGGTGGCGCTGGTGCTGCTGTGGCGTCTGCGTTTTCGCCATCTCGGGGCGTGGTGGCCATTGTTGCTGGCGTTCAATGGCGTGCTGTTGTTCGATCCGCTGGCCAGTTTGCGCCCGGGTTTCTGGCTATCCTTCGCGGCGGTGGCGATACTGATTTTCACCTTCGGCGGGCGGCTGGGGGCCTGGCGGTGGTGGCAGACCTGGACCCGCGCGCAGTGGCTGATCGCGATAGGCTTGTGTCCGGTGTTGCTGGCGCTGAGCTTGCCGATCAGCGTCAGCGGGCCTGTCGCCAATCTGTTGGCCGTACCGTGGGTCAGCCTCGTGGTGTTGCCGCCGGCGTTGCTCGGCACGCTATTGCTACCCGTGCCTCATGTCGGCGAAGGGCTGTTATGGCTGGCCGGTGGTTTGATTGACTGGCTGTTTATCGGGCTGGCGCTGATTGCCGGGCAATGGCCGGCGTGGATACCAGCCGCCATTCCATGGTGGGCGTTGGTCCTGGGCAGCCTTGGCGCGATTTTATTGCTGTTGCCCCGTGGCGTGCCAATGCGTCCGTTGGGCTGGCCGCTGCTGTTGCTTCTGGTGTTGCCGCCCCGAGAGCGAATAGAGGAAGGGCGGGCCGATGTCTGGCAACTGGATGTTGGCCAGGGCCTGGCCATCCTCATCCGCACCCGCTATCACACGTTGCTCTATGATGCCGGCCCGCGTTTCGGCGAGTTCGATCTTGGCGAGCGGGTGGTGCTGCCAGCGCTGCGCAAACTGAATGTGCAAGCGCTCGACCTGATGCTGCTCAGTCATGCCGACGCCGATCACGCTGGCGGCGCCCGGGCGATCATGCGTGGATTGAACGTGCACCGCGTGGTCAGCGGCGATCCGCCGAACCTGCCGCCGGAGTTGAACGCTGAAGCCTGCGCAAGCGGCGAACAGTGGCAGTGGGATGGTGTGCAGTTCCAGCTCTGGCAATGGTCGGCGGCCGATGACAGTAACCAGCGCTCCTGTGTATTGCAGGTCGAAGCCAACGGCGAACGCCTGCTGCTCACCGGCGATATCGACGCTCACGCCGAGCGCGTCCTGCTCGACAGCCCGCTGGCGGTGCCGACGCGGTGGCTGCAATCGCCCCATCACGGCAGTCGCAGTTCATCGTCGATGGCCCTGCTCAAAGCCTTGCAGCCCGAAGCGGTGCTGATCTCCCGTGGCCACGGCAACGCCTTCGGTCATCCGCACCCGACCGTGCTGGCGCGCTACCGCAAACAAGGTCTGCGCATCTACGACAGCGCCGAACAAGGTGCCATTCATTTGCGACTGGGCAGCTTCAAGCCGCCGTGGACGATGCATCAACAGCGGCGTTTCTGGCGCGAGCCGCCGGCGCCCGGCCGTTGATCGGTGCCAGCATGGTTGCCACCTCACGGTCGTCGGGGCGGCGGGTCTTAATCGCGGATCGGTATGGTAAAGTGGCGCACTTTTTCGAGGGGACTGTCACTGTGTGGGAATTGGTCAAATCCGGCGGCTGGATGATGTTGCCGATCATTCTGAGTTCCATCGCGGCCATGGCGATCGTCGCCGAACGCCTGTGGACACTGCGCGCTAGTCGCGTCACCCCCGAGCATTTGCTGGGTCAGGTCTGGGTCTGGATCAAGGACAAGCAGCTCAACAAGGAAAAACTCAAGGAATTGCGCGCCAATTCGCCGCTGGGGGAAATCCTCGCCGCAGGCCTGGCCAATTCCAAGCATGGTCGCGAGATCATGAAGGAGTGCATCGAAGAGGCCGCCGCGCGGGTCATTCATGAGCTCGAGCGCTATATCAATGCCCTGGGCACCATCGCTGCCATGGCGCCGTTGCTCGGCCTGCTCGGCACCGTGCTGGGCATGATCGACATTTTCAGCGCCTTCACCGGGTCCGGCATGACGACCAATGCTTCGGTGCTGGCCAGCGGCATTTCCAAAGCGCTGATCACTACCGCAGCGGGCCTGATGGTCGGGATTCCAGCGGTGTTCTTCCACCGGTTTTTGCAGCGCCGTATCGACGAGCTGGTGGTCGGCATGGAGCAGGAAGCGATCAAACTGGTGGAAGTGGTGCAGGGCGACCGTGATGTCGATCTGGCCGAGGGCAAAGCGTGAAATTCCGTCGCAAGCCCCGGGAAACCGTAGACATCAACCTCGCGTCGCTGATCGACGTGGTGTTTATCCTGCTGCTGTTTTTCGTGGTCACTACCACCTTCACCCGTGAAACCCAGTTACGCGTCGATTTGCCGGAAGCGGTCAGCGGTTCGCCTGCCGAAGATCAGCAGGTCAAACAGCTGGATGTCGCGATCAGTGCCGAAGGCGTGTTCTCGGTGAACAACAAGATTCTGCCGAAGAATGACCTGCCGACGCTGATGGAAGCCATGCAGAAAGAATCCAACGGTGACACCAACATGCCGTTGTCGATCAGTGCCGATGGCAAGGCCCAGCATCAATCGGTGATCACCGCCATGGACGCGGCCGGCAAGCTCGGTTTCAGCCACCTGCGCATGACCACGGTCGAGGCGGCGCCGAAATCCTGATGAGCCTGTCTGATCGCCTGCTCGCCGCGTGGTATCAGGGGCACCCGGCCCTGACGCTGCTGCGGCCACTGGAAATGCTGTATCGCCGCGTGGTGATCAACAAGCGTCAGCGCTTTCTCGATGGTGAAGGTGAGATCTACCAATCGCCCGTGCCGCTGATCGTGGTCGGCAATATCACCGTTGGCGGTACCGGCAAGACGCCGATGATTCTCTGGCTGATCGAACATTGCCGGCGCCGTGGACTGCGTGTCGGCGTGGTCAGTCGCGGTTACGGCGCCAAGCCGCCGCAATTGCCATGGCGAGTTGAGGCCGAGCACAGCGCCGAGATAGCGGGTGACGAGCCGTTGCTGATCGTCCAGCGCACCGGTGTGCCGCTGATGATCGACCCTGATCGCAGCGCCGCCGTCAAAGCCTTGATTGCCAGTGAACCGCTGGACCTGATTCTGTCTGACGACGGCATGCAGCATTATCGCCTCGCGCGGGATCTGGAACTGGTGCTGATCGACGCCGCACGGGGCCTGGGCAACCAGCGCTGTCTGCCGGCCGGGCCGTTGCGTGAGCCGGTCGAGCGCCTGCAAAGCGTTGACGGCGTATTGTTCAACGGTGCCTTGGCTGATCGCGACGATGGTTTCGCCTTTCGCCTGCAACCTACGGCGCTGGTCAATCTGCGCAGCGGCGAACGTCAGTCACTTGGGCATTTTCCGCCCGGACAAGCGCTGCATGCGGTGGCCGGCATCGGCAATCCACAACGTTTCTTCAATACCCTTGAAGCGCTAGACTGGCGGCCAGTCCCGCATGCGTTCGCCGACCACGCCGAGTACAGCGTGCAGGCGTTGAATTTCACCCCGTCATTGCCGTTGGTGATGACCGAAAAGGACGCGGTGAAGTGCCGTGCCTTCGCCACTGCCGACTGGTGGTACCTGGCGGTCGACGCCGTGCCGTCGCCGGCCTTCGTGGCCTGGTTCGACACCCAACTGATGCGCCTGTTGCCGGATCGTCTGCTGCCTTAACTCTTTTATTTCTGGGAATGTTCATGGACACCAAACTGCTCGACATCCTCGCTTGCCCCGTGTGCAAAGGCCCGCTCAAGCTCAGCGCCGACAAGACCGAACTGATCAGCAAGGGCGCCGGCCTGGCCTATCCGATCCGCGACGGCATCCCGGTGATGCTGGAAAGCGAAGCGCGCACCCTGACCACCGACGAGCGTCTGGATAAATGACTACAGCCTTCACCGTTGTCATCCCGTCGCGATTCGCCTCGACCCGTTTGCCGGGCAAGCCGTTGCTGGATATCGCCGGCAAGCCAATGATCCAGCATGTCTGGGAACAGGCGAGCAAAAGCAGCGCGACCCGCGTCGTTGTTGCAACTGACGATGCACGCATCGTCGAGGCATGCAAAAGCTTTGGCGCCGAAGTGGTGCTGACCCGTGAAGATCACAATTCCGGCACCGATCGTCTGGCCGAGGTCGCAGCCAAACTCGGTCTTGCGCCTGATGCGATCGTGGTCAATGTGCAGGGTGATGAGCCGCTGATTCCGCCGAGTGTGATCGATCAGGTCGCCGCTAACCTTGCCGCTCACACCGAAGCGCGCATGGCTACGCTGGCTGAGCCGATCGAAGACGTGGAAACCCTGTTCAATCCCAACGTGGTCAAGGTCGCCAGCGATATCAACGGCCTCGCGCTGACCTTCAGTCGAGCAACCTTGCCGTGGGCCCGCGATGCGTTCGCCAAGAGCCGCGAACAACTGCCGGAAGGCGTGCCCTATCGCCGCCACATCGGCATCTACGCCTACCGTGCCGGGTTCCTCCACGATTTCGTCAGCTGGGGCCCATGCTGGCTGGAAAACACCGAATCCCTCGAACAACTGCGTGCCTTGTGGCATGGCGTGCGCATCCATGTTGCTGATGCGCTGATCGCGCCGCCGACCGGTGTCGACACCGTTGAAGACCTTGAGCGGGTTCGTCGCCTGCTGGGGGCCTGATGCGCGTTCTGTTTGTGTGCCTGGGCAATATCTGTCGTTCGCCCACCGCCGAAGGCGTGTTGCGCCACAAGTTGCGTGAAGCCGGGCTGGCGGACGTGGTCGAAGTGGCCTCCGCCGGCACCGGTGACTGGCACGTCGGCAACCCGCCGGACAAGCGCAGCCAGGCGGCGGCGAAACTGCGCGGTTATGACCTGTCGACGCAACGCGCGCAGCAGGTCAGCCGGGCTGATTTCGCCAGCTATGACCTGATTCTCGCCATGGACAACAGCAACCTGCGCAACCTCAAGGCCTTGCAGCCGTCCACTGGCAGGGCCGAACTGGATCTGTTTCTGCGCCGTTATGCCGGGCTGGTCGATGAAGTGCCGGACCCGTATTACGACGGTGATCAGGGTTTCGAGCAGGTGCTGGATCTGATCGAAGCGGCCTGCGACCAATTGCTGATCGAAGTGAAGGGGCGCTTATGAGTCTGCTGGTCCAACCGCAGGTATCACTAAAAGCCTTCAACACTTTCGGCGTTGATGTGCGCGCGCAGCTGTTTGCCGAAGCCCACAGCGATGACGATGTCCGCGAAGCGCTGGCCTATGCCGCCTCCCATGACGTGCCGTTGCTGGTGATCGGCGGCGGCAGCAACTTGCTGCTGACGGCAGATGTTCCGGCGTTGGTGTTGCGCATGGCTACACGCGGGATCCGCGTGCTCAGCGACGATGGCAGTCGCGTGGTTGTCGAGGCGCAAGCGGGCGAACCGTGGCATCCGTTCGTGCAGCACACGCTGGCCCAGGGTTTTGCCGGGCTGGAAAACCTCAGCCTGATTCCCGGCACCGTCGGCGCCGCGCCGATGCAGAACATCGGCGCCTATGGTGTCGAGATCAAGGACGTGTTTGCCGGCCTCACTGCGCTGGATCGTGAGAGCGGCGAGTTGCGGGATTTCAGCCTGGAAGAATGCAACTTCGGCTATCGCGACAGCCTGTTCAAGCAGCAGCCGGGACGTTGGCTGATCCTGCGGGTGCGCTTCAAGCTGGATCGCGCAGCGCACCTGCATCTGGAATACGGCCCGGTGCGTCAGCGCCTGAGCGAGCAGGGCATCGAGCAGCCGACGCCCAGCGACGTCAGCCGCGCCATCTGCAGCATCCGCAGCGAGAAACTGCCGGACCCGGCGCTGCTCGGCAATGCCGGCAGCTTCTTCAAGAATCCGCTGGTGCCTGCCGCTGTGGTCACCCGGATCAAAGCGCAGCACCCGGATCTGGTGGCTTACCCGCAAGCGGACGGGCAGATGAAACTGGCCGCTGGCTGGCTGATCGAACGCGCTGGCTGGAAGGGTTTTCGCGACGGCGATGCCGGCGTGCACAAGTTGCAGGCGCTGGTGCTGGTCAACTACGGCACGGCCACCGGCCTGCAACTGCTCGACCTGGCGCAACGGATCCAGAAAGACATCGCCGAGCGCTTCCATGTCGAACTGGAAATGGAGCCCAATCGTTATTGAGGCAGCTGCAAGTTTCAAGCTTCGAGCGGCAAGCTGCACTGCGCCAGAAGCTACTTGCCGCTTTTACTTGCAGCTCGTAGCTCGAAACTTGCAGCTGAAAAGCCCTGTATAAGCAGGGCTTTTTTGTTAATGCTGGGTTAACTTAGCCACCTAACGATACCAATCATTTGCTCCACCCAAGGCGCGGTTACGAGCTGCAAGCGAATCGTACGCGCCTTCACTTGCAGCTTGCAGCTTGCCGCTAAGATGTACCCCATAACCACTAAAAAATATGCGGGCGTGCCCATGATTACCCTGAAACTCAACGGTCAAGACCACTCCCTCGACGTCACCGAAGACATGCCGCTGCTTTGGGCGATTCGTGACGTCGCCGGTTACAACGGCACCAAATTCGGTTGCGGCATGGGCCTGTGCGGCGCCTGCACCATCCATATCGACGGTTTGCCGGCTCGCAGTTGCATCACGCCGATCGGCTCGGTGATCGGCCAGAACGTCACCACTATCGATAATCTCCACGCCGACCCGGTAGGCAAGGTCGTGCAGCAAGCCTGGCTCGACAGCGCCGTGGCCCAATGTGGTTATTGCCAGGGCGGGCAGATCATGTCGGCCACCGCTCTGTTGAAAACCAACCCCAACCCGAGCGACGAGCAGATCGAAGAAGCCATGGTCGGCAACATCTGCCGCTGCGGCACCTACAACCGAATCAAAACCGCGATCCGCCAGGCCTCCACCCACCTGAAGGAGGTGAAGGCATGAGCCGCGTCCCGAATGATTTCGCCCTGAGCAATCTCAGCCGCCGTGGTTTTCTCAAAGGCGTCGGCGCTACCAGTGCGCTGGTCCTCGCCGCGAGCTGGGGCTGGCAGGATGCGCTGGCCGATGACAAGAAGTTTGGCGCCGACGGCATGCCCAATGGCTGGATCGACGATCCCAAGGTCTACGTGAGCATTGCTGCCGATGGCAGTGTCACCGTGGTGTGCAACCGTTCGGAAATGGGCCAGGGCGTGCGCACCAGTCTGAGCATGGTCGTTGCCGATGAGCTGGAAGCCGATTGGGCGCAGGTCAAAGTGCAGCAGGCGCCGGGTGACGAAGTGCGCTTCGGCAACCAGGATACCGACGGTTCGCGCAGCATGCGTCACTGGTACGAACCGATGCGTCGTTGCGGCGCCGCCGCGCGGACCATGCTCGAACAGGCGGCCGCTGCGCAGTGGAAAGTGCCAGTCGGCGAATGCCATGCGCAACTGCACAAGGTCATTCACAAACCGTCCGGCCGTGAACTGGGCTACGGCGAACTCGCCGCTGCGGCCAGTGCGCTGGCAGTACCGGCGCGTGACAGCCTCCGTCTCAAGCAGCCGTCGGAATTTCGCTACATCGGCAAGGAAGGCACCAAGGCCATCGACGGTGCCGATATCGTCAATGGCCGCGCAGTGTACGGCGCCGACGTGCATTTCGACGGCATGCTCTACGCCACCATCGCCCGCCCGGCGGTGTATGGCGGCAAGGTCAAAAGCCTCGATGACAGCGCCGCGCTGAAAGTCCCCGGCGTGCTGAAAGTCATGCAGATCGAAGGCCGGCCATTGCCATCGGAGTTCCAGCCGCTGGGCGGCGTCGCGGTTGTGGCCAGCAACACTTGGGCGGCGATCAAGGGCCGCGAGGCGCTGAAGATCGAGTGGGATGACGGCCCGAATGCCAGTTATGACTCGATTGCCTATCGCAAAGAGCTTGAAGCCGCGTCGCTGAAGGCCGGCAAAGTGGTGCGCAACACCGGTGATATCGACAAGGCCTTGAGCGGCGCCGCCAGCACCCTCGAAGCGTCGTATTACCTGCCGCACCTGGCGCAGGCGCCGATGGAACCGATGGTGGCCATCGCGCGATTCAAGGACGGCGTCTGCGAAGCCTGGGCGCCGAGCCAGGCACCGCAGGTCACCCGTGAGCGCATCGCCGAGCGTCTGGGCGTGCCGTTCGAAAAGGTCACCGTCAACGTAACGCTGCTGGGCGGTGGGTTCGGGCGCAAGTCGAAACCAGACTTCGTCGTTGAAGCGGCGATTCTCGCCAAGGAGTTTCCGGGCAAGGCAGTACGGGTGCAATGGATGCGCGAAGACGACATCCACAATTCGTATTTCCACACCGTGTCGGCGGAATATCTGAAGGCGGGCATCGACAAGAACGGCATGCCGTCCGGTTGGCTGCATCGCACCGTGGCGCCGAGCATCACCGCGTTGTTTGCGCCGGATATGAACCATGAGGCGGCGTTCGAGCTGGGCATGGGCTTCACCAACATGGCCTACGCGATTCCCAACGTGCGCCTGGAAAACCCTGAAGCCAAGGTACACACGCGGGTCGGCTGGTATCGCTCGGTCTCGAACATTCCCCACGGCTTTGCGATTCAGAGCTTCGTCGACGAACTGGCGCACAAGGCCGGTGAAGATCCGCTCAAGTACCAGATCAAACTGCTCGGCCCGGACCGGCAGATCGATCCACGCACCTTGAGCGAAGAGTGGAACTACGGCGAGTCGCCCGAGCGTTACCCGATCGACACCGGGCGCATGCGCTCGGTGCTGGAAACTGCCGCCCAGGCCGCCGGTTGGGGGCGAAAATTGCCCAAGGGCCGTGGCCTCGGTCTGGCGGTGCATTACAGCTTCGTCACCTATGTGGCGGCAGTGATCGAAGTCGAGGTCAAGGACGACGGTTCGCTGATCGTGCACAAGGCCGACATCGCCGTGGACTGCGGGCCGCAGATCAACCCTGAGCGTATCCGTTCGCAGTTCGAAGGCGCCTGCGTCATGGGCCTGGGCAACGCCGTGCTCGGCGAGATCAGCTTCAAGGATGGCAAGGTGCAGCAGGACAACTTCCATATGTACGAAGTCGCGCGCATGTCGCTGGCGCCGAAGGAAGTTGCGGTGCATCTGGTCACGCCGCCGGGTGACGTGCCGTTGGGTGGCGTTGGTGAGCCGGGTGTGCCGCCGATTGCCCCGGCGCTGTGCAATGCGATCTTCGCCGCCACCGGCAAGCGCATTCGCAATCTGCCGGTGCGGTATCAGTTGCAAGGCTGGCAGAAGGCGCAAGCGTAATGGACAGCGTCGATCTCAACGTCCTGCGCAGCGTCCTCGAGTGGCGCCGCGCCGGACAGCGGGTGGTGCTGTTCAGCGTGGTGCAGACCTGGGGCACCGCGCCGCGCTCGCCCGGCGCCATGCTTGCCTTGCGCGAGGACGGCGTGGTGATCGGTTCGGTGTCGGGCGGCTGTGTCGAGGATGACTTGATCGCGCGGCTGCACGACGGTCGCATCGCCGCCGATGGTCCACCAGTGCAGATGATTACCTACGGCGTGACCCGTGAGGAGGCCGCGCGTTTCGGTCTGCCTTGCGGCGGCACTTTGCGCCTGACCGAAGAGCGCGTCGGTGACCCGGCGTGGGTGGCCGAGCTGCTGCAGCGTTGCGAAAACCACGAAATCGTTGCCCGGGAATTGAACATCGAAACCGGCGCGGTACTGCTGGCACCGGCCACTAAATCCGACTCGCTGGTATTCGACGGCAACGTCCTGCGAGCGATTTACGGCCCGCGCTGGCGCCTGTTGTTGATCGGCGCCGGGCAGTTGTCGCGCTACGTTGCCGACATGGCGCGGCTGCTGGATTTTGAAGTGCTGATCTGCGATCCGCGCACCGAATTCGTTTACGGCTGGGAAGAGCAGCATGGCCGTTTCGTTCCCGGTATGCCGGACGAGGCGGTGTTGAACATCCAGACCGACGAACGCACGGCGATTGTCGCCTTGACCCACGATCCTCGCCTGGATGACATGGCTTTGCTCACCGCGCTCGACTCGCCGGCGTTTTACGTCGGCGCGCTTGGCTCGCGCGTCAACAGTCAGAAGCGCCGGGAAAACCTCGCTCAGCTAGGCTTGTCGCAAGCGTCGATTGATCGCTTGCACGGGCCGATCGGCCTGCACATCGGTAGTCATTCGCCGGCAGAGATCGCCTTGTCCTTGCTGGCGGAAATTGTTGCGATCAAGAACGGTGTGGAGTTGAAGCAGAAAAAACCGCTGGAGGGTGCATGAGCCAATCCATCGCAGTGATCGTGCTGGCGGCGGGCGAGGGCAATCGTTTTCGCCAGATCGCCGGGCCAGACAAAGACAAATTGCTCGCTGATTGCACCGGGCGCGACGGCGCGGTTCGCTCGGTAGTCGAGCAGGTGCTGGTGAACCTGCCGGCCAGTCTCGACAAACGTGTACTGGTCACCACCGAAGTGCGACCGCAGGCGATGCGCATGGCCCTGGCTTACGGCTGCGACGTGGTGTCGATCGAATCGACCGGCATGGGCGACAGCATTGCCGCAGGTGTTGCCGCTTGCCCAGACGCTGATGGCTGGTTGATTGTGCTCGGCGATATGCCGTTTATCCTGCCATCGAGTTTCGAACGAGTGGTCGCGGCGATGGCTGATGACGCGGTGAGCGTGCCGGTGCTGGATGGCGAGTTTGGCCATCCGGTAGGGTTTGGTCGTTCGTTTGGCGCGCAGTTGCAGGCGCTGACCGGTGATCGTGGTGCACGGCCGTTGTTTGCGCAGGGACGGGTGGTGGAAGTGGCGGTGGATGATCCTGGTGTGTTGTGGGATATCGATGTGCCTGAATCTCTGGTATTTCCTCAGCCCTGAGCCGTGTTGAAATGCCTTGTGGGAGCGAGCAGGTTTGCTCCCACAAAGGTTCCGGATGATGCTGGAATTTCATGCATAAAAAAGCCCCGCCAGGCTTTCACCAGGCGGGGCTTTTTAATGGCTTCAGGAATTACACGAGTGGTTTAGGCTCGTGTTCTTTTTCCTGAGCTTCTTCACGCTGCTCTACCGCGTCCTGAACGGAGCGTGGTGCTTCAGCGATCACCGCTTCAACCGATGCTTCTTCAGCGACCGGGGCAGGGGCTGCCTCGACCACTTCAGCCGCAGGGGCTGGTTCGGCAGCCACAGGGGCCGCAGCGGCAGCCAGTTCGGCTTCCTTCTGCAGACGCTCGGCTTCACGCTTGCGACGACGCACTTCACGCGGGTCGTTTGGCGCGCGGCCGTTTGGCGTCAGGGCGCTGACCGGAGCCGGTGCTTCAACCACAGGGGCTGGCGCTTCGACTGCGGCTGGCGCTTCTTCAACCTGAGCTTCAACCACAGGTGTCGGCGCCGGCTCTGCTGCTGCAACTACTGGCTCGGAAACCATGGCTTGCGGCACTTCGGCTTCAGCGACTGGCGCTGGAGCTTCGTTCACAGCCGGCTCGGCAACCCAGTTGAACGCTGTCTGCTCTTCGCGAACTTCACGTACGGTTTTGGTCACGTTTTCGCTGACGGTTTCGGTCGCTGGTTCGGATGCAGCAGCTGACGCTTCCACGACAGCTTCTGGTTCGGCAGCCGCTTCAACCTGAGGCTGAGCTTCGCGGACCGGGGCGACTTCGATTTCCGGTGCAGCAGTCACTTCCACAGGAGTGGAGGCTTCGACAACCGGCGCTTCGACTGGAGCAGTTTCCAGTGTGGTAGCGGTGGCGCGTTCAGCCTGCTCGTGGGCTTGGGCTTCTGCCGGAGCGCTGATGGTGCTGCTGGCAACGGCGGCGGTGACCGCCAGGCCAGCGGCCAGATCGGCAGTGCTTGGCTCGCCAGCGTTTTCAGCGGACTCGGATTCTTCCGAACCTTCGATCACGTTGCCGTTGGCATCACGCTGACGCTCGCGACGGTTGCTGCGACGACGCTGACCACGGGAGCGACGACGTGGACGATCGCCTTCGGCGTTGTCCTGACCGTCTTCCGGCAGTTGCTCTTCGTTGTTGCTGTTCACTTCTTCTTCAGCAACGGTAGCAGCGGCCTGCTCGGCACGTGGTTGACGCTCTTCACGCGGCGGACGCGGAGCGCGTTCTTCGCGTGGCTGACGGGCCGGACGCTCTTCAGCGGTCACGGCTGCAGCGGCTGCAGCGGCTGCGACTGGCGCGGCGTCCAGTGGCTCGCGCAGTTCACGCACGCGCTCTTCACGCTCGCCGCGCGGCTTGCGATCTTCACGCGGTGCGCGCGGTGCACGTTCTTCACGCGGGGCGCGTGGTGCGCGCTCTTCGCGGGCTACCGGCGCTTCGCTGCGAGTTTCACGCGGCTCACGGGCTTCACGTGGCTGACGCTCTTCGCGCGGCTCGCGTGGGGCGCGTTCTTCTCGTGGCGCACGCTCTTCGCGCGGCTTGCGTTCTTCATCGCGGCGACCGTTACGGTTGCGGCTCTGCTGACGACCGTTGCGGCGCTCTTCGTTGCGGGCAGGACGCTCGGTGGCAGCCGGTTTCGCAACAGCGACCGGTGCGGCTGGCTCTTCCTTGGTGGCGAACAGGCTGACCAGCGACTTCACCAGCCCCTTGAACAGGCTTGGCTCAGGTGCGGCAACCGGTGCCGGAGCAGGCGCGGCAGGTGCAACTTCGGTCGGCACCGGTGCGTTGGCACGGGCCGGCGCAGTTTTCACTGCAGCTTCCTGGCGAACCAGAGTGCGGGTCGCAGCAGCTGGCTGGACTTCTTCGACTTCGGCAGCGGCGGCAGCGATTTCGTAGCTGGACTGGTTGGTCGCAGCTTCCGGGCTGTCGTCACGCAGACGCTGAACTTCGAAGTGCGGCGTTTCGAGGTGATCGTTCGGCAGAATGACGATACGGGCACGGGTGCGCAGTTCGATCTTGGTGATCGAGTTGCGTTTTTCGTTGAGCAGGAACGCAGCGACCGGGATCGGCACTTGCGCGCGAACTTCGGCGGTACGGTCTTTCAGGGCTTCTTCTTCGATCAGGCGCAGGATGGCCAGCGACAGCGATTCGACGTCACGGATAATGCCGGTGCCGTTGCAACGCGGGCAGACGATGCCGCTGCTTTCGCCCAGAGATGGACGCAGGCGCTGACGGGACATTTCCAGCAGGCCGAAACGCGAGATGCGACCGATCTGCACGCGGGCGCGGTCAGCTTCCAGGCATTCGCGGACTTTTTCTTCCACGGCGCGCTGGTTCTTGGCCGGAGTCATGTCGATGAAGTCGATGACGATCAGGCCGCCGATGTCGCGCAGGCGCAACTGACGGGCGATTTCTTCGGCGGCTTCAAGGTTGGTCTGCAGGGCGGTTTCTTCGATGTCGCTGCCTTTGGTGGCGCGCGCCGAGTTGATGTCGATGGACACCAGGGCTTCGGTCGGATCGATGACGATGGAGCCGCCGGAAGGCAGTTCGACGACGCGCTGGAATGCGGTCTCGATCTGGCTTTCGATCTGGAAACGGTTGAACAGCGGCACGCTGTCTTCGTACAGCTTGATCTTGCTGGCGTACTGCGGCATCACCTGGCGAATGAAGGTCAGGGCTTCGTCCTGGGCTTCAACGCTGTCGATCAGCACTTCGCCGATGTCCTGGCGCAGGTAATCGCGGATGGCGCGGATGATCACGTTGCTTTCCTGGTAGATCAGGAAAGGCGCGGAGCGATCCAGCGAGGCTTCTTTGATGGCGGTCCACAATTGCAGCAGGTAGTCGAGGTCCCACTGCATTTCTTCGCTGCTGCGGCCCAGGCCAGCAGTGCGCACGATCAGGCCCATGTCGGCCGGAGCGACCAGACCGTTCAGCGCTTCACGCAGTTCGTTGCGCTCTTCGCCTTCGATGCGACGGGAGATGCCGCCGGCACGCGGGTTGTTCGGCATCAGTACCAGGTAACGACCGGCCAGGCTGATGAAGGTGGTCAGGGCGGCGCCCTTGTTGCCACGTTCTTCTTTTTCGACCTGAACGATGACTTCCTGGCCTTCGCTCAGGACGTCCTTGATGTTGACGCGGCCTTCGGGGGCTTTCTTGAAGTATTCGCGGGAGATTTCTTTGAGGGGCAGGAAGCCGTGGCGCTCGGAGCCGAAATCGACAAAGGCAGCCTCAAGGCTTGGTTCGATGCGAGTGATACGGCCTTTATAGATGTTGGCCTTCTTCTGCTCGCGTGCACCGGATTCGATATCCAGGTCGTAGAGGCGCTGGCCGTCTACCAGTGCAACACGCAACTCTTCGGGTTGAGTTGCGTTAATCAGCATTCTTTTCATGTAGTACCGTCGGTTTCCGGGCTGCCGGAAACGGCGTTCGGCACACACGACTTCTCACGGTCGGTGTCAGGTGCGTCGGGAGTGGTTGGCCATTCCCGTGTCCAGCGATGTGCGGCCAATTGGGCCGATACCGCGACGTACGCGTCCTGCTTGCTGTGGCTACTTAAGCACTCAGTCAGGAGGAGGAATCAACCAGCGGCTGTGGACGAGATGAAGCGTCTTGATCAAAGCTTGTTGCTACACAGTCCGGCGGTTGTGCATCTCCACCCTACACGTATCCCTGATAATTCGGGTGCTGCCGCGCGCAGAATCCGCAGCGGGTTGGCATTTACCGTGAGCTCCGAAAGGGGAGGTCACGCATCATGGCTAATTCAGGCGATGTTTCCGAAGCAATCGCTCGGGGTCATTCGCAGTCGACTGCACTTTGTGAACTGGCCTTGAATGTTGCCTGCCGGGCGAGTGATAACTCTGCTCGGCGGTGTAATTCAGGCCTCATGTCACCTGCGCTCGTTACAACCGCAAACTCCACCGTTACGTAGCGAAAGCCCCGTAGGACGGCCTCGCGCCCTGGTGAATTGCGTTGGTCAGGGCCGGTCGTTGACCGTGGTTCCGCTGTCCAGGCCGCTTTTGGCGGCGTTCGCGACTATAGCAGCAATGATTAAGTGCTTCAATTCCATAAAAATTGTTATCATCTGCGGCATGACAACTACTGCCCCTTCGACTCCAGGCGTTCAACTGCTTGAAGTCTCGCCGGAGTATGCCGGCCAACGAATCGACAACTTTCTCCTCGCCCGGCTCAAAGGCGTGCCCAAGACCTTGATTTACCGCATTTTGCGCAAAGGCGAAGTGCGCGTGAACAAAGGTCGGATCAAGCCCGAATACAAGCTGCAGGCCGGCGACATCGTGCGCGTGCCGCCGGTTCGCGTGCCTGAGCGCGACGAACCGGTGCCGCTGGCCCAGGGGCTGTTGCAGCGCCTGGAGGCCTCGATCGTCTTCGAAGACAAGGCCCTGATCGTGATCAACAAGCCCGCCGGCATTGCGGTTCATGGCGGTAGCGGGCTGAATTTCGGCGTGATCGAAGCCTTTCGTCAGTTGCGTCCCGATGCCAAGGAGCTGGAGCTGGTTCACCGTCTCGACCGCGACACCTCCGGTCTGCTGATGATCGCCAAGAAGCGCAGCATGTTGCGCCACCTGCACGAGCAACTGCGCGGCGATGGCGTCGACAAGCGCTACATGGCGCTGGTCCGGGGCAATTGGGCAACCTCGATCAAGCAGGTTCGTGCACCGTTGCTCAAGAGCAATCTGCGTTCCGGCGAGCGCATGGTCGAAGTCAATGACGAGGGCAAAGAAGCCCTGACGATGTTCAAGGTGCTGCGCCGCTTCGGTGATTTTGCCACCATGGTCGAAGCTAAACCGGTTACCGGTCGTACCCACCAGATTCGCGTGCACACCTTGCATGCTGGCCATTGCATTGCGGGTGACAGCAAGTATGGCGACGAGGATTTCACCAAGGAAATCCGCGATCTGGGCGGTAAGCGCCTGTTCCTGCACGCTTACATGCTGACGGTGCCGCTGCCCGACGGCGGCAAGCTGAATTTGCAAGCGCCCGTGGACGAAATGTGGGCCAAAACCGTGGAGCGATTGAGTGCGCCCATCTGATTACAAGCTGCTGATTTTCGACTGGGACGGCACCCTCGCCGATTCCATCCATCGGATCGTCGAGGCCATGCATTCGGCGTCCGGACGTTCCGGCTTCGAGCTGCGCGATGACTTCGCCGTCAAAGGCATCATCGGTCTCGGCTTGCCGGAAGCGATTCGCACCCTGTATCCCGAAATCAGCGACGCAGAAATGCTCGCGTTTCGCGAGTACTACGCCGATCACTACATCGCTGCCGAAGCCGTGCCTTCGCCGCTGTTCGAAGGCGTGGTCGAGTCGATGGCGTCGTTTCGCGAGCAGGGTTATCACCTGGCGGTTGCGACGGGCAAAAACCGTCGCGGGCTGGATCGCGTGCTCAAGGCCAATGGCTGGGAAGATTATTTCGATATCACCCGCGCCGCCGATGAAACTGCCAGCAAGCCACACCCTCTGATGCTTGAGCAGATCGTCAGTCACTGCGGCGTACGTCCGCAGCAGGCGTTGATGGTCGGTGATTCGTCGTTCGATCTGCTGATGGCACGCAACGCGGGGATGGATTCGGTGGCGGTCAGTTATGGCGCGCAATCGATCGAGTCCCTGCAGCAGTTCGAGCCACGCCTGTCGATCGACCGTTTTTCTGAATTGCACGCCTGGCTGGGTCAGCGGGCTTAATACGTTTTTGCTGGGGTAGATGGCATGACCGACGAATGGAAAGCACCGGCCAAGGCAAGTGCCGACGACGGTGACGCGAAAAGCTGGAAGCTGTTGGAAAAGACTTTGCTGGCCGGTGTGCAGGAACAACGCCGTTCGCGGCGCTGGGGGATTTTCTTCAAGCTGCTGACGTTTGTTTATCTTTTTGTTGCGCTGCTGCTGTTCACGCCGCTGATGGACATGGAAAAAAGCGCCACTCGCGGCCCGAACTACACGGCGTTGATCGAGATCGACGGCGTGATCGCCGACAAGGAACCGGCCAGCGCCGACAATATCGTTGGCAGCCTGCGTGCGGCATTCGAAGACAAAAAGGTCAAGGGCGTAGTCCTGCGCATCAACAGTCCGGGCGGCAGTCCGGTGCAGTCCGGTTATGTCTATGACGAGATCAAGCGTCTGCGAGCTTTGCACCCGGAGATCAAGCTCTACGCAGTGATTTCCGATCTTGGTGCTTCGGGCGCCTATTACATCGCCAGCGCGGCGGATCAGATCTACGCCGACAAGGCCAGTCTGGTCGGCTCGATCGGCGTGACGGCGGCGGGTTACGGTTTCGTCGGCACCATGGAGAAACTCGGCGTTGAGCGTCGCACCTACACCTCGGGCGAGCACAAGGCGTTCCTTGATCCGTTCCAGCCGCAAAAGCCTGAAGAAACCGCATTCTGGCAAAGCGTGCTCGACACCACGCACAAGCAGTTCATCAACAGCGTCAAGCAGGGCCGTGGCGATCGTCTGAAGGACAAGGAGCATCCGGAGCTGTTTTCCGGACTGGTCTGGTCGGGTGAGCAGGCGCTGCCGCTGGGCCTGATCGATGGCTTGGGCAGTGCCAGTTCGGTGGCGCGTGATGTGATTGGCGAGAAGGAACTGGTGGACTTCACCGTGCAGGAATCGCCGTTCGATCGCTTCTCGAAAAAGCTCGGTGCCAGCGTGGCTGAGCAGTTGGCGATGTGGATGGGTTTCCACGGGCCTTCGTTGCGGTAAATTTTTCAAGGACAGAAGATCGCAGTTTGCCGCAGCTCTTGCACAATCGGTGTGGGAGCTGCCAAAGGCTGCGATCTTTTGCTTTTAAGGGATTTGCACGCCTTCGACCAGCAACATATCGATCAGGCGAATCAGCGGCAGGCCAATCAGGCTGGTGGCGTCCGGGCCTTCGGTCGATTGAAACAGGCTCACACCCAATCCTTCGGCCTTGAAGCTGCCGGCGCAGTCGTACGGCTGCTCGATGCGCAGATAGCGCTCGATGTGCGCCTGATCCAGCTGGCGCATGTGCACGGTGAAGGGCACGCAGTCGACCTGGCATTGGCCGGTCTGGCTATTGAGCAGCGCCAGGCCGGTCAGGAAGGTCACGCTCGCGCCACTGGCCGCCATCAATTGCTCGCGGGCCTTTTCGAAGGTGTGCGGTTTGCCGATGATCTGTTCACCCAGGACGGCAGCCTGGTCAGAACCAATGATCAGGTGAGCAGGGTGGCTGTCCGCCAGGGCTCGGGCCTTTTCTTCAGCGAGGCGTTTGACCAACTCGATTGCGGACTCGCCTGGGCGGTGACTTTCGTCGATGTCGGGCGAGCTGCAGACGAACGGCAAGTGCAGGCGGGCGAGCAATTCGCGGCGATAAGTCGAGCTTGAAGCGAGTAATAAAGGCAGCATGGACGTCTCCTGAGGCAAGTGCGGATTCTAGCGGAGGCGCGCAAGTGACGGACAGGGCACAATTTCCTTTGACATGGGTGGGTGCATCCCTATAATGCTGCGCCTATGTTGAATGACCCGATTCCACCTCACGTTGACCCGCGCAAATTGGCTGACCGTGGCACCACCCTTCAAGGTGAACTGCTGCTGGCCGATTTGAAGAGACTCTGCGACCCGCTTTCCGACGATGTCGGTACGGTGCAGGCCAAATTCGTTTTTGAACGAGATGAACGTAAGTCTGTGGTGATCCACAGCTTTATCGACACCGAAGTCAAAATGGTTTGCCAGCGTTGTCTTGAGCTGGTCACCCTGCCGATCCACAGCGAATGCAGTTACGCGGTGGTGAAGGAGGGTGCGAATACCCAGTCGTTGCCGAAAGGTTATGACGTGCTGGAACTGGGCGAAGATCCATTGGATCTGCAGTCACTGATCGAGGAGGAGCTTCTGCTCGCCTTGCCCATTGTGCCTGCTCATCATCCGGAAGAATGCCAGCAGCCGGCGGGAGCAGATGAGCCCGAACCGAGCGAGGACGAGGTAACGCGGTCCAACCCGTTCAGTGTATTGGCGCAGTTAAAGCGTGACCCAAACGTTTAGGAGTTAATCAATTATGGCTGTTCAGCAGAACAAAAAATCCCGCTCTGCCCGTGACATGCGCCGTTCGCACGACGCTCTCGAGGCTAGCACCCTGTCTGTAGAAAAAACCACTGGTGAAGTTCACCTGCGTCACCACGTATCGCCAGAAGGCGTATACCGTGGCCGTAAAGTGATCGACAAGGGCGCTGACGAGTAATCACTTGTCTGCTCAAGTCATCGCGATTGACGCAATGGGCGGGGACTTCGGTCCCCGCAGCATTGTTCAGGCCAGTCTTGCTTGCCTGTCTGCTACACCCTCGCTGCATCTGACCCTCGTCGGTCAACCCTCCCTTCTTGAAGAACTGATCCACGGCCAGTCGGCTGCCGATCGCGCGCGCCTGACAATTGTTGCGGCCAGCGAAGTCATCACCATGGACGAAAAACCCGCCCAGGCCCTGCGTGGCAAGCCGGATTCGTCGATGCGTGTCGCCCTGGAACTCCTGCGCGATGGCAAGGTGCAGGCCTGTGTCAGTGCCGGCAATACCGGTGCGTTGATGGCCTTGTCGCGATTCGTGCTCAAGACGCTGCCCGGTATTGATCGTCCGGCCATGGTCGCGGCCATTCCGACGCAGACCGGTTATTGCCAGTTGCTCGATCTTGGCGCCAACGTCGATTGCAGCGCCGAGCATCTGTTGCAGTTTGCTGTGATGGGTTCGGTGGCCGCGCAGACCTTGGGCATTGCCCGTCCGCGTGTGGCGCTGCTGAACATCGGCACCGAAGACATCAAGGGCAATCAGCAGGTCAAACTGGCCGCAACGCTGTTGCAGGCTGCGCGCGGGATCAACTACATCGGTTTTATCGAAGGCGACGGCTTGTATCGCGGTGAGGCCGACGTGGTGGTGTGTGACGGCTTCGTCGGCAATATCCTGCTCAAGTCCAGCGAAGGTCTGGCGACGATGATTGCGGCGCGCATCGAGGCGTTGTTCAAGAAAAACTTCGCTTCGCGTGCTGTCGGCGCTCTCGCGCTGCCGTTGATGAAGCGTCTGCAGGCCGACCTGGCCCCGGCGCGACATAATGGCGCAAGCTTTCTCGGTTTGCAGGGCATCGTCGTGAAAAGCCACGGATCGGCCGGCGTGCAGGGCTTTCAGAGTGCGATTCAGCGGGCGCTGATCGAGATTCAGGAGAACCTGCCCGAGCGTCTCCACGGTCGTCTGGAGGAACTGTTGTCTTAGGCGTTTTCGTCGGACAATGCTTAAATGTGACCGCCCGGTTCAAAGGGCCATCCAAACTGTCAGTTTCTGGCGTCCCCAACGGGGCGTTATTTTCCGACGACAAGATCATTAGGGGCTTGTTACATGTCTGCTTCCCTCGCATTCGTCTTTCCAGGACAGGGTTCGCAGTCCCTCGGCATGCTGGCCGAGCTGGGCGCGCAACATCCGCTGATCCTCGAAACCTTTCAAGAAGCCTCTGCTGCGCTGGGCTACGACCTGTGGGCACTGACCCAGCAGGGCCCGGAAGAGCTGCTCAATCAAACCGACAAAACCCAACCGGCCATTCTGACCGCATCGATCGCCCTGTGGCGTCTGTGGCTGGCCGAAGGCGGCGCGCGTCCAGCGTTTGTCGCCGGCCATAGCCTGGGTGAATACAGCGCGCTGGTCGCTGCCGGCAGCCTGACACTGGCTGACGCGGTCAAGCTCGTTGAGCGCCGTGGTCAGTTGATGCAGGAAGCGGTGCCGGCCGGGCAGGGCGGCATGGCCGCGATCCTCGGCCTGGAAGATGCCGACGTGCTGGCTGCCTGCGCCGAAGCGGCGCAAGGCGAAGTCGTCAGCGCAGTGAATTTCAACTCGCCGGGCCAAGTAGTGATCGCCGGTACCAAGGCGGCTGTCGAGCGCGCCATCGAAGGCTGCAAGGCCCGTGGTGCCAAACGCGCCATGCCGTTGCCGGTGAGCGTGCCGTCGCACTGCGAGCTGATGCGTCCGGCTGCCGAGCGCTTCGCCGAATCCATCGCCGCCATCGACTGGCAGGCGCCGCAGATCCCGGTAGTGCAGAACGTCAGCGCTCAAGTGCCGGTCGATCTGGAAACCCTCAAGCGTGATCTGCTCGAACAGCTCTACAAGCCAGTGCGCTGGGTTGAATCGGTGCAGACTTTGGCCGCCAAGGGCGCGACCAATCTGGTCGAATGCGGCCCGGGCAAAGTCCTCGCTGGTCTGAACAAGCGTTGCGCCGAAGGCGTTTCGACTTCCAATCTCAATACCCCAGACGCCTTCGCTGCCGCTCGCGCAGCGCAGGCCTGAATCAGGAGAAACTTGCATGAGTCTGCAAGGTAAAGTTGCACTGGTCACCGGTGCAAGCCGCGGTATCGGCCAGGCCATCGCGCTGGAACTGGGTCGTCAAGGCGCCATCGTTGTCGGCACCGCGACCTCCGCGTCGGGCGCCGAGCGCATTGCCGCGACCCTGAAGGAAAACGGTATCCAGGGTGCCGGTTTCGAACTCAATGTCACCAGCGACGAATCGGTCAGCGCGGTACTGGCGGGCATTCAGGAGCAGTTCGGTGCGCCGGTGGCGATTCTGGTCAATAATGCCGGTATCACCCGCGATAACCTGATGATGCGCATGAAAGACGACGAGTGGTACGACGTGATCGATACCAACCTGAACAGTCTGTATCGCCTGTCCAAAGGCGTTTTGCGTGGCATGACCAAAGCGCGTTGGGGTCGGATTATCAGTATTGGTTCGGTGGTGGGTGCCATGGGCAACGCCGGCCAAGTAAACTATGCAGCCGCCAAGGCCGGTCTGGAAGGTTTCAGTCGGGCGATGGCGCGTGAAGTCGGTTCGCGTTCGATTACGGTCAACTCGGTAACCCCAGGGTTCATCGACACCGATATGACCCGCGAACTGCCTGAAGCACAGCGTGAAGCCTTGCAGACGCAGATTCCGCTGGGTCGTCTGGGGCAAGCTCAAGAGATCGCGTCCGTGGTCGCTTTTCTTGCATCCGACGGTGCGGCATACGTTACCGGGGCTACAATCCCGGTGAACGGTGGGATGTACATGTAAGTAAAATGTGACGGATTGCTTCAAAAAAATGTCATACGAGCTGTCTAAAATCCGTTATAAAGCTGCAATCTATTTATAGGCAGAGGGTCGCAGGGTTTGAGGAGTGAAGCTTTCAGTTGAAAAACTGAAAAGGCTTTCTATACACTTACCCACTGGCCAGCTGCCTGAATTTGTCCATTAGGAGTGAAAACAAGGTATGAGCACCATCGAAGAGCGCGTCAAGAAAATCGTTGCCGAGCAACTGGGTGTTAAAGAAGAAGAAGTGGTCAACACCGCTTCCTTCGTAGAAGACCTGGGTGCCGACTCCCTTGACACCGTTGAGCTGGTGATGGCTCTGGAAGAGGAATTCGAGACCGAAATCCCTGACGAAGAAGCTGAAAAGATCACTACTGTACAAGCTGCAATCGACTACGTTACCAGCCACCAGGCGTAATAGTTTGTAATCGTTGCTTGCTGTCATGGAAAAACCGCACTGCCATCATGGCGTGCGGTTTTTTCTTTAGGCCTGATGCAAAGTCGTCATTTGAAAAAGGAGAGTGCTGTGTCGCGTAGACGCGTCGTAGTCACCGGTATGGGTATGTTGTCGCCACTGGGCACGGATGTGCCGAGCAGTTGGCAGGGCATTCTGGCTGGCCGCAGTGGCATTGGTCTGATCGAACACACCGACCTTTCTGCCTATTCGACCCGCTTTGGCGGTTCGGTCAAAGGCTTCAATGTCGAGGAATACCTGTCGGTCAAGGAAGCGCGCAAGCTCGACCTGTTCATTCAGTACGGCCTCGCCGCAGGCTTTCAAGCCGTGCGCAACGCCGGTCTGGAAGTCACCGATGCCAACCGTGAGCGCATTGGCGTGGCCATGGGTTCGGGGATTGGCGGTCTGACCAACATCGAAGAGACCAGCCGCACCCTGCACGAGACCGGTCCGCGACGGATCTCTCCGTTCTTTGTGCCTGGCTCGATCATCAATATGATTTCCGGCTTCCTGTCGATCCATCTGGGCGCACAGGGACCCAACTACGCCATCGCCACCGCATGCACCACCGGCACGCACTGCATCGGCATGGCGGCGCGCAACATCATGTACGACGAAGCCGACGTGATGATTGCCGGCGGTGCAGAAATGGCCGCCTGCGGCCTGGGCATGGGCGGCTTCGGGGCGTCCCGTGCGCTGTCGACGCGCAACGACGAGCCGACCCGCGCCAGCCGTCCGTGGGACAAGGGTCGTGATGGCTTCGTTCTGTCCGACGGTGCTGGAGCTCTGGTTCTCGAAGAGCTCGAACACGCCAAGGCCCGTGGTGCAACGATCTACGCCGAACTGATCGGTTTCGGCACCAGTGGCGATGCATTCCACATGACCTCGCCACCCGCCGACGGCGCCGGTGCCGCGCGCTGCATCACCAATGCCTTGCGTGACGCGAAGATCAATGTCGATCAAGTGCAGTACATCAACGCCCACGGCACTTCGACCCCGGCCGGCGACCTTGCCGAAGCCAATGCGATCAAGTCGGTGTTCGGCGATCACGCCTACAAGCTGGCGGTCAGCTCGACCAAGTCGATGACCGGTCACCTGTTGGGTGCAGCGGGCGCAGTCGAGGCGATCTTCAGCGTGCTGGCGATCAACAGCCAAGTGGCGCCGCCGACCATCAACCTCGATGAGCCGGATGAAGGCTGCGATCTCGATTTCGTTGCGCACACTGCGCGCAACATGGACATCGATGTCGTGCTGTCCAACTCATTCGGTTTTGGCGGCACCAACGGTACGCTGGCGTTCCGCCGGTTCGCCGGCTGATGGACAGCTGGGTCGACGGTCAACCGGCTGACGCGCTGTCGCTGAAAGATCGCGGCCTGGCTTACGGCGATGGTCTGTTCGAGACCATTGCTGTGCACAATGGTCAGCCGATCCTGCTGGATCGGCATCTGGCGCGTCTGGCTGATGGCTGCGCGCGTCTGGCCATCGCGACCGATCTCGAGCTGATTCGCCGTGAGCTGCTCAGCTACGCGGCAGCGATGGAGGAGGGCGTACTCAAGCTCATCCTCACTCGCGGCGATGGCTTGCGCGGTTATGCGCCCGACCCTGCGGCGCAGGGCCGACGCATTCTGCAAGGCAGCCCGCCGGCGGCTTATCCTGCTGCTCACGCCGAGCATGGCATCCGCCTGTTTCCCTGCACCACCCGCTTGTCCACGCAACCTCTGCTGGCCGGGCTCAAACATCTGAATCGACTGGAACAGGTGCTCGCCCGCGCCGAATGGCAGGACAGCGAGCATGCCGAAGGCTTGATGCTCGATCAGGCCGGGCGCGTCGTCGAAGGCGTGTTCAGCAATATTTTCCTGGTGCGTGACGGCGGGCTGATGACGCCTGACTTGAAGCGCTGCGGCGTTGCCGGGGTGATGCGCGCGGAAATATTGTTTCAGGCCGAGTCACTGGCCATCCCCACCCAAATTGCCGATATCAGCCTCGAACAGCTGCAATGGGCTGATGAAGTGTTTGTCTGCAACAGCGTTTATGGCGTCTGGCCGGTACGCGCCTGTGCTGCACTGAGCTGGCCGGTTGGCCCGCTCACCCGTAAACTGCAAACCATTGCCCGCGCGCTACTGGATGCTTGATTCGTGAGACGTAAACTTTTGCTGCTGCTGGAAACCGGACTGGTTCTGGCAGGGCTGCTGTTGGGCGCCAGCGCCTGGAAAATTCATTCGGCGCTGGAACAGCCCCTGAACATCCCGCAGGAACAACTGCTGGATGTACCGAAAGGCTCTACACCGACCCGTACCTTCCTTGAACTCGAAACCGATGGCGTCATCAAGGACGCGTTCTGGCTGCGCGTCTACTGGCGCTTCAATCTTGCCGGCACACCGATTCACAGCGGCGAGTACCGCATGCAGCCGGGTATGACCGTCAACGGTCTGATTGATTCGTGGAAGCGTGGCGACGTGGTTCAGTACAGTCTGACCCTGGTCGAAGGCTGGACTTTCCATCAAGTGCGTGCCGCTTTGGCCAAGGATGAAAAGCTGGAGCAGACCCTCAATGGTCTGAGCGACAGCGACGTCATGGCGAAGATTGGCCACAAGGGCTTGTTCCCCGAAGGCCGGTTTTTCCCGGACACCTATCGTTTCGTACGCGGCATGTCCGATGCCGAGCTGCTGAAGAAAGCCTTTGACCGTCTCGACGAGGTGCTCGCCAAAGAGTGGGCGCAGCGTTCTGCCGATGTGCCTTACAGCGAACCTTATCAAGCGCTGATCATGGCCTCGTTGGTCGAAAAAGAGACCGGCGTTCCGCAGGAGCGCGGGCAGATTGCCGGTGTGTTCGTACGGCGCATGGCGCTGGGCATGCAGTTGCAGACCGATCCGACGGTGATTTATGGCCTCGGCGACCGCTACACGGGCAAACTGACCCGCGCCCACCTGAAAGAGCCGACGCCCTATAACACCTACGTTATTCCCGGTTTGCCACCTACCCCGATTGCGATGGTCGGGCGCGAAGCGATTCATGCTGCGCTCAACCCGGTGGAAGGCAGCAGCCTGTATTTCGTTGCCCGTGGCGATGGCAGCCATGTGTTTTCCGATGATCTGGATGCGCACAACAACGCGGTGCGCGAATACCAGCTCAAGCGCCGTGCCGATTACCGTTCCAGCCCGGCACCAGTAACCGCGCCGGCCACCGATGAGGCGATTCCGGCGGCCTCGCCGAACACCGCGCCCGAGGCGCTGCCGCAAGTGCCGCCGCAAGAACCTGCGCCAGCCCCGGAACCGGACGCCGCTGCACCACAGAACGCGCAATGACTTTGATGAAGGACTGCCTGTGACTGGCTTGTTTATTACCCTGGAAGGCCCGGAAGGCGCGGGCAAGAGCACCAACCGCGAATACCTCGCCGAGCGCCTGCGCGCCGCCGGTATCGAAGTGCTGCTGACCCGTGAGCCTGGCGGTACGCCACTGGCCGAGCGGATTCGTGACGTGTTGCTGACCCCGGCCGACGAAGTGATGCACCCGGACGCCGAGCTGCTGCTGGTGTTCGCCGCACGCGCCCAGCATCTGGCAGAGGTGATTCGCCCGGCGCTGGCCCGTGGCGCAGTGGTGCTGTGTGACCGTTTCACCGACTCGACATACGCCTATCAGGGCGGCGGTCGTGGCTTGTCGCTGGAGCGCATCGCCGCCCTGGAAACGTTCGTGCAGGGCGACTTGCGGCCCGATCTGACACTGATTTTCGATCTGCCCGTAGAGATCGGTCTGGCCCGCGCCAGTGCCCGTGGTCGCCTGGACCGTTTCGAACTCGAAGGCCGGGCGTTTTTCGAGAACGTGCGCAATGCGTTCCTGAAGCGCGCTGAAGCCGACCCGGCGCGCTACGTGCGCATTGATGCCGGTCAATCATTGGACAAGGTTCAGCAGTCGCTGGATACCTTGTTGCCCAACCTGCTGGAGCTGGCCCGTGGCTGAGGCCTATCCATGGCAGGACAGCCTTTGGCAGCAACTGGCCGGACGCAGTCAGCATGCCCACGCGTATCTGCTGCACGGTCCGGCCGGTATCGGCAAACGTGCGCTTGCCGAGCGCTTGATGGCCAGCCTGCTGTGTCAGCGCCCCACGCCTGAGGCGTGCGGCGAGTGCAAATCCTGTCTGCTGCTCAAGGCCGGCAGTCATCCGGACAATTACATTCTCGAGCCGGAAGAGGCGGACAAGGCGATCAAGGTCGATCAGGTTCGTGATCTGGTCAGTTTCGTCGTGCAGACCGCGCAGCTTGGCGGGCGCAAAGTGGTGTTGATCGAGCCGGTCGAGTCGATGAATATCAATGCTGCCAACGCCTTGCTCAAAAGTCTTGAAGAGCCGTCCGGCGACACGGTTCTGCTGTTGGTCAGTCACCAGCCGAGCCGTTTGTTGCCAACCATCAAGAGCCGCTGCGTACAGCAGGCCTGCCCGCTGCCGGGCGAGGCGATGAGTCTGCAATGGCTGGCCCAGGCGCTGCCGGATTGCGCGGAAGAAGAGCGCGTCGAACTGCTGACGCTGGCCGCCGGTTCGCCGCTGATGGCGGTCAGCCTGCAATCCCAGGGCGTACGTGAACAGCGTGCAAAAGTGGTCGAAGGCGTAAAAAAGTTGCTCAAGGGCCAGCAATCGCCGACGCAATTGGCCGAAGAGTGGAAAAGCATTCCGATGCTGCGCCTGTTCGATTGGTTCTGCGACTGGTCGAGCCTGATCCTGCGTTATCAACTGACTCAGGACGAAGCCGGCCTCGGCTTGGCCGATATGCGCAAGGTCGTGCAGTACCTGGCGCAGAAAAGCGCGCAGGGCAAAGTGCTGGATATTCAGGACTGGATTCTCGCCCAACGGCAGAAAGTGTTGAGCAAGGCCAACCTCAATCCGGCCTTGCTGCTGGAAGCATTGTTGGTGCAATGGGTGGGATTGCCTGGTCAAAGATAAGAATGTGTACCTAGACTCTGAAGATCAGCAGTGGAGGTGAACATGATTGAGCCTGTTAGCCCGGGGCCGCGTAACGGCATCTTGTCCCTGACCATCAAGGACAAGTCGGTGCTTTACGCCGCCTACATGCCGTTCATCAGGAATGGTGGTCTGTTCATCCCGACCAACAAAAGCTACCGGTTGGGCGACGAGGTGTTCATGCTTTTGCACCTGATGGATGAAGCGGAAAAAATTCCCGTCGCCGGCAAAGTTGCCTGGATCACTCCCAAAGGCGCACAAGGCAATCGCGCCGCCGGTGTCGGTGTGCAATTCAACGACGGCGACGACACTGCGCGCAGTCGCATAGAAACTCATCTGGCCGGAGCGCTGAAATCCGACCGTCCCACTCATACGATGTAAGTTGCAGTCCTTTTTATGCTCGTAGATTCCCATTGTCACCTTGATCGTCTCGACCTCGCCGCCCATGACGGCTCGCTGGATGCCGCACTCGCTGCGGCTCGCGAGCGCGGGGTCGGACACTTTCTGTGCATCGGCGTCAGTGCCGACAACGCCGCCGACGTCAAAGCCCTCGCCGAGCGGTATGCCGACGTTGATTGCTCGGTCGGCGTGCATCCGCTGGATGTGCAGCCGGGCGCGGCACCGGCGCTGGACTGGCTGCTGCACGAACTCAATCACCCGAAAGTGGTGGCGATCGGCGAAACCGGCCTCGATTATCACTACGAGCCGGAAGCCGCCGAGTTGCAGCAGGAATCGTTTCGCCTGCACCTGCAAGCGGCGCAGCAGACCGGCAAACCGGTGATCATCCACACTCGCGGCGCCCGTGCCGACACCCTTGAACTGTTGCGCGAAGCGGCGCTGCCTCAGGCCGGCGTGTTGCATTGCTTCACCGAAGACTGGGACATGGCCAAAGCGGCGCTGGACATGGGGTATTACATTTCCCTGTCGGGCATCGTCACGTTCCGCAATGCCGACGCCCTGCGTGATGTGGCGAGTAAAGTGCCGGCCGATCGCCTGCTGGTGGAAACCGACTCGCCGTACCTGGCGCCGATCCCGTATCGCGGCAAGCCGAACCTGCCGCAGTACGTGCGCGAAGTGGCGGAGTTTCTGGCGATGCTGCGTGGTGAGAACTACGAGCGCTTTGCCGAGCAGACCACGGAAAACTTCAAGCGCTTGTTCCCGCTGGCGAGTGTTAAATCTGCCCTGTGACGGCTGGCCAAATCGCAGGCAAAAAAAACCCGGGTTCTGGGGGGTGAATCCGGGTTAAGACCATTAGGAGTAAAACAAAGGCACGCGGTCCGTTGGTACCTTTACCGGCACGACACTTGGGGGAGATGTCGCCCGACAGTTCAAGTATTGATCAGTCTGGCGTGCAGTCCAGTGAGCCGGTCGGGGTTTTTAAACAAATTTGGAATACGTTTGCTTCAGTTGAGTTCTCATTGCACTCCAATCGTTCTCAAAATGAACAAGAAACACAGATTTGGTCGATGAACCGTGCTTTTTTGTGCAAGTTAGGCATAATACGCGGCTTCGAATTTTGACCCTTCAGACCTTTTTCTTATGCATAAAGAACCTCGTAAGGTCCGTGAATTTCGTCGCCGCGAGCAGGAAATTCTCGATACCGCGCTCAAGCTGTTCCTCGACCAGGGTGAAGACAGTGTCACCGTCGAGATGATTGCTGATGCCGTGGGTATCGGCAAAGGCACGATCTACAAGCACTTCAAATCCAAGGCCGAGATCTACTTGCGCCTGATGCTCGACTACGAGCGCGATCTGAACGAGCTGCTGCATTCGGCGGATGTCGACAAGGACAAGGAAGCGCTGTCGCGCGCCTACTTCGAATTCCGCATGCGCGACCCGCAGCGCTATCGTCTGTTCGACCGCCTCGAAGAGAAAGTGGTCAAGGGCAATCAGGTGCCGGAGATGGTCGAGGAGCTGCACAAGATCCGTGCCTCGAACTTCGAACGCCTGACGCTGCTGATCAAGGGCCGCATCAGCGAAGGCAAGCTCGAAGACGTGCCGCCGTACTTCCACTACTGCGCATCCTGGGCGCTGGTGCATGGCGCGGTGGCGCTGTATCACTCGCCGTTCTGGAGCAATGTGCTGGAAGATCAGGAAGGTTTCTTCCAGTTCCTGATGGACATCGGCGTGCGCATGGGCAACAAGCGCAAGCGCGACCCGGAAACGCCGAGCACATAAGTCATTCAGCGGGCTGATTGCGCCGTGTTTTCGCAACATGGCGCAATAGCACAGGAATATACTCAGGCTTAGGGCTTGCTAAAACCTGATTTCTCAGTCAAGTTTTGCTCGCTCGATTTTCTTTCGCCGGAGTGTTTCATGATCGTTGACCGTCAAGGCAGGCGTTTTCGCAATTTGCGCATCAGCCTGACCTCTGCCTGCAATTACGCCTGTACCTATTGCGTGCCCAACGGCAAACGGTTGGTGGCTGCGCAGGATGAACTGTCGGCCGAAGCCATGGCACGCGGCGTCGAATACCTGATCGAAGCGGCCGGCATCGAGCGCCTGCGCATCACTGGCGGCGAGCCACTGGTCAGCCCCAAACTCGAATCGTTCATGACTGCCGTCGGCCAGATGGGCCTCGACGACATCAGCCTGACCACCAACGGTCAACTCCTCGCGAAAAAACTCCCGTTGCTGGTGGATGCCGGTCTGCGTCGGATCAACGTTTCCCTCGATACGCTTGATGCCGCTGCTTTCCGCAGCATCGCTCGTGGCGGCGATCTGGCCAGCGTGCTCGATGGCATGGATCAGGCTGCCGCCGCCGGGATGAAGATCAAGGTCAACATGGTGCCGTTGCGCGGGCAAAACCTCGATCAGGTCATGCCGTTGCTTGATTACTGTCTGGAGCGCGGCTTCGAACTGCGCTTCATCGAGCTGATGCGCATGGGCCACCTGGCCAAGGATTCCAATGCCTTCCTGCAGCAGTTCGTCAGCCTTGAGCAGTTGCTCGGCCTGATTGGCGAGCGCTATGAATACGCCCAGACCGACGCACCGGTGGACGCCACGGCGGTACGCTACGCGATTCCCGGTCGCGGCACTTTCGGGGTGATCGCCAACGAAAGCGTGCCGTTCTGCCGCACCTGCTCGCGCCTGCGCCTGTCCTCGACCGGTTGGCTGCATGGCTGCCTGTCGTCGAGCAACCGCCACTATGTCGGCGATCTGCTCGACAAGCCGCGCCATCAGGCGTTGCCGGCGCTGCAACGTTTGCTGGTCAAGGCGTTGGGTGACAAGCAGGAGGTGGCGTTCTCTGGCGGCGCTACTGTCATGAAGATCATTGGCGGCTGATTAACCGCCTTCGCGAGCAGGTCGAATCGTCGCACCGTCGCTCCCACCTTTGGAATGCATTTCAATTGTGGGAGCGAGCCTGCTCGCGAATGCCTCTATCACTGAATTTGCCGAGCTGGCGCAAAAGCTGCATCCAACGGCCATTCGCCGGTTTTCCGACACCGGCTTCTGGAGGAATAGGATGCGTAGCCTGGTTTTGCTGCTGGCCGTTTTGGCACTTGGCGGCTGCATGAATGTCAGCGATATGGCCGAAGGCACTCGCTATCACATGAGCGATGCGGGGTTTCTGGACCACAGCGACAGCCGCCGGGTGAACAATATCCGCATTCAGCCGGACTCGTTCATCTTCATCGCCCAGGGCGCGTTCGCGCCACCGGGTGGTTCCTATCCACGGCCGAACGTGGTCGCCGAAGAAGCCTTCAAGGGCTTTGTCGAATACTTCCCGATGGTCCGCCGTGCCCGTGCGCCGGAAGGCCTCGACCAAGCCATGGGCGAAGCCCGGGATGCCGGCGCGCATTACCTGCTCTACACACGTTTCGCCAAGGCTGACGACCGCATTGGCAACTCCGACGAGTGGCTGGATCAGGAAGCCGTGGATCGCCTCGGTATCGATGGCGGCGTGATTCAGATCATGTTGATCGAGACCAGCACCCAGTATTTGATTGATACTGCACGGATCAAGAGTCGTGGCGGTTTACTGACGTTCCATGACTCCAAACCCGAAGACCTCATCGGTCCGCCGCTGGCGCAATACGCACGCAGCCTGCTGGGGATCGGCGACCAGTAATCAAGGAGTACGCCATGAGTGACCCGCAAACAGCCAATGACCTGCTGGGGCAGATCCCCAAGACCAAAGGCCTGCCACCGGTGCATTTGTGGAACCCGGATTTCTGCGGCGACATTGACATGCGCATCGCCCGCGACGGCACCTGGTATTACCTGGGTACGCCGATCGGGCGCAAGCCGATGGTCAAACTGTTCTCCACCATCATCCGCCGCGACGGCGATGATTACTTCCTGATCACCCCGGTCGAGAAGGTCGGGATCAAGGTCGATGACGCGCCGTTCATAGCGGTTGCCGTAGAAGTGGAAGGCGAGGGCCAGGCGCAGGTTCTGCGCTTTACCACCAACGTCGATGAAACCGCCGAGGCGGGGGCTGAGCATCCGATCCGTGTCGAGATAGATCCTCAGACCCAGGAGCCTGCGCCTTATGTGCATGTGCGCAGCAACCTTGAAGCACTGATTCACCGCAATGTGTTTTACCAGTTGGTGGAACTGGCGGTGAGCCGCGAGATCGATGGCCAGCGCTGGTTGGGCGTGTGGAGTGGCGGCGAGTTCTTTCGCATCGGGCTGGAACCCTGACACAGCATCAAAATGTGGGAGCGGGCTTGCTCGCGAATGCGGTGGTTCAGTCAAATAGTTTGCTGACTGACACGC